>JADDQE010000193.1 GCA_016781525.1 bacterium | reverse complement strand
CGAGCGCGTCGGGCAAACCGTGATCCAACTCTACGTGCGCGATGCTGAAGCATGCCTGGATCGTCCAACCAAGGAGCTCAAGGCCTTCGCCAAAGTGACGTTGCAACCCAACGAGGCACAGGATGTGACGCTCACGCTAGACATGCGCGCGCTGGCGTACTTCGACGATACGCGAGACGCCTGGGTCGCCGAGGCGGGCGACTTCGAGGTGCTGATCGGCATGAGTAGTGCCGATCTACCACGCAGCGCGCGCGTGCACCTGGAACGAGAGTGGACGCAACCGGTGAACAGCTCGCGCGAGGCTGGTTAAGATCTACGGCTGGTCCTAAATAGAACCACGAAAGTTATGCGGAACAGCCAATGACAGAGAGCACGGTGGCGGGCTGGCGGTCAAGCTCGGTAAAGAAGGTCTCCACTGCCGTCGTCAGCGCTGCCACCGATTCACACAGGTGCTTATGTGTGACCTTGCGCCGCAGATACTTCCACAACACCTCGATCACGTTCAGATTCGGAGCGTAGGTTGGCAGGGGACAGATGATCAGGCGGTCCGCGTACCGCTCCAGCACACGCTGCGGTGCCGTGCTCCGATGAATAATGTAGTTGTCGAGTACCAGCACCACCTTCGGCCTGTCCCACCGCTCGCCGGGACAGTACTCCGCCACCACCTGTTCGACCAATGCACAGAAGCCGACGCTGGTCTTCCGCTCCTCGATCCGCCGGGTTACTGCACCACTGATCATGTTCACCGCACCGAAGCCATACCGTTTCTGGTTCTGTCCAGGCGTCGCCACTGTGCGCTGGCTGCCGCGTCGTGTCCAGCATCCGGTGATTCCTGGAAGCAGGTGCAGATCCACCTCATCATCATACAGCATCGTCACTTCGCCGCGTCGGGCTTGCTCTTAGTAGAGCCGCAGGTGGGCCACCTTGCTGTCGTAGTCTGGATCCGGGCTGCTCATGGTCAAGACCGGACGAATGATGCGATAGCCAAGGGCTTGCAGATGCCGCCTCACCGTTTCGTCACTGACAGCACCCTAGCCTCGCTGTTCAAGGTAGAGAGCGAGATCAGAACATGCCCAGGTCGAGAAGGCTTGTCCACTCTGGCGAGGCAGGGGCTCGACGGTGGTGAGCAGCATCTGACGATACGCATCATCGACGTTTGGGTGGCCTCCCAGAGCGAGGACGGTCGGCAAGACCATCAATGCCGTCTTGTTCATAGCGGTCGAGCCAATAGAGCACAATGTCTTCGCCAAAGAAGGTCAGTGAGGCAATCTGGGCAACGGGCTGACCTGCGGCGGAGAGCAGGATCATCTGCGTACGGGAGCGGAGATCGGCGTCGTGTGTGGTGCGATAGTGCTGGTGGAGGGCAAACTGCTCGTGCTCGCTCAGAGGGCGGACACATCGGGCGGCTGGCATGGCAAACCTCCTGGACGTGGTGGCTAGCACATCGTCCAGAGTATGCCATGCCTTCCTCCATTCCGGACAACGTTCGTGGCCCTATTTAGTTTGAACGTTCATGTCAAGGCTGCCGCACACGAAGGGAGGAGGCTCAACCACATCGAGCTTCCTTATCGTTGACATGTATCAGATTCGGAACCGAATTTGGATTCATAATATCCGCTGACTGCCATTAGCAGACATGTAGAGGCGTAAAATGGCTAAAAATGTCTGCTAATGTGTTGAAGAACCCTAGTTTACGATGTCTGCTAATATAGATGCACCGTAAAGGCCTGAGTCATGGAGTGGATCGTGGCACCCTTCACCACCACACCGTTGCCATTGATAGGTCGTTCGTTACGGAAGACCGATAGCGTGAAACACACGGAGTTCGCCATCTGTTAAGGCTGGGTATGTCGTAGGTACAAGCTGCTGGTTCCGAGAATCCCTCAGACGATGGACATTCAAACATCGAGGTGGGCCTGCCGCGGGAATCGTGCGTGGCCTCGGAACCCGTGGCGTCCGGGATGAAACCGCGGGGTGCGGTCATGCACGCACTGAGGGTGGACGTCACCGCACCCAGCAGCCCAATTAATAGTTGGGCCGCTCAAAGCAGTACCGCTGTGTTGTGGCACTAGCTGTCGCAGCACTCTGCTATACTTCGCCTCGGATCACGTGCGATAGAGGCTTAGGAAGGAACATCGCAATGTCGAAGGTTGTCGCAATCATGTCCATGTCGCTCGACGGCTACGTCGCCGACCTCAATGATGGCGTGGCCGAAGTGTTCGACTGGTACTTCGCCTCAGGGAACGTCGAATTCCACACCGGAGGGTCGGACTCCATGACGTTTAAGGTGTCCGAGCCGAGCGCCGAGCACCTTCGCGGTCTCTGGTCCAAACTTGGTGCCGTACTCACCGGTCGACGCACTTTTGAGGTCGCACACGGTTGGGGCGGGAACCACGCTTGGGGACCAGCATTCGTACTTACCCATAACATCCCTGCCGGATGGCCGCGCCCCGACTCGACTGCCCAATTCGTGACCGACGGCATCGAAAGCGCTGTGAAGCAAGCCAAAGCCGCCGCCGCCGGGAAGTCCGTTGGAGTCCACGGTGCTGACACCATCCAGCAGTGCCTGAATGCTGGCCTCCTCGACGAACTCCACGTCGACATCGCGGCGGTTCTTCTTGGCTCCGGAGTTCGACTCTTTGACCACCTCGTCGGCACGCCAGTCGTTCTTGGCAACCCGACGGTGATCCCGGGCCTCGGCGTTACACACCTCCGCTACCCGGTACGCAAGGCGTAATCCTACCTCACACCCTTTCGCCCAGCGGTGAGTTCGTCTCGGTGAGGCCTTCACGCGCGAGGGCCCCCCACGATGCCTTTCACAAGTAGCGCGCCGCCCAACACGGCGCTGCAAGCGACGCCAGTGAACGTGGCGAAAATGCGCATATAGTTTTGTACAGCACGCGTAGTAGTGGACGGTGCTATCGGCGTCGGGCGCACCTGAGCTTTTCCATTAGGCGGTCCTATCACTAGAGGAGGTCTTACGCAATGCGACCCCTTCGGTATTCCATCAACATCACATTGGACGGATGCTGCGATCATCGCGCAATCTCCCCGGACGAAGACATGCATCGTCACGCGGCTGAGAACCTCGCCCAGGCCGATGCCCTCCTCTTTGGCCGGGTGACGTATGAACTGATGGAGGCAGGGTGGCGTCCGTTCGCGCGGACGGGGGCGAGGCCTGATTGGATGGAACCCTGGATGGAACCCTTCGCCCGGACGATCGACGCGGCAAAGAAGTACGTCGTGTCCAGCACCTTGGACCGCGTCGATTGGAACGCGGAGCTGGTGCGCGGGGATCTGGGGACGGCCGTTCAGCAGCTCAAGCGGGAGTCGGGGAAGGGACTGTTGGTGGGGGGCGTGAAACTCCCACTGGCATTAGCGGAGCTGGGATTGATCGATGAGTACGAGTTCGTGGTGCAGCCCAGGCTCGCGGGCCATGGGCCGACGTTGTTCGCGGGGCTATCGAAGCCTATCGACTTGAAGCTAGTGAGCCGGCTGGAGTTCGGCTCGGGGGCGGTGGCGCTGCGGTATGCGCCGAGAAGGTAGCAGCAGGCCTCGTGGCGACGAAGCGGACGGGCTGCCTACCATGCGCGGTCAGCGGACTCGCTCATCGCCTTCGGCTCTTCGCTCGCCGCTGACGCGCCGCCCGTTATACGCCATGTGCGACACGTACGGACATCACCATTCAAGCGTGGGAGGAATGACATGACGCTTCAACGGATGGACAACGTGCTCATCGTGGTTGACGACCTTGAGGCTGCGAAGGCGTTCTTTGTCGCGCTTGGTATGGAGCTGGAGGGCGAGACGACCGTCGAGGGCCCCTCAGTAGATCGTCTCGTCGGCCTTCAGAACGTCGGTGCTAGCCTCGCGCTGATGCGCACTCCGGACGGCCACGGACGGATCGAGCTGGACAAGTTCCACACGCCAGAAGCGATCAGAACTGGGCCCGAAAACGTTCCGGTGAACGCACTTGGGATCCGCCGCATCATGTTCACCGTCGACGACATCGACGCCGTCGTCGCGCGCCTGCGCGCCCACGGCGCCGAACTGGTCGGCGAAGTGGTGCAGTACGAGGACACGTACCGGCTCTGTTACATCCGCGGCCCCGAGGGCATCATCATCGCGCTTGCCGAGCAGCTTGGGTAACGCGTTCCCGCACGGGCGCAGTCGAACGGCACGTGCCTGGCCGCACGTGCGCTTCGGGTCGGAATACATCCGTTCATTGGCGTTTAACAACCGGTTGCAGCAGACGGGCCGCCACGCCGCCCGCCGCTGAACCGGGGCGTTCGATGGCTCATATACACACTCCTGGAGTACTAGCCGTGGCGACTCTCCACCTGATGGTCGGACTTCCGTGTGCAGGGAAGACAACGCTGGCGCGAACGCTTGAAGATGAGCGCTCGGCGCTGCGACTCACGCCCGATGAATGGCAATTACGTCTCTTCGGGCAAGATGCAGAAGATCCAGCGCATGATGCCCGGCATGGTCTTATTGAAGTCATGCTCTGGGAATTGGCCAGTCGAGCGCTCGTATTGGGAACGAATGTGATCCTTGATTACGGCTTTTGGGCACGGGAAGAACGAGAAGACTATCGCGCGCGATCGAAGCAGCTTGGGGCGAGTAGCGAAGTTCATTTCCTGGATGTGCCAGCAGATGAATTGCTGCGGCGGCTGGCGCGAAGAAATGCGCAACGTTCGCTAACGGCGTTTTATATCCCTGAAGCGATGATGCAACCCTGGATTGCGTTCTTCCAGAAACCGACACCCGACGAACTAGAGCGCAGAGACTAACGACGAAGCTCGGCGGCGGGGAATGGAAGGAATCCAGCATGAGCGTGGGTATCATCGAGGCGTCTGAACTGACAACGCTATAGTCGAACGCGTGGCCAGCCACACTCGGCCTGCGTTTCCCGTGGTCTTGATTTGCAATGTCTGCTGATATAGTCGCACGCAAACGGAGTGCACCAATGAAGCGGACCGCGCAGCCGAACGTGTCACCCGAAGGGCAGGAGGCCCTCGATCGCTATCGCGACTATCTCCACCACGAGCAGGATTTGAGCGCCGATACCCGGCGCAACTACCTCAGCGATCTCAGGCAGTTCGCAGCGTGGTGTGAGGCAAGCTGGACCGAGGGCCAGGAAGCGGCCCATCCCTTTGCGCCCACGGCCATTGCTACGTCGTTGCTCACGCAGTACCGCGCCTACCTCCAAACCGTCTGCAAGCTGCAGCCGGCGACGATCAACCGCCACCTGGTCAGCCTCAAGCGCTACTTTGCCTGGGCCGCCGAACGCGGCGACATTGGGCGCGACCCGGCCAAGGCCGTGAAACTGGTGCCGATCGTCCGCCAACCACCGCAGCATCTGACCGATCAGGAGGAGAACACGCTCATCGCCGCAGTGACCACGCACGGCACGCTTCGTGATCGCGCCCTGCTAATCCTCGCGCTCCACACTGGCCCGCGGGCCGAAGAGTTGTGTCGTCTGCAACAATCCAACATCACTCTTGGCAAGCGGAGTGGTCGCGTCGCCATATATGGGAAACGCAACAAATACCGTGAGGTTCCGCTCAATGGGACAGCACGGACGGTGTTAGCCGAATATCTGCCTACGCTGCCAGCACATAGTACGTGGCTCTTTGTCTCCAATAAACAGGAAACGCTGCCGGATGGAGCGAAGCAGCCAGCTCCCTTAACGGAACGGGGACTTGGCTACCTCGTCGCGAAATACGCACGGCTCGCTAAGATCGTGGATTTGAGCCCGCACGACCTGCGGCATCGCTTTGGCTATCGCATGGCCCAAACGGTGCCGCTACATCGACTGGCGCAGATCATGGGACACGACTCACTGGACACGACGATGATCTACGTACAGGGGACCAAGCAAGACCTGCAACAAGCCGTGGAAGCGATCGCGTGGCAATAGCACTACCGTAATTAGCCAGTCAATGTGTATTGGTGTAGACACCGGGTCAAATACGCTGGTGCGCTCATGACTCAGCACAGTTTGCAACAGTAAAGACTTGCTTGGCTTCATTACCAGGTTGCTCGTTGTTCTATGGCACCGACTGTGAAAGACCGACAACCTTACCAACCCAAAGGAACACACAAACTCATGATTGATCTCTGCACACGTTAAGTGTAGGATGGTCATACCGCTCCCCCTACTACGGGGGTGGCCTATCAAACCGCCAACACTCGACCTGGTCCTGACCTGCCCCAATTGTGAGTAGCACTCAAACGGTGAGAATCACCTGGTTCGTCGATGGGCCGCGCTGCTGTAACCGGCCTGGTTGATTTCGAACTTGCGCTTCATACGCCTGGCGAAAAGCTTGGGGCGTCTGATAGGCCAAGCTGCTGTGTGGTCGATCCACATTGTAGTGCCGGCACCAGTGTGCGATCACGACCTGGGCCTCCTGCAGGTTGCGGAACCACTCCATTCAAGCATTCGTCACGCAGCCGCCCATTGAAGCTTTCGCCGTAGGCATTTTGCCATGGACTGCCCGGCTCACTGTACGCGGTCTGAATCTGCCGCTGCTTCAGCCACTGTTGCACGGCCTGCGCAACAAACTCTGGTCCATTGTCGCTGCGGACATAGCCTGGTGCCCCGCGTTCACGGATCACTCGGTCGAGCACCCGGATGACCTGCTGGGCGCTCATGCGGGTTGCCACCTCGATCGCCAGGCTTTCCCGGGTACACTCATCAGTCAGCGTCAAGATCTTCAGCCGCTGCCCATTCGCACAGGCATCCTGCACAAAATCGTACGTCCACACCTGATTGGGCCGCGTTGCTGCGACCGGACGACAGACCGTCCTATCAGCCCGTCTTCTTCGCGGCCGACGACTGGGCAGGCTCAAGCGCGCTTGGCGCCAGAGGCGATGCACGCGTTTGACATTCACGGTCGGCACACCCGGCCAATCGTCTGCTCGCCGGTCTCAGCCTCGCGTAGGATCTGGACGATCTGCTCCTCGGTAAACGTGCTCATCTTCATCTGAATCATCCTCTCGTTGAGACGATTCTACTCGATCACGTGCTCCTCATTACCACGGGCATGTCACACCGCTGGATTGTGGGCGCCAAAGTGGTGTACGTGGTCAACCAGTGGGGCTTGGTCGTGGCCTGGGATTATGCAGCAGCGAATGTGGCGGACAACACGTTTCACGGGCTGATCCGCGACTTTGACGGCGAGATGGTGATTTTTACGGACACGGGCTTTCACGCGCAGCAGGGCGACCCGCTGAATATGAAACCGTGCAAACGGGGCACCTGGAACGTGCGCATGCTGGTGGAAACCGTGTTGTCGATGCTCACGACGGTCTGTCAGTTCAAGAAGCTGAGTCATCGCACGTGGCCGGCGCTTGCCGCACGCCTCGGGTTTACAATGGCACTGTTCAATATTCTGGTGCAATGGGACGGGTTCCCCATCGATGCGGACGGAAAGATCCGCCTCTCGATTGCCGAATTTGGCCTGTAATACCACTAGCACCAATGGTTACTACCGTGGCATGACGCGATTATCCAACTTCTCGAAGCGGAGGCTGAATAAATATTAGTGCCACAGTCTCCTCCCACCCCGTACAGCTACCATGCTGGTAATACGGTTCTGTTCGAACGTCGGTACTGCGTATGTTTCAGACCACGTGGAGACCTGTATCCTTCGCATACCGCATCTTTCGGAGCTGCTTCGTGATGACAAAGATTGCCGGCGTGCGTTCAGGATCCACTCCATGAACACTCCTCGAAATGATGCCCCTTGTCGTGCGGTGCTCGCTCTGTACTGCTCAATTCGCGTTATAGCGCTGGCCACGCCGGTTGCAGTTTGTCGCAAGCGTGCTGGCACGTTTCGCGCAAGCGGTGAGTCGTGATTGAGCGGCACCAACACTCATGGATAAACGACGGCACCATCCACATAATACCGTTTAGCCTTGTATAAGCCGCATACACTCGGTATCCTTCAGCTACGACCCCTTGGACTACTTGTACTGAAGGAACGTGGATGCGCAAACCGATTCCGGTGATCCATGAAACCGCCGATGAGCTCAAAGAGCGCCTCAAGCAGGAGCGCCACCCAGTTCGGCAGCAGCGGCTGCACGCGCTCTTCCTACTCACCAGCGGGCAAGCCCGTTATCGACAGGAGGCCGCCGCGCTCCTTGGCCTCGACCGCAATACTGTGGGCGAGTGGCTCATCGCTACGTCAGCGGCGGCGTGCCCGCCCTCTTGACCCTCTATGTCCCCAACGGCAAGCGCTCGCCCCTCACACCGGAGCACCTGGCGCAGCTCCAACAGGCCTTGGAACAGCCGAACGGGTTTGGGTCCTACGGCGAAATCCAGCAGTGGATCAGCACGACCTTCGGCGTCCAGCTCAGCTACAACGCCCTCCACAAGTTGGTGCGTTACAAACTGCGGGCCAAACTCAAAGTCCCGCACCCGAGTCACACAAAAAAACTCTGAAGCCGTGGTGGCCTTCTGCCGCGATGCCGCCCAGCGCCTCCAAGCGGTCGTGCCCGCTCAGCCGTCCCGACCGGTCAAAGTGTGGGCCTTTGATGAAAGTCGCTTCGGCTTACACACGATCCGTCGTCGGCGCATTACGGCGCGCGGGGTAAAACCGATTGGTCGGTACCAACACCGCTTCGAGAATTTCTACCTGTATGGCAGCATTGCCCCCACCTGTGGTGATGGCTATTTCCTCGGCTTACCCAAATTGGATCAGGAGCACGTCCAGCTCTTTCTCGACGCGTTTGCCCGCGCACGACCGGATACGCTCAACGTGCTCCTGCTCGATAACGCTCGCAGTCATACCGCCAAGGCGCTCCGTGTTCCCGAGAATGTGATTCTGCTGTTCCAGCCACCGTACGCGCCCGAGGTCAATCCGGCCGAGCGCGTCTGGGAGGCCATGAAGCAGGATCTGGCCTGGGAATGCGTTGATACGCTTGCCGGCTTGCAAAATCGGATCGTCGCGCTCGTCCAGGCATATGACGCGGACACGTTACAGTCGCTCACGGCCTATCCGTACTTGATCAAGGCCATAAATGCTGCCGGTCTATAGCGAAATGGTATTATCTATCCAGTATCATCTGTACCTGCAATTGCGTTAGAAACGTACTACCGTAGGACACTCAGAGGCTGTTTAAGAAGCTCCCACAGCCTGTGGATGTAGGGTCTGTGCTTGAGAGGATAACCTGCATGATGTTCTCCAAATTGTGGATTAGACTGCAAGAGGAAGATGAGCGTTATGTCCTGGACTGCACGAATGTACCGTGACGAGCAAGATCTGGTCGCTATGCGCGCGCTCGTCGCGGCAAACTATGCGGCGGGGTCGGTCAAGGACCATGTTGGCGATCTGACCTGGGGGGTGTATCAGAATACCGTCTTTGATCCTCATACGTCGATCCGCCTCTGTGAAGACGACGGGAAACTGCTCGGCTATGTCTGGGTTCACCGTCCTTCGGACGTGCAATGGACGCTCGATCCGGGCCTGACGGAGGGCGACGCCGTTGCTCAAGACTTGGTCGCCTGGGGCGAGGCAGCGTGCGCAGCGGCGCTCGGGACGGCTGCGAACAATCTCATGATCGCCACCTCTGCACCGGATGACCTCCATGAGCGGATTGCCTTCATCTCCAGCCAGGGCTATGCGCGCACGGATGAGATCATGCACCACTTTGAACAGGATCTCGAAGCGAGCCTCCCCGAACCAATGCTGCCGCCGGGATGGACCATCCGTCCTGTCGGCAACGAGGATGAATGGCAGGCACGCATCGACATCCATCGAGACGTCTGGCAGCCTTCCAAGGTCACCCTGGAAGCCTATCGTCGTCTCCGCAATGCACCCGGCTACGACCCTGATCTCGATCTGGTCGCGGTCACGCCAACGGGTGAGTACGGCGCCTACTGTATCTGCTGGCTCGACGAGCAAAATCGTTGCGCTGAGTTTGAACCGGTGGGAACCTGCTCGACATTCCGCAGGCTTGGCGTAGGGAAAGCAGTTGTCATAGAAGGGCTCCGTCGTTTGCAGCAGCGCGGGATGCGCCGTGCCGTGGTCTATACCCCCGACACGAACGCGCCCGCGACCAAGTTGTATCTCTCCGCCGGTTTCAAGATCGTGAACGCGCACCGCCTGTATTCCAAGGCGCTGTAGGATCGCTGCACGACAAAGACACATGCGATTTTAGACTTTGGATGAGGAACGAAGCTCGAGCCTGTTTAAGAAGGAGCGACGGTAGGCGCGTTGATTGCATACGCTTTGGGTATGCACAACAAAACGTATCCAACTGACATGACCGACCGTCAATGGCATTGTATCAGTCCAATGATTCCGTTGGCAAAACCCGGTGGCCACCCGCGTACGCTAGAGATGCGCGCGGTGCTCAATGCCATCCTCTACATCGTCGTCGGCGGCTGCTAATGGCGCATGCTCCCGCGTGAGTATCCCAAATGGCAAAGCGTTTACTTCTACTACGCCAAATGGCGCGATGATGGCACCTGGCAGCGGATCCATGACAGGCTTCGGGCGGAGGTTCGTCGGAAGGCGGGACATCATAAGCATCCAACTGCGGGCTGCTTGGACAGCCAAAGTGTCAAGACCTCCAACCTCGCCCACGAGCGAGGCTTTGGCAACGGCAAGCTGGTGAGCAGGCGCAAGCGCCATCTGCTCGTGGATACGCTGGGATTGGTGCTGACGGTGGTGGTGACGGCAGCCTCGGTGTCTGACCCAGCGGGTGCACGGCAACTCGTTGCGCGCTTGGGAGGAGCATGCAAGAAGCTGCGGAAGGTGTGCGTTGATGGCGCGTATCGTGGCAAGTTGGTGAGATGGGGAGCGGAGCATCTCTGGTTCAGCCTTGAGCCGGTGCTGCGTACGGATGATATGAAAGGGTTTCGGGTGCTGCCACGGCGCCGGGTCGTGGAATTGGACACTACTTCTGCAGTTTACCCTTGAGCCTTGCGTAGATGATCGAGGACGCGCCTCATTGACCCGCGACATTGGGGAGACCTTGCGGTGCTGCGTTGCGAGGTGTTGCTGTGTATAGTCGACATACACGTCAGTTGTGCCTAAGTCTTCGTGGCCGAGGAGCCTCTTCAGGCCAAACTGATCACCGCCGTTCATAAGGTAAGCGACAGCGGCGCTATGTCGCAAGAGGTGGGGGTGCAGTCGTGGGATGCCTGCACGCTCACCCAGGCGCTTAATTGCCTGCGTGATAGACTCCCGGGTCATGCGCCGACCTTCTACCGTCAGAAACAGTGCATCTGGTTCGTCCTGCACGTACTGTTCGCGGAGCGTCAGATATTTTCGTAACGCACGATGGGTGGCCGGACTAAACGGCACGATGCGCTCCTTCTTTCCCTTCCCCATCACTTTCAGGTTATACTCAGTCCAGTGGACATCGTGCAGATCAAGGTTGGCCACTTCCCCTGCCCTTAGCCCGCAATCGTAAAGTACGGCGACAATTGCATACAATCGAGCACCGATATATGTGCGAGGGTTAAGTTCTGCAAGAAGACGTTCAACTTCCGTTGTGGACAAAACTTCCTTAAAGCGTTTTGCTAACTTCGGAGGTTTGAGCTTGCTCATCGGGTTTTTGTCAATCAGTTCCTCAGCAGCCATCCAGTTAAACCAGGCTCGGATACAACGGGCGTAGCAATGTAATGTACGATCTGATAGCTTGCCAGGCCGCTCCACACCCGTAGGATGGTTGGGACAAAGGGTTTCACGCTGTCCCTCAGACTGTAGAAATGCTCGGGCGTCCAAGATTGAAATATTTTCGATCTTTGTTGAGCGCCCCGTTTCGACCAGCCAACGTCCAAACGTGCCCAGCGTCCATTTGTACCAACCGATGGTTTTGAGTGAGTGACCAGAAACCTCATGCCACACGAGATACTGCTCAAGGGCTACGGCGTACTCCATAAATGCATCTACCCTTTCCGCGTGCGCTTTCGCATCGCGTCTAATTGGCAGCTTACACAATGTTCAGTCATAGCATTGCCAACAATTTGTTGCACAATTGCTGGGCAGATGCTCACAAGCGAAAAGAGTCAGAGGTACGCC
>JADDQE010000217.1 GCA_016781525.1 bacterium | reverse complement strand
TGCGCGTACAGCAGAAAGCCAAAGTCGACGAGGCCGATGAACAGGATGACGAGCAGCGGAGCAGCCAGCGTAAATTCGACCAACGACTGCCCGGCCCGTCGAGGTTTCTGCGCGATCATTTATAACCTCCGGGCTCCAGGCGCATTGTGCTCTCCCCACGGATCGTGATCGTCCTGCCGCGCAAGAGGTTAAAGAACAAGTTATGTCGATATTGGAGTGACACCACCAGCTTATCGTTGTAGCGATAGCTGTTTTGGGACGGCGTGGCGGGCTCGTACCGGTAGCGATTGTTGGGTGTTGGGTTAAGCTGATCAAGGCTTGCGACCGAAATAATTGCGTTGAGTGTTCCTCGCAGCCTTTCATCCATCACTTGCCTGCGGGCTTGATCGACAGTGCAGAGGGTGGTGGTGCAGCCCGCGCTGTTGGTAGGCGGAGCAACAGCTACTTGATAGACCGAGCCGATCCGCGCGACCTCGCGGGCGCTGTTGGTCAAGCCAATGTAGATACTGAAGATAATGCCGAGCTCGACCAGGATGAATATCATTGCGAACAATAAGGGGACAATCAGCGCGAACTCGACCAGGCTCTGCCCACCGTGGGGGGACCTTCGGCAAAGTCTCATACTCCTACCTTGTGATGATGAATGGGACGGTGAGTACTCGTGGGCATAAACGTACGAACCCTATGAAAGATATGGGACGGAAAGTTAAGATTCAGTCAAGAGTACGAAGAAGCGCCCTGGCAGCATTTCTCGCGTACCACTCTAAATCCACGCTCTAAACTTTACGCCCATAACAGGGTCGAACGCAGCATGAACGTAGCCTCATGCTGACGTTCCATGTTTCTCATTAACGATCGGGACTGAAGTGATGCGGGGTGAACCGCGTGGGCACTCGGCAATTTTTTAGTTGCGGGGTGAAAGGAGGAGAGGAGCCCAGGTAAACTGTTGACCGCTGGAACATCATCGCCTACACGGCAATGCGCAGTGGATCCTTCCAGATAGGAAGCTGTTACCTCAAAACAAAAAGAAGAGCGCCTACCACTCCTGATAGGCGCTCTTGACGCTATGGACACATAAATTTAAGAGGAAGCTACAAGTCCCGAAACAAACCCAGGATCACCAAGCGAGGACCCGGCCGGTAAGACCCATTTTCACTTGGTTGGGATTTAGGCAGCCTGACACAGCACGACCCTTGATCGAGTTTGGAGTACTGGCTTGATCGAGGTCGGTGGTAATCAGAAAGTTTGCGTAACACAAGTTTACCACCCAGGAGTCAATGCTCGGATTGACCGCCGGATTATTTTCGATAACTCTAATTAAGTAACGATTGGAATGAGCTACCAAACTTCCACCTGTTGGAGGAGTTTGTACATCAACATAGTGCAGTCCAGCAGAAAGAGAGTTGGGTACTGTAATGAGTACACGATTATCAGTGCAGCCGGAACCGCATGTTACGAGTTGCGCTGATGATGGAGGAGTTGTCATCACCCCACTGGGGTTATACCAAACGGTAGGTAGATTAGCAGTACCAGAGGCAAGACTTAGCGGGTCCTCACTGTTGGCATCCGTGAGCGAGACAGGAAGCTCCAATACACTTTCCTCACCTTGTACCACCACGGCTACGGGCTCACTATCAAACGACAGAAAGTAGTCGTTGGGATTGAAACCACTAGAACCAGTTTCAGCCATTCCCAGCCGGCCGTAGGCGCTGTGAACTTTTCCCTCACCTTCCATTTCTCCAATGACCTGAAACGTATGAGCTCCCGAAACCCGAGGTGGAAGCGCAGTTTTCGTATTACTCGGCCCACACCGTCCTGTTTCTCCAGTCCCAGTTTGAATAACCTCAAGTGTGACTGCCTGCGTTGTGGAGCCGAAATTTACAACTTCAAACTTCGTATTCGGACTCTGCCAGGCGCTTACTGTGGAGCCGTACGACCATCTGACCCTTATGTTCCCAAAGGAATCCGGCGACCCAGCCGTCGTCCCACTGCCATTAGCACCGGAGAAACGCGCCACTAAGGTGACTTTCTTAGATCCACTAACCCGCTGAGGTTTCAATGTCACAGTATATTTCGCAGGTTCAAACGCCTTCACACTTCCGCCCAGTAGACCGTTATACGCGGAGGGAGTCGTCGGATAATCATTACTATAGATATAATAGTCGGCACTTGCCAACTTACACGTTCCCCCTTGAAAGACATCAGGGAGATCCTCTTTTGCGCCGGTAACTGGATCTGTATATGTATATCTGGCCGGCGCCGGTCGTCGAATATAACTGTCTGCGTCTACACAGGTGGTTGAAGCAGTTGATGCACACTTGACGAAAATGTCAAAATCCATCTTACGCTGAACTGTTCCGTCGTAGACAAGGCTAGTTACTATTTCTGTACTGTTACCCTTAAAACGCTTATCAAGAGCATCCAAAATATTCCCTGTATTAACCCCAGAATAAATGGCTAGTTGCTCTCCTGCCGGTACGGGCGGACCTGGATATTGCGTAAGGATGTAATTGATAATACTCTTTTTCCAAGCGTTGGGATTTTGCGCAGTCGACTGTCCATTGTAGGCAGTAACTGAAGTTGCGATATTACGCAAGTCGAGCATAACCGGCCCGCTAAAAGCATTGCCACCACTATTAGGACTGGCTCCACGGCCCGCTATCTCGAATTCTGGGCCAGGAGAACTTTCTGAGGCTGGGCAGTCTGGAGAGTAATACGGGCCGATCCTCCCGGCTGGAACTCCGCTGCCGATACCGGCTGGAGGTGGAGGCGGACTACCATATCCAGACGACCCCCAGTGATACCAGTTGCGTGATGTTTGAGCGCAGGTTGTCCAGGGCGATGTTCCAGAGATTGTTTTACTCTTACCATCATTGATCCATGCACCAGTGTTACCCGAAATGTTTTCTTGCTGGAGTACATCCTTTACGGCAACATACTTCGCCTTCCCGCCAGTTGCATACGCCTGAGGAAGCGACAGAGCCGTATCCACAACACCAATTCGTCGTCCTTGCTGGTTGTAACCAGGAAAACGGTTTACGGCAATCGGCCATAGACCACCACCTTGGCTTGGACCACAACGAGCACGCGCATGAACATTATAAGTCGAGATATTAACCACATTCATAAAATAGGTGTAAGCGGGTACCGTCGCCGCCACACGCACATCGTTCCCGACGACCTCAATGCCATTAGTAAGATTTTGCTGTTGAGGCGCGGCAGAAGTGTTAGGCAATATAGTGGAACCGGTCACAGGAAACGACAAGTTGTAGGCAACCCTGGCTTCATTGTTTAGGTTCGTGGCAAAAAAGTCCTGTCCCTTTGTGACAGCACTGCTCTCTGTACCACCCAAACTAAGTTCGCTCGACGCAGCCAGACACGCTGCATCAACTGCATTCTGGAGCTGCCGTCGCTCGAGATAAAGCATTCCACTATCGATAGCCAAACCAACAAAGGCAAAAAACACTATCGTAAAGATGACGATCGTAATCAGTGCCTGGCCGTGTTGTCTGCGCTTAAGCTTCAGCATAACAGTGCTCACCTTAGTTGCTCTGCATCCGCATAATTACAGTTTTGCGGATAACAATCGGATTTGTATTAAATATCGATCCAAAGAAAGGCACGGTATATCGATAGATCACTTGGACTTTGAGGAGAACAGGGCTCGGGACGCCTGAGCTATCTTTTGCATCTACCAAAGTGCTTATGTTTGAGACATCTGTGTCTGCCTGTGATACAGAAGATGTCGAAGCTGCTTCAACACCGTTCACCGTCAACTCCTCGAGCCACCAACAATCGCTATCACTTGTCGCACTAGCACACTTGGCCGGATTTAGAAAACCAAAAGCATGGCTCGTCGTACTGTACGAAGGTGGATTGACGGGACAACCTGCAGTTGGACCACTCGTACCAGTATCACGGGTGCGCTCAACCATTGCATTCTCTACCCAATCACGCAGAGTCCAACAGTTACTCTGGCTCGTGGTTGCCGTATATTTAAAGTGAGCGCCAAGATACAGCGACCCAGCACGAGCACCTTCTCGCGTTGCGTTTGCAACCTGTACGTGTGCATAAAGCAGAAATCCGAATGCCGCAATCCCGCTTAAGAGCAGAGCAAGAATTGGGACGAATAAGGAAAACTCGACTAATGATTGGCCTTGTCGCGTTCGACGCTGCATCACCGGCCTCCCGGCTCTATCCGCATTTCACTGGAGGCGCGAATCGTTATTTCTCCAGGGCCGAGCAAGGAATTCTTTTTAAGATTAAGCACGTCACCGAAGAACAGACGATGCTCGTAGCTCAACGTCACCACCAGCTTGTCGCCGTAGCGGTAGGCATTCGACGCCGGTTCAGGATAACAATAACGATATGGTGCCGGCGAGGCAGCGGGACATGGAGGTGAAGGTGGAATTGAAGGATCTAATTGAGCAGCACTCGAGACATTTATTATGGGATTCCGTGTCGCCATAATAGCCTCATCCATAACCCTGGCACGCTGACAATCGACAAACGTGGAGCTAGGAGTCAGATTGCCTGAGGGACCACCCGTACAGGTTGTTGGGGCACCCGCAGCATATTGATACGCCAATCCAGCACGAGCAGCCTCACGAGCACTATTCGTCAACCCAATGTAGATACTGAATATAATGCCAAGCTCGACGAGGATAAACATTAGCGCGAAGAGGAGCGGCGCAATCAGCGCAAACTCGACGAGGCTTTGGCCTCCACGGCGCAACAGACGCGGGCGCCACGTAACATTTTGAGTGGGGCTCGAAGCAGGGTTCGAGAAGCTGGGCACGCATGGCACGCCAGCCGATAGCCCTTGCCAATTTTTCGAACTTGAACTCATCCTTCTCACTCTGCCTAATTCGCACACTCAGATGGTGGCGGATCAGGAATGCGCATCCAACGGAGCTAGCCGTTGTGGACCAGTCGCCGCAGGGGAACCACGACCGATAGGGGGAGCAACGAAGCAAAACCCTGTTGCTCAAGCAGCACAACTATCGAAGATTAGCAAGCACCAAGACGCTCTGAAGAGCACGTATGCGGGTAATCCGCCCCTACACGAACTTTTAGGTCCAATCCGGAACTGCCATATTGTAACAGTCGCATGGGGCAGAATCAAGGAGTACTAAAGGGCTACTCTTTTATTCGAATGCTACATTTCATGAACGAGACAACAGAAGCTTGCAGCAAAAGGGAGCGTTGATGACAGATCCAAGCGGATTTTTTGAGTGGCAGGAGCGCGCACTCGGCTGGCTGCTCGCGTGGGGCGCCGGATGCGTTGTGCTCGGCTGCGGGCTCGCCGACGATAAGCGGCCGCTGGTGCGGCACTTTGGGCTTCAGACCATCGGCTGGGGCGTGGTGGACGCGGCACTCGCGGTAAATGGAAGGCGCGGCGCCCGCTCGAAGCGCCACCTCCAGAAGCCGGGCGACGAGCACTTCAGCGCTTCCGAAGCCCGACGTTTCCAGCTGCTTACCGCCGCCAACGCGCTGCTCGACCTCGGCTATGTTGCCGGCGGTATTTGGCTCCATCGTCACAGAGGAGGCAGTGCTGCGCGCTCCGGCGCCGGACTCGGCATCGCGCTGCAGGGACTATGCTTGTTCGGCTACGACGTGTATCTAACCCTAGCCGCGCGGCGCTGGTCACAGTAAAGCTGCGCCAGCGCCACGACGTTCGGCATCAAGAGGCGCGGTGTGCTAGCGGGGAGCGGCCCACTTGAAGCGCACCTCGTTGCCGAGCAGCCCCAGGAGCACCTTGAACTCATTCGGCTTGTTGGGGTGGTACTCGAAGCGCGCGCGCTCGAACCACTGGGTCATGACCCGGTCGCGGCTGGTGTTCAGCTCGACCTTGGGCTCGGTGAGCGGCAAGCCGAAGAGCGCGAGGCTCTCGGCGTAGGAGGTACCCGGCTGTCCGTCGAACTCGAGACCGTGTGTCTCCCAATAGGCGCGGAAACCGATCGAGCCCGACTGGTTGCACACGTTGTGGCCGGTCTGCTCGAACCACAAGCATCCGGGCTTGGGCCCGCTCGCGCGCGGCTCCTGCTGCCAATTACGGCCGAGCTGCCGGAGCCGGTCGTCGCCGAGGCGGCCGAGCAGCACGTCGTAGGGCGCCTGGTTTTGGGGATGCGCTTCGAAACGGTTGCGCTCGAGCCACTGTGTTAGATGCCGTTTACCGGTGTCCCGATTGGTCTCATTTGCTTGCGCGGTGATCGCAAAGCCAAAGACCGGCAGCCCACCGTTTTGCGTCCAGAACTCTTCGAAGCGCCCATCGAGGCATTGTTTTGTTTCGGGAAAGCAGCGCTGGGCGGTACGCCCGGCAGCGGCCTGCGGAGCAAGCGCGACAACAAGACCAACCAGGAACAGGACACGCAGCAGTGGTGACATTGCGACACCTTTCTTATAGGGGTAAACACGAGACGTCCAAGCGATGACGAGCCAAGCAGGGCAAAATATCGCGCCACTGGCCTGGGGCTGCGGGCCCAGCCCGCAATAGTTAACCTTGCCATCTCCGACAATCAGCCGGCAAGGCTCGCTCACCTAGAAAATTGAGTAGCTCCCGAGACCCAGGGGCGAACCAGACCACAGGTGGGCCATAGCTAGGACCTGAAGTGTATCATCAAGTATTGGACTCGACAAGGCACGGTCTCGCTGTTTCCACCGATGGATGCCGACCTTGGGGCTATTCTTGTGGGATCACCCCTGGTCGGCTATGATAGCGGCGCGACGACGAGACAGCAAAGGAGCGAGCCATGGGACTGCTCGATGGAAAGAAGGGGCTGATCGTAGGCGTGGCCAACGATCATTCGATTGCCTGGGGCATTGCTCAAGCGCTCCATCGTGAGGGCGCCGAGCTGGCGTTTACGTATCTGGGCGAGGCACTGGAGCGGCGGGTCCGGCCGCTCGCCGCAAGCGTGGGAGCGCCGCTGATTGTGCCGTGCGACCTGGGGAGTGACGAGCAGATCGCCGCGGCGATGGAGCAGGTGCGAGCGACCTTTGGCCAACTCGACATCTTGATCCACTCGGCCGCGTTCGCCAAGACCGACGAGCTACGCGGTCCATATCTTAACACCAGTCGCGAAGGCTTTCGGCTCGCGCTCGACATCAGCGCGTACTCACTCACGGCGCTGGTGAAGGCGGCCGACCCCATCTTCAGCTCGAATGCGGCCGTGCTGACGATGACCTACCATGGCTCGCAGCAGGTGATCCCCAACTACAACGTGCAGGGCGTGGCCAAGGCCGCGCTTGAAGCATCCGTACGCTACCTCGCGGCCGACCTGGGACCGCGCGGAGTGCGCGTGAATGCGATCAGTGCGGGGCCGATCCGTACTCTGGCGGCGAGCGCCGTCTCGGGTATCCGCGATATGATCAAGGCGCAGGAGGAGCTGGCTCCGCTCCGTCGCCGGGTAACGATCGAGGATGTTGGGAACACCGCGCTCTGGCTGTGCTCGGACCTTGGCGGCGGGGTGACGGGTGAGATCGTGTATGTCGACGCCGGCGCGCATATCATGGGCACGCCGCCGATCAACGGTTAATTGACGGATAAGCCGGGTGGGGCGTGCTGGTCGAGCGACCAGCACGCCCCTTTTTTCGGACGGAGCCGACCGGTAGTACCGTCTACCATCCGGTCGAGCTACCGCCACTCGGGGCGGTGTCGTCGCGCTGTCCCTCGTCGTCCGCATGGGCCGCCGCGCCATACAGGGGTGGCTGGTCGCCCGTCACAGTGTTGTCGGCGCGCGCCGGCTCTCCGCTGGCATGGGCAGCCCCTGAGCGGTGCTCGACACTGCGGTGGTCGACCGACCCCGTAGGCGCGCTGTGACTGGTCTTGCGGACCACGCTTGCGTCGTGCTGCTCGGGCTGCTGATTGTCGGCGGCTTCGGCTCGGGCAGCCTGCTCAACATATGATGCACGCTTGTTCGCGTTTGGATCGTCGGGTCGCATGATTGCTTCCTCCTTGGTTGTTCGAGAGCCTCTCGCCAGCCGCGCTGCAACCGATGTGCCAGGAGGCCCACACGCTCGGACGGCGCCGACGCGACCGGCCTATGGTATAGTTTTGCGCACATTTGTATCGAAAACAAGGAAGCAGACATGCAATTGCTGTATCTTGATCCGCAACAGCTTGAGCTTGACCCGCAGGGCATCCGCGAAGACGCTGGCGATATCGACGGCTTGGCGCAGACGATCCGGGAGCAGGGCTTGCTGCAGCCACTTGGCGTGATCGCCCTCGGACGCGACCGCTATCAGGTCGTCTATGGTGGGCGCCGGCAGCGGGCCGCGATCCAGCTCGGCCTTGAGCGCGTGCCATGCATTGTGCTCGACGAGGCAGACACAGATGTGTTGCTGCAACAGCTGATCGAGAACGTCCAGCGTCAAGATCTCAATGACCTGGAAAAGGCTCGCTCCTTCAAACGCCTGCGCGACCGCTTCACAGCTGGCGCGACCAATCCGATCCCCGAAGGTGAGCTCGACGAGCGAGTGGGCAAGGCGGTAGGCATGGCACCGCGCACGGTCCGTCGCTACCTGGGGCTACTCGATCTGCCGCTCGAGATTCAGCAGTTTTTGCGGGATGGCGAGCTAACGGTCACGCAGGCGCAGCATCTGCGGCGGATCAGCAACACCAAGACGCAGATCGAGCTGGCCCAGATGATCGTGGACGAAGGACTATCGGCGGGTGAAGTCAGCAGCCTGGCCAATTATTTCGCGTCAAATCCGAACCTGACGGTTGACGCCGCGATGCAGGCGCTGGCAAACAATCTGGAGCTGCGGACCAGCCCCAGCACCACCCCGATGGAGGGCGGCGGACCACTGCCAAAAGGCGGGGCGACTGCAAGCGGCGCGGAGCAGGACGACGGCTTTTGGGCGGACGAGCCCGAGGCGGGCGTCGAGCCGGGCGAAGATCACTTTGCTGCCCTTGCCGCCGACGACACCAACCCTTCGAAAAACAAAGCCAAGGTATTTCGGATTCGCTCGCTGGATCAGATGGTGGACGAGGCCGACCGGCTGGCACGCGCCTACCATGAGGGCGATCTGCAGAAGTGGGTCCAGAAAGACGACAGCGCCTCGTTCAAGCTGCGGCTGCTGTTGAAACAGCTGCGCGCACTGACCGAGGCGCTTGAGAACATGGTCGGAGACGCAGTCGAGATCGAATAAGGCAACGTACCAAACAGGCTTAACGTTCCGGCGCTTCACGTCCCGCCGATTCACAGGAGTATCCCTGTGAATCGGCGGGACGATTAGCAGCTAGACGTTGCGGCCGAGCGTAATCAGGAACTCGTCATTCGAGCGCGTCTTGGCTAGACGGGTTAGCACCAGCTCGGTACCTTCGTTGTCGTTGAGCATGCTGACCATGCGGCGCATCGTCCAGACCTGCCGCATCAGGTCGGGCCCGAGCAACAGCTCCTCACGTCGAGTGCTCGAACGGGTGATATCGATCGCCGGGTAGATGCGCTTCTCAGCAAGCCGACGCTCAAGCACGAGCTCCGAGTTACCGGTACCCTTGAACTCTTCGTAAATCACGTCGTCCATACGACTGCCGGTATCGACCAAGCAGGTGGCGATAATCGTGAGCGAGCCGCCATTCTCGATGTTGCGTGCCGCGCCGAAGAAACGCTTGGGCGGGTACAGCGCGACCGGATCGATACCACCGGATAGCGTACGACCCGAGGGCGGCATGTCGAGGTTATAGGCACGCGCCACGCGGGTGATCGAGTCCATCAAGATCACAACATCCTGACCACCCTCGACGAGGCGCTTGGCCCGCTCCAGGGTCATCTCCGTCACCTTCGTCTGGTCCTCGACCGACTCGTCAAAGGTGGACGAGATAACCTCGCCTTTCACCGAGCGGCGCATATCGGTGACCTCTTCGGGCCGCTCGCCGACCAGCAGCACCATCAGGTGAACATCAGGATGATTCGTGCTGATCCCGTTCGCAATCGCCTTCATCAGCATCGTCTTACCGGCCTTGGGCGGTGAGACGATGAGCCCACGCTGGCCGCGACCGATTGGCGAGACAAGATCGACCAGCCGCGTTGCAAGGACGTGCGGCTCCGTCGAGAGCTTGAGCTGCTCGTTCGGGAAGATCGGGGTGAGCTGGTCGAAGTGCGGCCGGTTGCGGGCCGTCTCGGGATCAATACCGTTGATCAGTTCAACACGCAGCAGGCTAAAGTACCGCTCGTTCTCTTTAGGTGGCCGCACCTGCCCCGCGACACGGTCGCCCGTGCGCAGCCCGAAGCGCCGAATCTGCGACTGGGAGACATAAACATCGTCCGGACCTGGCAGCATGCGCTCGCTTCGGAGAAACCCGAAGCCATCCGAAACAATGTCAAGAATTCCAGAGCTAAACGTATTACCCTGCTGCTCGGTTTGAGCATGCATGAGCTTCATAATCAAATCTTGCTTGCGCAGACGTAGATAGCTGGGTATTTCCAGCTCGCGAGCCAGCTCGTGCAAGTCGCTAAGCGGTCTTACTTCAAGTTCCGCAATATTCACAAATACTTCCTCCATAGGCTACGACGTGGAAGGCGCGCAGAGCTACCCTACGCGCTAGGCGTAATAGCTTCGCTTCACAGGATCATCACCACGGCGAGACATATTCGCACAGTATAGAGGCGACAACTCTGGGCGAGGAAGACGAAGCAGTTATGTTGAAGGCTAAGCGGCGCTCCAAAGCAACGGTTGTGGTGCTTAATCGAAAATGGGATCTGCGCCGGTTTCTATGTCGTTTGAAATCTATACCGTGTACACTTGATATTTAGATCGCCAGCCGTGTATCACATCTCTTTCCGGGGGAACCTCGCGGTATACTTACTACCGCCGCTGGGGCTTCCAGAGGAATGCGAAGTTGCGATGCAACCTCTTGGGTTAGTATAACAAAGTTTGGTTAAAATGCAAGCGGCAATTTAGACTGGTCGGCACATATGTGGCTCAAGCGAGAAGCTGGGATACCGAACATGTTGGGGCAAGGGAATGTCCCATGCATTGCGTCCCGGTAGCTGATGCACCCCAGGAGCGCCGCGGCTTGCGGACCTCGATCGTCAAGCCGCGACCAGTGACAACCCAAGCGGAGCCTAGGGCAGCTATCCATCACGTCGGTCGAAGGGCAGGTTCGAGATACGCATCAGCTTATCCCAGCGATGGCTTGCCTCGATAAAGCGCGATGTTCCGCTGCGCGAGCGCATCACAATCGAGTGGGTTGTGGCCCCCCAGCCGAAATACTGCACCCCGCGTAAAAACTCGCCGGTGGTAATGCCGGTCGCAGCAAAATGAACATCCTCACCACGGCACAAATCGGCCGTGGTGTACACGCGCCCAATATCAATCCGCTGCTCATGCACCAGCTGCCGCTCCAGGTCGTTGCGGGGCCAAAGCCGACATTGGATTGCCCCTCCAATACATTTAAGGGCGCACGCCGTCACGACTGCCTCGGGCGCGCCACCGATACCCATCAAGATATCGGCCGGAGCGTGGTCGACGCCGGTCATCACTCCAGCCGCCACGTCCCCGTGCAAAATCATCTTGATCCGTGCGCCAGTATCGCGGATCTGCTGGATCAGATCCTTATGTCGAGGACGATCGAGCACCACCACGGTGATATCCTCGACATCCTTCTTCAGCGCACGGGCGACATTCCGGATGTTGCTTTCGACGGAAGCTGTCACATCGATCACCTCGGCAGCCTGCTCGCCGACCGCGATCTTTTCCATGTACATGATGCCAGGTGTTGCAAAGAGCGAGCCGCGCTCGGCGATGGCGACCACGGCGATTGCGCCGGGCATGCCCTCGGCCAGCAGCGTCGTTCCTTCCACCGGATCGACTGCGATGTCTACACGTGGCGGCGTCCCATTGCCGAGCTGCTCGCCGACGTAGAGCATCGGCGCCTCGTCCTTTTCCCCCTCGCCGATGACGACCACGCCGTCCATATCGACGCTATCCAGGGCATAGCGCATCGCGTCGACCGCGGCCTGATCCGCGCCATTCTTGTCGCCCCGGCCCATCCAACGGCCAGCGCGAAGAGCAGCGGCTTCGGTCGTTCGCACCAGCTCAAAACCGATGTTGCGCTCGATCTTCATGCTACCTCCTTGTAGCGTATGAAAATATGCGATTGGGAAGACTATTCTAGCATAGCGAAGCAG
>JADDQE010000056.1 GCA_016781525.1 bacterium | reverse complement strand
CAATGGTTGGCGTCACGAGAGGGGTAGCGTGGTGGGTCAGCTTCGGGGCGTCGACTCAGCGGCAGGTTTTCAGCGAGTGGCAATCCATCGCTGCCAATTGTTACTGCTGGATGTCTTGCTGCTGGCCTCTGGCTTCGATTGCTTAACCGCTGCAACAAGCCGGTCACGGCATTGCGGAGACGCGCTTACCTGTTTGTCAGCAGCCTGGGTTGGAAGGCCGCGGTTGTTCTCGGCGCTCTTGGCACGTGGTTTTGGTGAAGGGGATGTGTCGCTTGAGGCTGAGGTCATTCCATCTACTGTTGGCCTCGACAGGCCGCTGTCACGCGAGCTTCGAACCGGGGGAGAGGAGACCCGGCGCGCTCCGCGCTATGCTGCCGCGGGGCTGGCCTGTCCAAGCAGCTGAAGGAGGTGGGGCATGTCGAACGGCTTGGCGATGAAGTTTGAGGCCCCAACAATGCGCCCGAGCTCCGCGATGGTCGCGTCTGCTGACATTAAGATGATGGGCATCGTTTTGTCTATTCTGCGCGCAGCGTCAACGACGTCGAAGCCGTTGCCGTCGGGCAGGTGGTAATCAGTTATTACCACGGTAATCGTGTTGCCGGCGAGAAGCTGACGGGCTTCGCCGACGGTTCCCGCGGAACATACAACCGCCTGCGGTGCGGCGATCGCGATTGCCCGCCGTAGAATTAGTCGGATTGTCGGCACATCGTCGACGATAAGAAAGGTGGCCTGGGACACGCCGATCTGACCTTGCATGAGCCGGCCGTCTGTCGCCGGTAGTGCGATCCTAGCGGCTGTACCTTATCGTCCGCCTTACCGCTATCTGATCTGAAACGGCTGAACAAGCCCGCGGAAGAGGCAGGAATAGGCTTCACAGGCGTGTTTGCCGCCGTTGTGTACAATGCAGAGCAGGCGGCCGCAACGGGCGGCTGCGACGAGGAGATCAACTGATGGCGCAGGATGATGCTGAGCGGATGCGCGAGCAAGAGACGCTGCTGCAGCCCGAGCACGATACCACGAGCCTGGGTAGCGACCTTAAGAAGCTGCAGAAGGACATCGAGACGAAACAGCTCCAAGGCAAGATCCGCCTCGGCCTAGCACGCGGCGAGATCGATCCGACGCCAGTGGTTGATGAGGACACAGCGAAGCAGTGAGCCAAACCACCCCGATCGCTGGGAGGACGAGCGCTTCCCAGCTATCGGCTTATACCCATTAACGGAAAACTCTGGCCGCTGCGTCCGAGAAGCCGAACGGCGCGGATGGTCAGTGCGCTATTACCGCCGGACCTTCACGATCGAGTAGGGCGTGGCTTCGGTTGGAGGCGTACTAAAACGAGCATTCACTGCGTACAAGGCTGCACCGAAGCGGGTGATGGTGGTGGGCACGTCGAAGCCAGGGTCCGTGATGTACCCAACTACTTCCCCCGAGGTCAAATCACGGCTAAGCCGGATTACTGCAATTTTGTTCAGACGGTTTTGAACGACATATAGTGTGCGGCCCACTAGAAGCAGTCCATCCCCATTGATGCCGTTGCTCCCGCCGAGATCGATCGCAACGGCGTCGCCAGTCAGCGGATCGACACGATACAGCTTGCCAAGTGCGGAGTTGACGACAATTAGGTACCTTCCGTTCTGCGTCGCCTCGATCCCGTTGGCATTAAAGCCGTCGACAAGCTCGAAGTCCTTGCCAAGCGTAATGGTTTCAAATGCAGCCCCGTCGTCCGCGGCGCTGCGTCAGCGAAGGTGTCTAACAATGTCGGCAGAGGAGTCCGGATGGTACAAGAATCCCCGGTGAACATCTTAATCGCAAGCTACCTCGAGCCGGAACATGTCGAGCGCATACGGCAGGTAGATCCGCGGCTCGAAGTCGTCTACGCGCCTCAGCTGTTGCGCCCTCCGCGCTACTCCGCAGATCACGTCGGGTTGGAACTGGCTCGAACCCCGGCGCAGGAAGAGCGCTGGCGTCAACTCTTGCGCCGGGCCGATGTGTTGTTCGACTTTGATCAGACCCACCGCGATGATCTACCCGAGCTGGCTCCCAAGGTTGCGTGGATACAGGCGACAAGTGCTGGCATCGGCCAGTTCGTCAAGCAGCAAGGTTATGACCGGCGGATGCCGCAGACGGTGTTTACCACGGCCAGCGGCATCCACGCCGTACCCTTGGCCGAGTTCTGCATCATGGCCCTCCTCATGTTCAACAAAGGCGCGAGCCGCATGGCCCGTGATCAGCAGGGTCATCACTGGGAGCGTTATGCGGGAACTGATCTTCGCGGCCGGACTATCGGTATTGTCGGGGTCGGTAACATCGGGGTTGAGGTTGCGCGCGTAAGCCGAGCGTTCGGAATGACTGTTCTCGGCACCAAGCGAAACACCAGCGGCGTCGATCCCGCGAGCCTCCATCTCGACCAGCTATTTCCGCTCGCCGACTTGCCGGCCCTGCTTGAGCGCAGCGAGTACCTGGTGATGATCGTGCCGCATACGCCCGAGGCTGAGCGGATGATCGGCGCCCGGGAGCTGGCGCGCTTGCCCCACGGTGCCTTTGTGATCAACATCGGCCGGGGCGCGACGCTCGACGAGGTGGCCTTAATCGAGGCGCTGCGCTCAGGGCATCTTGGCGGCGCCGCACTCGATGTATTTGTGGAAGAACCATTGCCCCCAACTAGCCCCCTCTGGGATATGCCCAACGTGTTGATTAGCCCGCACTCCGCGAGCACCAGCGACCGTGAGAATGAGCGGCTTACAACGCTTTTCTGTGACAACTTACGGCGTTTTCTTGCCGGACAACCCTTATTGAATGTGCTGAACACTACGACGCTGTACTGATCGGGGGACGCCCAGGCTGCCGCCTGCGGTCTGCCAGCGTGTAACTGGAGCAATGACGTGAGCCTACACGAAGCCGAGCGCATGAAGTCCATCCCGTTCTCGAGTATTCGGACTGTGCTCGAAGAAGTCGACCGCCTCAAGGCTGCGGGGCGTGAAGTCGTCCCGTTCCATATCGGGCGTCCCGACTTCGATACGCCTGAGCATATCAAGGCGGCGGCAAAGCGGGCCATCGATCAGGGCTTGACTGCCTACACATCGAACTACGGCTTGATGGAGCTGCGCCAAGCTATCGCCGAGACGCTTGCACAAGACAACGCGCTGCATGTTGACCCGGCAAAGCAGATTATTGTCACTGTTGGGGCGAACGAGGCCGTATTGCTGGCCATGCTCGCCACGCTCAATCCCGACGACGAGGTGCTGGTCCCAGACCCAATGTGGCTGCACTACTTTTATTGCGCGCGTCTGGCAGGAGCGCACGTGGTAAGCGTCCCGCTACGGGCAGAGGATGGCTGGCAGCTGGACCCGGCGGCGCTGGCTCGGCGGATCACTCCACGCACGCGCATGATTATCCTGAATTCCCCGCACAACCCGACGGGCGTGGTCTATCCGCGGGAAACCTTCGACGCCATCGCAGAGCTCGTCGACCGGCACAATCTGCTCCTGCTTTCCGATGAGATCTACCAAAAGCTACGGTATGAGGGTGTCCCGCACATCAGTCCCGCGGCAATCCCTAGGATTGCGGAGCGGACCATCACCGTCGATGGGTTCTCTAAAACCTACGCGATGACTGGCTGGCGGCTCGGCTATGTCGTTGCCGCGCCTGAGCTGATCGACAGCATGATCCGGGTGCACCAGTACACCACGGTCTGCGCGACCTCGTTTGCCCAAGCCGGAGCAGTGGCGGCGCTCCGTGGGCCGCAAGAGTGCGTACAAGTGATGGTCGATGAGTTTGATCAGCGGCGTCGGATTGTTGTCGATGGGTTCGCCGACCTACCAGGTGCGCTCGTGGTGCCGCAAGGCGCGTTCTATGCCTTCGTGCGCGTTCCGGCGGGTCGTACCTCGGCCGAGTGGGCTCGCTACCTACTCGACGCACACGGTGTTGCAACCGTGCCCGGAAGCGCGTTCGGCGCGGCGGGCGAGGGGTATATTCGCATCTCGTATGCTTGCGGCCGTCGGGACGTGGAACGGGGGACTGCTCTGATTCGTGAAGCGCTTCGTGGCGGTTAAGCGCATCGTCAGACGGCGTGTCCGCGGGTGCCTAATAGTCCTCTTCTGTGGTGGGCGTTGCTAGCCACATACCCACCAGCACTACAACGTTCAGCAGCATTAAAAGCAGTGCAATCTGGGCCAGTATGGTCGTCATATGGGTAATCGACTTTCTTGAATTATGAAGCGGCGGTTGCGCTGTTTCACTGATCGCTATTACACCATGCTCCGGCGTTCATGAGCAGCGTCGAAAGAGGAGTGCTTCAGGGATAGAAAGTGCTAGCTCGGACTACAACTTTTGATCAAGATCAGACAGGCGGGGTGCCGAATCTCTCTCACAGGCTATCGCTGCAGCCAAGTCGGAGGGCGGTTGTAGCTGGGGAGGAAGGGAAGATAGCGCCTTGCCGGGCTTCAATGCCGGCGATCCAACATCGTGGATCGAGCTTGTCGTAATCCGGCGTTATGCGGCGGCCGGCGTATCGTGGTATTCCAAAGTGAGCAGAGCGCGCTCGAGAGCGTCACGTTGCAGGAACCCGGCCCGGACCAGCAGTGTGCCGACGTGGACTGCATGTCCCTGGCGCCGGAGCAGAACTTGTTGCGTGAGGGCATGCTGGAGCTCGTCGGGCGTGATCAGCCCTTGGCGGATCAGCCACTCGCCGATCCTGGGCCGATCTGCGCTAGAGAATGCCAGGCTCTGCTCGATACATTGCCCCGCCGCCTCGCGTGTCGGCATGACAACGCTGAGGCATAGCCAGGCGAGCTCGTTGCGCGGGTCGCGTTTCAACAGATGCGTTAAGGCCGCCCGTGCCTGTTCCTTATCGCCACGGCGGATTGCCGCGATGCTGGCCCGAAGATCGTTGTTATCGTCATTCATGTCGTTGCGTTCCCTCCCTTCACGTCCGCCGCTCTCCGCGAGCTCCACTGATTAATCAAGCACCTCGGCTGGAGCCGCGCCGGTTGTGCTAGCTCCACGTCTGCTCGCTAGTCCAGCATAGCGCCTGTCGTACGACAGACTATAGTGTATGGGTCCCGCTTCGACGCTGTTCGATGGCTCCTCTTCAGAGTAACCCATTGGGATGAGACCATGCTCGTTATGTGAGTATTGCGTTGCTGGTCCACTCATGGAGTAGCGAGGCGGGTAGCTGGCTAACCTGCGTAGCCGAGGCGGTGGGCCCTCCAGTTGAGCTCCGGTCTCCAGTCCTCGCGCCAGTTCCACCGCCATTGCTGGTACCTACACAAATCGGTACACTGTTTACGATAAGCAGGTGAGCCGGAGCGCGGACGCGTTCCTGTGCAGGCAAGGGGTGGGAGCCTAGACAGCATATGCAGCGTCAGAATCATCAGGACCAGCCAAGTGGCAGCATTCGACACCATGAAGTGGCCATCATCGGCGCCGGCCCGATCGGCCTGGAGCTCGCCGTATGTTTGAAGCGCGCCGGGGTTGACTATATCCACTTCGACGCGCGTCAGATTGGCAATACCATAACCTGGTGGCCGCGGAATACCCCATTTTTCAGCACCACTGAGCGAATTGCGATTGCCGGCATTCCGATTCAGAACAACCATCAGCAGCGGATAACAGGCGAAGACTATCTGGCCTACCTTCGGGCGATCGTAGAGCAGTTCGATCTGCAGATCAATAGCTACGAACCGGTGACTTCGCTCCGCGCCGTAGCCGACGGCTTTGGTATCACGACGCAGTCGCGATGGGGGCGGCAACAGTACCATGCCCAGCGCGTCGTTCTTGCCATCGGCGATATGCACACGCCTAATCTGCTTGCTATTCCAGGTGAAGATCTGCCGCACGTCTCGCACTACTTCCGCGATCCGCACGACTATTTTCGGACGCGTCTTTTGATCGTAGGTGGTCGAAACTCCGCCGTTGAAGCCGCATTACGCTGCTGGCGAGCAGGATCTGAGGTGACGATCAGCTATCGCCATGCGCGCTTCGATGAGCGGCGCGTCAAGCATTGGCTGTTGCCGGATCTTCACGCCCAGATCGAGGCAGGCACGATCCGCTTTCTTCCGGAGACGATTCCAGTGGAAATTACGCCGTCACACGTGAAGTTGCTGCCGACGTCGAACGGCCAGCCGCTCGCGGGGCCCGTTCTTCAGCATGAAGCCGACTTCGTTCTCCTAAATACGGGCTTCCATGGCGAGCAACACTTGTTAGAAGGCGCGGGAGTGGAGTTGCAAGGGGCCAACCGGGTACCAGTTTTTAATGCCGACACAATGGAGACGAATGTTCGCGGGCTGTATCTGGCAGGCACAGTTGCCGCGGGAATCCAGCAGCGTTACACATTGTTCATCGAGAACTGCCATGAGCATGCGGGAAAAATTACGGCGGCGATTACTGGGCAGTGGCCTGCACAGCTTGGCTCAGTCCCAGCACGTAATTACCAGGAGCCACTAGAGCGGATTGAGGCGAACTAACTCGTCTCGCATCGCGCCCCATGCTGCCTAGCTCGCCTGCGCGCGCCTTTTCGATCGTGACGGAAACGGCTTCGCGCCACTCCTCGGGGAAGCGAGTCGGGTCAATCATCCATTCGGCGATGCTGGGGACGGCCTGCCGGATTCCTGCTCGCTCATCGGCGACGGCGGACGCGAGCAAGCCGCCGGTACGTGGTAAGCGCATGCTCCACTCCGGCCCAACCTGCTGGTCAAACGCCGCAATCAACTCCTGAAATTGTGCCTCGTCGATATGCGCGTGCCGCATCGAGCGGAGCATGGTAGATGCATGCCGTAAGCGGTCATATTCAGCCTGCCGTTCCGGTACTGCCGCCACCAGCTCGCCGTGGAGTACTTCCAAGTGCAGCTCAAGCAGCCACTGCGGCATGCCGCGCGACGCCAGCACCCGTCCCAGCCAACGCACTTGGTGCGTCACAATCGCCTCGTCATGTTGGGCTAAAGTGACCAGCCAGGCACTATCGCTGCGTGTGAATTGTTCGCCGCGAGCGCCGTAACGCCACGCGTAATAGGGAAATTCGCGCCAGGTATGTTCGCCTGCGCGCAGCGCCGCCTGGATCTCACGCCCGTCGTCGGGGATAGGATGGGTACCAGCCAGGGGATTGAGCGCCTGAACGAGCTGCTGGCGCGGCTCGGGGGCAAGCGGATACAGAGCCCGCACGATCTGCCCCATTCCTGTGAACGCCTCGCGTGCGGACGCAACCAAGCGATCTTGCTCCGTGGCGGTGATCGGAGCTTTACCCATGCGCCCGCCAAACTCGCGCCATTGAGCTGTCGGTGCGGCGGCGTGGCTCGATAGATACGCCAGCCCGCTCGTTGGCGTTAGCCCAAAGCTCGCGACAACTTGGCGGCGCAGGATGCTTCCGCCCAGGCTTGAGCCTTCGAATACGTACAGGTACCCGAGGAGCGAGCGGGGATCGGCGACTGCTCGCTGCCGAATCTGTTGTGCAACCACTTGAGCGTGAAGCTCCGCCACCGGTGTTTCGGTAAAGGTGTGAGCTTGAAAGTGGGCGAGATCCTGATGAAGGGTGGGCAATCTACGCCACGCATCGTCCCAGACGGAGCGTACTGCGGTGTCGGGTACGCTGGCAAGGGCTGCTTCCAAGTCGGCGTACACAATCGCGAGTGAGCGCAGCAAGCCGACGTAGCTCGCGAGCGGCAGGTCTTCAGCTGCCAGCGCCGTGAACATGGGCAGTTCCTCCACGCGGGTGTGGAGGTCGCGCGTCTCTGCGCGAAGCCGAGCCATTACGGGCGCAATCCCATTCATTTCCGCAACCTGCTTCCGATCTGTTATTCCGCAACCCGCAGTGTCCGCCACGCGTGTCAATCACACAGCAGTCGTTAAGCCGCATCGGACACTTGGTATCCTACCACGAGCCTTGTCCCGTCTGTCAATCGTCGACAGGGGCTTGCTGACCTGCCGATCTGATAACAGGCACGCTAAGGCTCGTGGGCGCTATCGTAAAGGTCGCGGAAGGTCCGCCGTGACGAGACCCATGCACCGAGCTGTGGCGCGCCGCAAGCGCAGCAGGGTAGGTACGCGCCGTACAGGTCTTCCCGATGGCATTGGTGTTGCTGCTACGCTGCAAGAAACTACGCATCAAAGGAGGGGGCGATGACAGAGCGAGGTGAGGATCAGCAGCGCGATGAGCTCGGGTGGTACATGGAAGGGTCGCCGACCGAGGTCGCGGATATCTTGATGCAGTTTGCCCAGCAGCTGCGCAGCGGCGATGTTAACATTTGGAAGGGCCAGCGCGAGCTGCATCTGATGCCGGAAGGTCGGCTGCAGTTCCAAGTTCATGCGGTCGCAGACGACGATGGACGTGAAGGCCTCCATATGAAGCTGCATTGGAATCTGACGAGTGGCGCTGCGGATCTCCACAGCGGTGCAAGCGATTATATGGGAACTCCTCTTGGTGGCCAAGAGGGCACGATGGAAAACCAATAACGCTCACATTGGTCGCTGCGCTATGTCTGACTGCGCCGGTTGGTTTTGGCGTATCGTGACGAGAGTCTTTTGCCAAGCGATGTGGGGGCGCGGGCGGGACGTTCTAAGCCTGCCCGCGCCATGTGTACCACTACGACCAGCCAGCTAGGGAAACCGCAAGCATGGCTGGGCTTCTGGAGCGCTACGCGCCATTAATACCAACCGGCGCATTACGGGCAATCGCCTCCTCATAGCACGCCACTACCTGATCCTGTCCGCCGACGGATATTCCCAGCTCACGCAGCAGGCCGTTATGCAGACCATAGATCCAGCCGTGAACGGCTAGCTCTTGCCCCGCTGCCCAAGCGTTTTGGACGATTGTCGTCTGGCTAACGTTGACGACCTGCTCGATAACATTAAGCTCGCAGAGGCGCATGAGGCGGCTCTGCTGATCCGCAAGCTGGCCAAGCTGCACCGCATGTTTATTTCGCACATCCTGGATATGGCGTAGCCAATTATCGATCAGCCCCAGCTGTCTATTTTCTAAAGCGGCTTGAACGCCGCCGCAGCCGTAATGGCCGCAGACGATAATATGCTGTACCTTGAGCACCTCAACTGCGTACTGCAGAACCGACAAGCAGTTGAGATCGGTATGAACGACGACATTGGCGACGTTGCGGTGGACAAAAAGCTCTCCGGGCAACAGGCCAACAATTTGGTTCGCGGGCACACGGCTGTCGGAGCACCCAATCCATAAAAATTTAGGCGCTTGCTGATGTGACAAGGTCTCAAAAAACGTCGGGTCTTGGTCCAAGATACGTGCGGCCCACGCTGAGTTGTTACCCAGCAGCTCTTGGATGTCGCGCATGGTGGCTGTTTCTCCTTAAGGTTGATTAGGCTGTGGTTCAGCGGAAGCCGCGGACGGCAATATTATGTTTTTGGCAGCGCTTGGTGATCCAGCTCTTCAAGGTCCTCGATCTGCAACGTGAGAGCGTCGATCGACACCTGTATCTCGCGCAGCGAGAGCGCAAGCGACACAAGTAACAAGATTAAGCTAGCGCCAAAGATCCATTTGCTTAAGGTGAGCTGCCCCGCAAACTGGAGGAACATACACAGGACGCAGAAGAAGAAGCTCGAAACACCGAAGGCCTGCATATTACGGATAATCACGATGCGATAGCGCAAGTTCGCGAGCTGGCCCTTGATTTTGGGATCCGGCTGGGCCTTGTAGCGCCCATACAGGTCGCGGATGAGCGCGGCCAACGTTAGAAAGCGATTGGTGTAGGCCAGCAGTAACAGTGAGATGGCTGGGAAGAGCAGTGCTGGCGTGGTCAGGGTCAGTTCCATTCTAAGTTGTACATCCTCGGATTAGCATCGCCGCAGTTGAGCCGAGCTCATGCCTTAACTATACCGCGAAGATCAGCTCGCTCCGTAGGCCACCAAGACCGGGGGCTCGCGCGTACCACTGCTGCCGTTTGCGTCCACCAAACTATCACCATTTCTCCCCCGCTCGGCGCTCGTCGGCACTTGCTGACATTGGTACACTTGTTTTGTACTAACCCCGCTAGTATTGACAGTTAGGAGCTTCGTTGTCCCCCTTGAAAGATTTGTGCTCGTGGCCCATTCCGTGATCGTCGTCTCCCCGAACCCCGTTTTTCTGGAGTTGGTTCAGTCGCTGCTAAGGGGTACACTATTTCGGGTTTCTTCCTATTCTTGCTATGTCGAAGCGCAGGCGACGATCCTGCTCGAGCAACCCGTGCTGGTGACGGTTGCTCACCAGCCTGGCTATGCCAGTCCCTGGTTGTTTCTTCGGGTCCTGCAGTTCGACCCCGCGACCCGCAGTATTCCCGCTCTCATTTGTGACGAGCTTAGCCTGGGCTCGGAGCGTCACCAGGTGGCCCGGCAGGCCCACTACTATGTACACCCAGTGCGGGCAGGTAGCCTCAACTACAGGCTCGAGCTCCAGCAGGCGTTGGAGCTGGTGCTGCCAGAGTGCGGCCGAAGTAGTCGACGGGTCGCCACGCCATGAGCGCAGGCGGCGCTCCCCGCGAGAGAGTAGCTGCATCTTTCTAATTTGTGTGGTACGTGGAACCTGTGTAGGTTTGCCAGGTGCTGTGTTTTGCCGTATGCTACCGTGCTATGCGAGTAATCACCGGCTCGGCCAAGGGTCACAAGCTCAAAGGTCCGCCTGATAACGGTACTCGGCCGATGATCGACCGGGTCAAAGAGTCGCTGTTTGCCATTTTGACGGGCTATGATGTGCTGGCAGGGCGCGTGCTCGATCTGTTCGCCGGCACAGGCTCGATTGGCATCGAGTTCCTGTCACGCGGCGCAGCCTGGGCAGACTTCGTGGAACAGCGCGCGGCTCTCTGTAAGGTGATTCGCGAAAACCTTGTTCATACCAAGCTCGCCGACCGCGCCAAGATCCATCAGAGCCCGGTCGAGGCGTTCGTCGCGCAGGCGGGCAGAGAGCCATATGATATAATCGTGATGGACCCGCCCTATGCCAGCCCCACGATCGAGGCGACGATCATGGCCGTTGCGTCGTCGCGGCTGCCACGAGATGGTACGCTGTTGGTGGTTGGCCACTGGCCGCGGCTCACACTGCAAGAACGTTACGGTCATTTCGTGCAGTTGACGAGCCGCACGCTCGGTGATAGCTCGTTTAGTATTTATGAGTATATCGTTGATGAGCAAGTCCCGACCGAAGCCGAGCACTGAAGCGGCGGTGCGGCTGTTCGTCGCCGACGGCTCGTTAACGCCTTTCGGACCATGCCGATAGCTGTCTATCCTGCCAGTTTCGACCCGATCACGTACGGCCACATGGATGTCGCCGCACGCGCGTCCGCGCTCTTCGACACGCTGATTCTGGCGGTATACGATCGTCCCCTGAAGAACTTACTCTTTTCCACGGCCGAGCGAGTCGAGCTTGTCGCCGCCGCAGTTGCGCATCTGCCGAACGTGCGGGTCGATACCTATAGCGAGCTGACCGTCCACTATGCCCGCAAGGTTGGGGCGAAGGTACTGGTGCGAGGCCTCCGGGCAGTGACGGATTTTGAGCACGAGTTTCAGATGGCACATCTGAACCACCGGCTGTACCCTGAGGTCGACGTTGTGTGTTTGATGGCTAGCCAGGAGTACAGCCTGCTTTCTTCCAGCGCCGTCAAGGAGATCGCGGCGCTCGGCGGAAATGTCGACTTTATGGTGGCGCCGCATGTTGCCGCGGCTCTACGCCGAGTATACAGCCGGAAGGAACAAGCATGAGGGAGTCAGCGAACGAGCCCGAACAATTGCTGGCCTCGCTGCTTACAGATGAGCAGCAAGCGGCGGCTAAGCGGTCGGAAGCCACAGGCGATGAAGGTGAAGAGGATGTCGACGCACTGATCGACGAGCTCGAGGCGCTGGCAACCGAGGGAAAACGGCGTTTGCTTGGCCGCAAGCTGGTGATCGACGAGGATCGTCTGCTCAACCTTGTGGATCGCTTTCGCTCCGCTGTTCCGGCCGAGGTCCGCCAGGCGCATCGTGTGCTGGACGAGCATGACCACATTATTGCCACCGCGCAGGCGAAAGCACGCCGAGCTCTGGAAGAGCGGGGACTGCTTGACGCCGTCGAGGAGGAGCGTGCACGAGTGCTCGAAGAAGCAGAGCGGGACGCCGACCGGATTCGGGGCGAGGCGGACCGCTACGCCCGCGGCGTGCTGATCGAGCTTGAGGAGCGGATCGCCAAGCTTCATATCAGCGTGCGCAACGGTATCGCGGCGCTGGGAGCAGACGAGACCGAAGCATCCGAGTAGAGACGCTGCCAGGGCGGCTGTAGGCTTTCGGGCGCTGCGACGCGGCGGGAAGATTGGCCCGCCGTCGCTTGCTGTCGGCTTAAAACGTTGACATCACCCTGCAAGGTGGCTATAATACATCTCCTGTAAGCCGTCTTCGGACGGCTTCCGAGTTGTTTGAGAGGCACCAAACGATGTCAGACTTTCGCTTTAGCGTTTCACAGCTGTTGCAAGAGCCGACGGGAGCAACGCGGCACCATGAGCTCGACGATCCGCAGCTCGCGGTCGACGGAACGCTGCGAATGCATCCCGTGCTGGGGCACGTGCGTCTGACGCGTACACCCAAGGGTGTATTGGCCGACGCGGAGGTACGCGGCAATGTGGATGTCGAATGCGGCCGATGCTTGACGGAGTTTGAGCAGCCCGTTGAATTCTCATTCAGCGAGGAGTTTTTTCAGACCGTCAACGTCAACACTGGAGTGCGCCTGCCTGCCCCCGAGGAGGAAGACGCCTTCCTGATCGACGAGGCGCATAAGCTCGATCTCGCCGACGCGATGCGCGAGTATCTGCTGCTCAACTTGCCGCCAGCCCCGCGTTGCCGCGAGGATTGCAAAGGGCTGTGCACCGTGTGTGGCGCAAATCTAAATGATGGACCGCACGCGCACGAGCCCGAGCTTACCGACGAGCGTCTGGCCGCACTGAGCAAGTTGCTCGGGGACTCGGAACAATAAGGTAGTGGGCTGCAGGTGGGGCACTGGCCCACCGAAACAATACACGAATGTATTTATCTAAGGAGTATTTTGAACCATGGGTGCCGTACCGAAGCGCAAAGTATCGCGCCACCGCCGTGGCAATCGCCGCCGCCACCAGTATCTAACAATTCCTGAGCTGATGAAGTGCCCAAACTGTGGGCAGATGACCAAAGCGCATCGGGCGTGCACCGAGTGCGGCCAGTATAATGGCCGCCAGGTCGTGACGGTCAACACCGGTGACGACGAAGAATAAGCCGAGCTCCGGCTGCAGCGACGGGCTTCCTCGAGGAGAGGAAGCCCGTTGTGTTTCCGTGTATAATGCCACGAGCCGTAGAGTAGATGTCGGTAGTGGTAGCTGCCGGCAACGGCAGGAGAAGAGTATGACCTATGCTGCCATAACCGGCTGGGGCATGTACGTTCCCGAGCCTGTGCTGTCGAATGCCGACCTGGAGAAGATGGTCGATACTTCCGACGACTGGATCGTGACCCGTACCGGTATCAAGGAGCGCCATATTGTGGCGCCACACGAGACGACGTCGACGATGGGCAGCGCCGCGGCACGTGAAGCCTTGGAGCGGGCGGGGGTTCGGCCTGAAGCGATCGACATCCTGATTGTGGCCACCACGACTCCTGACCAGCTGATGCCCTCGGCCGCCTGTTTAATCCAGACTGCGCTCGGCGCGAGGCGTGCCGGGCCCGTCGATATCAATGCCGCCTGCTCTGGTTTTGTCTATGCTCTGGCAATCGGCGCACAATTTGTCCGCAGTGGGGCTTCGCGTACGGTGCTTGTGGTCGGCGTCGATACTATGAGCCGCTTCCTTAATTATGAGGACCGCAACACCTGTATCTTGTTCGGCGATGGCGCGGGGGCCGTGGTCCTGCAAGCCACGACGCAGCCCTCTGGAGTGCTCTCCATCGATCTTGGGGCGATCCCGGGGACGGGTGAGCTGCTGGAGATTCCAGGTGGTGGTGCGGCTCATCCGGCTACGGCCGAGACAATCGCGCAAAATCTGCACTTCATGACCATGCAGGGGCGTGATGTCTTTAAGTATGCGGTACGAGCCATGGGTGATTCGTCGGCGAAGGTGATTGCCGACGCGGGGCTCGTTCCCGACGAGATCGCGCTGGTCATCCCGCATCAGGCGAACCTCCGGATTATCGAGGCGACGGCGAAGCGGCTCGAGCTCCCGATGGAGCGTTTCTATGTCAACATCGATCGGTACGGCAATACCTCCGCTGCGAGCATTCCCATCGCGCTGTGCGAGGCCGAGGCTGAGGGCCGGCTGCGTCCTGGCGATTCGGTTGTGCTGACTGCCTTCGGCGGCGGGCTCACTTGGGCCTCCGCTGTCGTGAAATGGGGCCCGTAGGGCATGGCCGACGAGCACGTGGATCAAGCGTCGGAGATCGATCCGCAGCCGATCGTGCTTTCGCACGTGCAGGTCGCGCCGCTGATCGCGGCGTACGCTGCAGGTAGCCAACAAACCGCCTGCTCCCCCGATTTGGGGCTGAGCGAGGTGCAGGTTGCGCTATCGGCCGACGGTGTACGCTTTCCCGACGGCGAGCTACTATCCTGGGCCGACGCCAGGGCCATTGCTGCCGAGGAAAATAAATGCTTTACGCTCCGCAATGGCGAGATCGACGATATTGCCTTTTTCTCGGAGCATACGCACTGGGTCCGGACACTCTTTCCAACGCACCGCGCGCCAACCATGCTTGTCTCCGGTATCACCATGCACCGGATCAAAGGGGTTGACCCGCACGAGGACACGCTGCGCAAAATCCGAGCGATCGCGCCGGTGACTGGTCGTGTCCTTGACACCGCGACTGGCCTGGGCTATACGGCGATCGAGGCGGCAAAGACCGCGACCGAGGTGGTCACAATCGAGCTTGACCCGGCGGGCTTGGAAGTGGCGCGTCTCAATCCCTGGTCGCGCAGGCTCTTCAGCGACCCGAAAATAAAGCAGATCGTCGGAGACGCGTTCGAAGAGGTACAGCAATTTGCCGACCGATCGTTCGCAAGGATCATTCACGATCCGCCGATGTTTAGCATGGCCGGCGAGTTGTACTCCGGGGCGTTTTACAAGCAGCTAGCCCGTATTCTCAAGCCGAACGGCCGTTTGTTTCACTACATCGGCGATCTCGAAAGCACATCAAACCGAACGCTCCTACCTGGTATCATGCGGCGGCTGAAAGAGGCAGGATTTGTCAAGGTGATTCGCCACAACGAGGCCTTTGGTGTTGTCGCTTATAAGTAATCCTCAGCGGTGAAAACGATATGGGCGAAAGCATGACCGATGCTGAACTGTCTGGGCAGCGGCCTGATCTACGGACCGCATGGGTCTTTCCGGGCCAAGGCTCGCAAGTGGTTGGGATGGGCCGTGACGTGTATGAGCGTTTCGCTTCCGCTAGAGAAATTTTTGATCAAGCCGACGCCGTGCTCGGCTTCGGGCTGTCCAAGCTCTGCTTCGAGGGACCAGCCGACGCCCTGACGCGCACGGAAAACGCGCAGCCCGCGTTGCTGACCACGAGTATCGCTTTACTGGCCACTGCTCGCGAGGCGGCCGGCGGTGGACCTACGCTGCCTAGCTTTGTCGCGGGTCACTCCCTCGGCGAGTACAGCGCACTCGTGGCTTCGGGTGCGCTCGATTTCGCGGATGCCCTCCGGCTGGTACGTCGCCGCGGCGAGTTGATGGCGGCCGCGACCGAGGGTACGATGGCGGCCATCATGGGGCTCGACCTAGCTGTGCTCCAGTCAATTTGCGACGAGGCGAGCGCCGCCGGCGTGGTCGTCGTCGCCAACGAAAACTCGCCGGGCCAGCTGGTGATCAGCGGTTCCACCGTTGGCGTAGAGCGGGCGATGGTTCTGGCCAAGGAGCGTGGTGCGAAGCGCGCCATCCAGCTCAACGTCTCGGCCGCCTTTCACTCGCCGTTGATGACCGAGGCGGCCCGCGGTTTGGCCGAGGCGGTGTCGCAGATCGAGGAGCTGCGGCGTCCGAAGGTGCCGGTGATCTCGAATGTTACAGCCGAGCCACTAGTCGAGCCCGGTGCCATTCGTGACGAGCTTGTCGCTCAGGTTACCGCCCCCGTACGCTGGATTGCCTCGGTCGAGCGCATGGCTGCTGACGGCGTGGCTCATGTGGTCGAGATTGGTCCGGGGACCGTGCTCACCGGCTTGGTCAAGCGCATCGCGAGCGGTATCTCACTTGTCAACGTTAACGATGAGGCGTCGGCCGAACGCTGGGTGGCGGGTACAGGGTCATAATGCCGCTGCCAACCCTGCCGCTTGGGGATCAGGTAGCGATTGTCACTGGGGCATCGCGTGGTATAGGGCGCGCAATCGCGCTTGCACTGAGCGATGCTGGTGCGCGGGTCGTAATCAACTACCAGCACAACAAAGGCGGTGCGGAAGAGGTCGCGGAGCTGATCAACGGCCAAGGTGGCGAGGCGGTCGCATGCGGCGCGGATGTGTGTGTGCCATCCGATGTTGGTACGATGGTTGATGCAACGCTGCAACGTTGGCAGCGTATCGATATTCTGGTCAACAACGCCGGTGTCACGCGCGACGCACCGTTTGTCAGGATGCGCGACGAGCAATGGCAAACCGTGCTGGAGATCGACCTAACCTCGGCATTCATCTGTGCGCAGGCGGTAGTGCCGGCCATGGAAGCGCGCGCGTATGGTCGGATCGTCAATGTCACGTCGTTGGCGGGGCTAACTGGAAATGTCGGGCAAGCAAACTATGCCGCGGCGAAGGCGGGGTTGATTGGTCTAACCAAGGGGCTGGCGCGTGAGCTGGCTCCGGGCGGCATCACCGTCAACGCTGTGGCACCCGGTTATATCGAGACCGACATGATCGGCGGTGTGTCGGAGCGGCACCTTGAGTGGGCACTACGCGCAATCCCGGCTCAGCGCCTCGGCAGTCCCGCGGAGGTGGCCACGGCGGTCCGCTTCTTGGCACTGCCAGAGGCATCGTATATTACCGGGCATACACTGGTCGTCGACGGCGGCTGGGTGATGCCATAAGTAGGGGACAGGCATCAAGCTCCAGGTAGCAGCATGTGACGAAAAGCCAGCGCGTGCTGGGCCCTGGTAGCTGTAACCTGAAGCCTCCGTAGCATGGACTTCACCGATCAGGTTGTGGTGGTAACGGGCGGCTCGCGCGGGATTGGAGCCGCGACAGTACAGCTGCTAGCCGGGAGCGGCGCGCGGGTGCTCTTCTGCTACCGTGAGCGGGCGGACGCGGCCGAGGCTCTGGTAGCTGAGTGTGCTACCCTTCCCGGAGAAGTTTGTGCCCGGCAGGCCGACGTGCGTGACGACGGCCAGGTCGCAGTCTTGATCGACGAGGCTCTCCGACGCTGGGGTAAGCTCGACGTGCTGATCAATAACGCCGGGACGCTGCACAACGCTCCATTTCGTGATATGGAGCTACGTGCGTGGCGCGACGTACTCGGGACGGACCTGACGGGTATGTACCATACCTGCAAAGCCGCGCTCAAGCCGATGATGAAAGCACGTTACGGGCGGATCGTCAACATCTCGGGACTGCAAGCCAAGGCGGGCGGCATTGAGCAGGCTAACTACGCCGCCGCAGCGGGTGGCGTCCTCGGGCTGACACGTTCGTTGGCGCGCGAGGTTGCGGCCTGGAGCATCACCGTGAATGCGGTGGCGCCCGGCTTGGTGGAGACCGACCAGCTTATGCAGCAGCCAGAGCAGCTTGTGCGCATGGGCCTCGATATCCCAGCCCAGCGACGGGTGGGCCAGCCTCACGAGGTTGCCTACGCAATTGCCTTTTTTGCGTCACGGGACGCTTCCTTTATCACGGGACAGACGCTGGCCGTCGACGGCGGCTGGACCATGACATAGCGTAGCTTCGGTTACAATGGCAAAGAGCAATCCGTTGGCGTCGCTCTTTGGTGTTAAAGTATGGCTGAGTGGAAAATTGGGTATAACCGAGATTTCGTGATGTCGCCGATGACGCCGTGGGTCCATCGGAGCGCTGGCGGTGGGGAGGAAGGCGTGCCGGTGTACTACGACCCGCCAAGGCCCTTGCCGCTACCCGGCAAGGGCTATCCCACGTTCGTAATTACCGTCGAGCGTTTTCCGTTTTCGTTCGCCTCGTTATATGAGCTGGACGAGGCGATCCGTGTGCTGGAAGAACCGGTGATGGAGGTTGTGGAGCCTGGCGGACGCGCCAAGAAGCAACTGCCGGTGCAGCGCAAGCTCGATCCACACGGGGCCAAGACGAAGCATTGGACGAGCCGGTTACCTAAAAGCATGCAGAGCTGGGCCAAGCGTCGTAAAATCGTTTTCGAGCTGCGCCAAGCCCGTGACGCGATTAAGCGAGCGCTCGGACCGGCGAACGTTGCCCGCGCATATGGACGCGACCCGTCCGTGAGCGATGGGCCAACATAGGCTGCGAGCGGAGTCAACCGCGTGGGGAACTGGAGACGGAGACTCGCAAACAGCAAAGGAGCGATTCTTTAGGCTATGCAGATCGATCTGGCAAACAAAGTTGCCCTGGTGACGGGCGCGTCGCGCGGCATCGGGCGTGCCGTCGCACTCGGCCTAGCACAGAGCGGTGCGCGGGTTGTGGTCAATTACCGCGGCCAGCAGGCTGCGGCCGACGAGGTTGTAGCGGCAATCGAGGGCGCTGGTGGAGCGGCGGCTGCTGTGCAGGCCGACGTTGCGCAGGCCGCCGATGTGGAGCAGCTCCTTAAGACCACGCTTGACACCTACGGCCGCATCGACATCCTGGTTAACAATGCCGGTATCACGCGGGACAATCTGTTGCTGCGGATGAAGGATGATGAGTGGGATGCTGTGATGGCCACGAACTTGCGCGGCGTCTATCTGCTGACAAAGGCGGTCTTGCGTCCAATGATGAAGGCGCGCGGCGGCCGCATCATCAACATTACCTCGGTCGTAGGGCTGACCGGCAATGCCGGTCAAGCTAACTACGCGGCGGCTAAGGCTGGGTTGATCGGCTTTACCAAGTCTGTGGCCCGCGAGATGGCCTCGCGCGGTATCACGGCCAACGCCATTGCCCCGGGCTACATCGAGACTGATATTACAAGCGGCTTGTCCGACGAGATTCGGAACACGGTGCTCGGTAACATTCCGGCGGGTCGGCTCGGCCAGCCCCGCGATGTGGCGGGTGCCGTTGTGTTTCTGTCCTCGGATGCGGCGGGCTACATTACTGGCCAAACACTCGCCGTCGACGGCGGGATGACGATGTATTGAGGGGCTAGGGGTCAGGGGCCAGGGGCGAGCACGTGCTAACCGCTCCTTGGCCCTAGCCCCTAGTCTCCCGCCCTCAAGGAACATGCTCGAAAAAGTATTGATCGCCAATCGCGGCGAGATCGCCGTGCGTATCGTTCGTGCCTGCCATGAGCTAGGCATCCAGACCGTCGTCGCCTACTCCGAGGCCGATCGCGACTCGCTTGCCGTGCGTTTGTCGGACGAGTCGGTTTGTATCGGCCCACCACCGCCGGCCAAGAGCTACCTTCACGCTCCTTCGCTGATTAGCGCGGCGCTCATCTCGGGGTGTGACGCGGTGCATCCCGGCTATGGCTTTCTCTCCGAAAATCCCTACTTCGCCGAGATTATCAAGCAGTGTGGGCTGATCTATGTCGGCCCAGAGCCCGATGTGATCGCGGTCATGGGTGATAAGGCTGCAGCCCGCGCCGCGATGCGCGACGCCGGCCTGCCTGTCATGCCCGGCTCGGAGCAAACCTTGAACACCGTGGACGAGGCGCGTGAGCTTGCAGGTATGATGGGCTACCCGGTGCTGCTCAAAGCTGCAGCGGGCGGTGGCGGCCGCGGTATGCGGATTGTTCCGGATGAATCGGAGCTCCCGCGCGCTTTTGCCACGGCCAAGGCGGAAGCGGAGGCTGCGTTCGGCAATGGCGCGCTCTACATGGAAAAGTTCTTGCCTGTGGCCCGGCACATCGAAATCCAGGTGCTGGGCGACAACTATGGAAATGTACTCCATCTGGGCGAGCGTGAGTGCTCCATTCAGCGCCGTCACCAAAAGCTGCTGGAAGAGTCGCCATCGCCGGTCGTCGATGAAGACCTCAGGCGTCGTATGGGCGAGGCTGCTGTGGCCGGCGCCAAGGCAATCAACTATACCGGCGCGGGAACGATGGAGTTCTTGATGGACCCTGACGAGAACTTCTACTTTATCGAGATGAACACGCGCATTCAGGTCGAGCACCCGGTTACCGAATGGGTGACGGGCATCGACTTGGTCAAATGGCAGCTCCGCATTGCGGCTGGAGAACGTTTGACACTCCAGCAGGCTGACGTTAGAATGACCGGGCATGCGATAGAGTGTCGCGTCAACGCGGAAGATCCAGGGCGGGATTTTATGCCGCAGGCAGGTGAGGTCGATCTCTTTTTGCCGCCCGGGGGCCCAGGCGTGCGTATCGACTCGCATCTGTATTCGAGCTATGTGGTCCCGCCGAACTACGACTCGTTGCTGGCAAAGATTATCGTCTGGGGCGCCGACCGGGCCGAAGCGATCGTTCGTATGCAGCGGGCACTTGATGAATGTATCATCACGGGAATTAAGACAACGATTCCCTTCCAGCAGGTGTTGCTCGAAGACGATCGTTTCCGTCGCGGGGACATCTCGACACGTTATCTAAACGAGTTTATCGAGCGGCAGAAGCAGTAAGCTGTCGCAAGCCTGCTCGGATCGCGATAAGCGCCGTGCCCGAACGCTAAGGTTTTCAACGCTCGCGATGGGATGACATTATGCCTGGACCAAACGGAACCGTTACGATGTCGCCGGTTGCGCTGATGGGCATTATTAGCCGGACGGCACAGGATGTGCAAGGTGTAGTACGTATGGGTACCGTGCCGCCGTCCCGTGTAGGCCAGCTGCTTACCGGAAGTCACACACGCGACGGTGTGCTGGTACGGGTCAACGACGCGGTAAGTACCGATGTGTATCTCGTAGCGCAGAGCGACGCCCCATTGCTCGATCTAGGGCAGCAGGTTCAAGCCGCGGCTGCACACGCGATCCGAGACATGGTCGGTATGGAAGTGCGCGAGGTCAACGTGTACATCCAGGACGTGGAGGCGGCGCGTGGCTAATGTACGCCATCGTGCGCGGATCGTCGCAATGCAGGCGCTTTATGAGCTTGACGTGACCGGGCATCCGCTTGAGCCAACCCTTGAGCGGCGCTTGGATGACGAGGCGCTGCCCGAGGATGCGGCTGACTTCGCTCGGCGGATCGTTCGGGGCGCATGGGAGCGCCGCGACTATTTAGACGGAGTGATTGAGCAGGCAGCTCCAAACTGGCCAATCTACCAGATGCCGGCGATCGAAAAGGCGATTTTGCGCCTGGCCATCTGGGAATTGCTGCTCAACGACAAAGATGCAGCGCCGGCCAAGGCGGCGATCAACGAAGCCGTTGAGCTGGCGAAACACTACGGTGGCGACAATTCGGGTCGCTTTGTTAATGGTGTCCTAGGGACCGTCGTCACCCAACGACAGGCCTAATCCAACACACAAGGAGATAATCCCCATGGAAGAGCGTTTGCAGAAGCTTATCTCGGAGCAGCTTGGCGTCGATGAAAGTCGTGTCGTGCCCTCGGCCTCGTTCTCCGATGATCTCGAAGCGGACTCGCTGGATCTTGTCGAGCTCATCATGTCGCTCGAAGAAGAGTTTGGCGTTGAGATCCCCGACGCGGACGCCGAGAAGATCGTGACGGTCGGCGACGCAATGCAGTACCTGCAAGAGCGCGCCAAGTAGCTTCCAACGCCCCTAATCTTCAACGCCGCGCCTATGCGCGGCGTTGAGCGTTGCTGTCCCAGCGTCCGGTTTAGGCTAGTTGGGCTTCCCTGCGTAGATCGTCGCGTCCAGACGGGCTTGCTGGACGTATGTAGCGCGAAAGGCAAGCTCTATGGTAACATTGACCTATGTTTGGTATTGGCTTTACTGAGCTGGTGCTCATCCTGATAGTTGCGCTGATTGTCGTTGGGCCTGAGCGGCTGCCTGAGCTTGGGCGCCAGCTCGGCACAATCATACGTGATCTCCGGCGGATGTACGCTAATTTGCGGGCGGACCTTGGTCCGGAGTTCGATGAGATCGAGCAGAACATTCGGGAGCTCCGCGCGCTCGATCCGCGCCAGCAGCTCCGCGATTACAGCCGGAACCTGCTGGATGATATCAGCACCGATGCTCCCGAACTGAAGCAGCTAGCGTCGGCCCCGAAGCTCAATCTCGAGCAGCTCGGCCGTAATGTGTTGCATGACGACCTGCTTGACAAGCCATTGGCCGAGACCCGCAAGACTGATACGTCCACTCAGCCGGTGAGCGCTCCGCCGACGACCTCGATTGATCAGCCGCCAGGGGAGACGCAACCGGTCGATGCGCCGGTGGAACCACCGGTCGAGCAGCCAGCTGCAAGCCAAACCGAGCGCGAGATACGACCTGCCGCGGTGGTCACGACGTCTGCTGCGGGCGAGCGTGCGGCTGAAACAACTTGGCACTACGAATAAAGAAGTAAGCTGATGCAGACCACACATACACCGCCAGCACAAACCGCTCCCGACGACGATTCTACAGCAATGTCGTGGCTTGAGCACTTGATCGAGCTACGCGACCGCATGATGAAGGCCGGCTTGGCTGTTGTGATCGGGCTTGTGGTCGGGTTTATATTGGTCCGCTACGATAACTACCTGTTTATCGAGCTGATCAAGGATTACCAAACGCCGCCAGGTACTAATCTTCAAGCCGTGGCGCCGGCTGAGGTCTTTACAAATGCCATCAAGGTGGCGTTGGGGCTTGGCCTGGCACTGGCGATGCCGGTGATCGTCTATCAGCTGCTTGCGTTTATTGTGCCCGGTCTAACCACCCGCGAGCGCCGTATTATTTTCGCCGTTCTGCCGTTTATTACGCTCTGCTTCGTGTCGGGGCTTGCCTTCGGCTGGTTTGTGACGGTGCCGGCTGCGCTTAATTTCCTGCTGTCCGAGGGTGCGGGGCGCTTCAGGATTGAGCCGACAGTCGAGTTCTTTCTGTCGCTCTTTACGCGTCTCATGCTGCTCAATGGCGTGCTCTTCGAGATGCCCGTCGTTGTGTACTCCCTGATCTGGCTCGGAGCGGTCGAGCGCAAGACGCTGGCCAAGTATCGGCGCTACTCGATCCTAGTTATCACAGTCATCGCCGCCATCGTCACCCCAACGAGCGACCCGATCAACCTTGCACTTGTCGCGGTGCCGATGTACCTGCTCTATGAGCTGGGCCTCCTGCTGGCACTCATCGCGCCTCGACGCAAAACCATTGTTGCCGGATCGTAACGGGGCCCGCTGCTGCTTCACTTCCCACGCACGGGGCTATCGCAGGTAGTGCTCAAGCGCCGCGCCTGCGGAATATTCGTGGCATGATTGTTGGCGGAAAATCACCGTGGTACAAGCGAGCCACGCTATTCCCCGTCCGCATGTAAAGATGCCGAGAGTGGTGCATGCCAAAGAAAAACAAGCGTAAATCAGTGAACCGGGATGAGTTTCCAAAGCTGCCCCCGATGGGGGCGGACCGCTATCTGAATCGCGAGCTGAGCTGGCTACAGTTCAACTGGCGTGTGCTCGGGGAAGCGCTGGAGCCGCGCCATCCGCTCCTGGAGCGGGTAAAGTTCCTGGCGATCTTTTCGTCGAACCTTGACGAATTCTTTATGGTACGCGTCGCCGGCATCCGACAGCAGATCGATGCCGGCGTGGTCGAGCCGTCGCCGGATGGGCTATCGCCAGCGGAGCAGATGGCACTGATCAAACCGGTGGTGGATCAGCTGAGTGAGCTCCAACGGCGCTGCTGGGTCAAGGATCTGCTGCCGCAGCTGCGTAACCATGGGATCATGGTCTGCGACTACACGGAGCTCAGCGACGCGCAGCGCGAAACATGCCGTAAGCTCTTCTACGACGAAATCTTTCCGGTACTGACGCCGCTCGCATACGATCCCGGGCACCCGTTTCCCCATATCTCGAATCTAAGCCTGAGCCTTGCCGTCGTGATTACTGATCCGCACCAAGGCGAGCGTTTCGCACGAGTCAAGGTGCCGGAGGTGCTGCCGCGCCTGATGCAGCTGCCGACGAACGATGGTACTCAGGTGTTTGTCTGGCTCGAGCAGCTCATTGCGGCGAATGTTGGGGCGCTCTTTCCTGGTATGCGTGTCGCCGAGACCTATCCCTTCCGAGTGACCCGCAATGGTGACGTCGACCTGCAGGAAGAGGAGGCGGCCGATCTGTTGCGCACAATCGAGCATGGCATTCGGCAGCGCCAGTTTGGCCGCGTGGTCCGCTTGGCCGTCGACGAGTCGATGCCGCAGCACGTGCTGGACATCCTGATGGATAATATGGAGGTCCAGCCCGAGGATTTATATCGGGTTACGGGCCCGTTAGGTTTATCCGAACTGATGGAGATTTACTCCATCGACCGGTCAGACCTCAAGGACCTGCCCTTTGTGCCACACGTGCCCGAGGTGTTGGAGGAGGCGGTCGATCCCTTCACGGCGATCCAGTCCGGAGATATTCTGCTGCACCATCCCTTCGACTCGTTCATGCCCGTGGTTGATCTGATCCGTGCGGCTGCAGAAGACCCGCAAGTGCTGGCGATCAAGCAGACGCTCTATCGGGTTGGGCGCAACACGCCCTTGGTTGAGGCACTGATCCGCGCGCGGGAGAACGGCAAGCAGGTGACCGTTCTGATGGAGCTGAAGGCTCGCTTCGACGAAGAAAATAATATTGAATCGGCCAAGCAGCTAGAGCGGGTGGGCGTCCACGTCGTCTACGGCCTGGTTGGTCTTAAGACGCACTGTAAAGTTGCCTTGATCGTCCGGAAGGAGCGCGAAGGGCTTCGGCGTTACGTGCATCTCAGCACGGGCAACTACAACGTGAACACCGCGCATCTGTACACCGATCTCGGCATGCTCACCGCCGACCCGCAGTTTGGTGCCGACGCCTCTGATGTGTTCAATTACCTCACCGGCTATTCGGCGCAGCGCTCATATCGGAAGTTCCTCGTCGCTCCGGTCAACGCCCGGCAGGGGATCCAAGGGCTGATTGAGCGCGAGGTGCACCGCCATCGTGAGGCGGGAGATGGCCACCTCATTTTCAAAATGAACACGTTGACCGATCCCCAAATGATCGAGGCGTTGTACGCCGCGAATAGCGCCGGGGTCAAGATCGACCTAATCATCCGCGGCGTTTGCTGCCTGCGCCCAGGAGTGCCGGGCCTCTCCGAGAGGATACGGGTGCGGTCGATCGTGGGCCGGTTCCTCGAGCACAGTCGTATTTACTACTTCCATAATGGGGGCAAGCGCGAGGTTTACCTTGGGTCAGCCGACCTGATGAGCCGGAACCTCAATCGCCGGGTAGAGGTACTCTTTCCGGTCCAGCAGGCGAACCTGGTCGAACGGCTACGCGACGAGATTCTTAAGCTTTACCTCAACGATACATTGAATACGCATGTGCTGCAGCCAGACGGTACCTACGCGCGACCCACGGGCGAGCTTGCGATGTGCGATGCCCAAGCGATGCTGTTGAACGCCGCGGCGAAGCAGACAGCGTAACTTCAGGGCTAGCTGAGTCTCACAGGCGGGACTGCTTCTCCAAGCGGTCCCGCTCTTTTTGGCGTGTCTCAGGTGTACTCCTTCGGTAGAAGGTGGCTTGCACCTCAGGCTCATGGCGCTTGTTCCACGACCACATTACACTCGACGAAACAGACCGCATTCGAGGAGCGTTAAATGCGACGTCCAAGTCTTGGTGTTTTTGCTCTGGTTGTGTTTTCGCTGGTGCGGCGCGAATTGTCGCCGAGGTGCAGGCACAGCGGCGCGGCTAGCTGCCGGGAGAAAGGACGAGGGACACGGCTCAGTTACTGGCGTCCCTCATCCCTCATCCCTCATCCCTCGTCTCCCGTCTCAAGCTGCCGGATCATCTCCTCGACGTCGGTGGTCGGAAGGTTGCACACGAACGATTTACAGACGTACGCGGTTGCGTGTGCATCGCGCTGCGGCCGATCCTGCAATAAGGGAACCGTGGCGGCCGCCTCGCTGTCGTCGGGGTGAGCAGCTGCGACGACGACGTTGGGCATGAAGCGCTCGTCCAGCGCATCGAGCAGCTGCTGCGTGTCGGACGCCGCAACATCGCCGATAATAGCCACTTCGCGCGGGGCTGCCAAAGCAAAGTCGAGCGCGTTGAGCATCGTCGCGAATGCGCTGGGATACTCCTGAAGTGCATCGACGACCAGCTCAATCGTCGCCCGGCCCCTCCGGTCGTACTCCGGCTCGCCGAGGAGCTCGGCAAGCTGGAGCAGCACGTGCGCGGCGACGGCGTTGCCGGATGGAACTGCCTCGTCGAACAAATCCTTCGGCCGGGCAATGAGCGCCTCGTGCTCGTCGCTGGTCTGGAAGAAGCCACCATGCTCGGCATCCCAGAAATGCTCCAGCATATGGTCGGCCAGCTCGCGCGCCGCCGTTAGCCAGCGTAGCTCAAATGTCGCACGATACAGGCCGAGCAGGCCTTCGGCATAAAGTGCGTAGTCGCTCAAAAAACCTTCGACCCTGGCTTGGCCATCCTTATATGTATGGCGCAACCGACCATTATGCCGCATCGTCGTCAGCACAAACTCGGCGTTGCGCCGTGCACTCTCAAGGTAGTCCGCTCGGTTGAGCACACGGCCGGCTTCAGCCATTGCTCCCAGCATCAGCCCGTTCCAGTTCACAAGTACTTTGTCGTCGCGCTGAGGATGTACCCGCTGCTCGCGGATCGCAAAAAGCTTTTGCTTGGCGCGAGCGCATCGATCGCGCACCCGCTCCACCGGTTGTCCCGTCACACGTGCGACCTCCTCAAGTGGCCGCGGCAAGTGGAGAATATTGGTATGCTCCCAATTGCCGTTTGCGGTGACATCATAGGCCTGGGCGAAGAGCGACGCGTCCTCGCCTAGCGCCTGGCGAATCTCCGCCGCCGACCAGACAAAGAACTTGCCCTCGACGCCCTCGCTATCGGCGTCCTGCGCCGCGTAGTAGCCACCCTCAGGCGCTGTCATTTCACGCTTGACATAGTCGAGCGTCTCCTCGACGATGCGGCGGTACTCCACATCACCGGTCAGCTGGAAGGCGTGGAGATACGCTCGTGCCAGCTGTCCGTTGTCATACAGCATCTTTTCAAAGTGCGGTACCAGCCATTTCTCGTCGACGCTGTAGCGGTGAAAGCCGCCACCCAGCTGATCGTACATGCCACCGTGTGCCATGCGGAGCAGCGTGAACTCAGCCTGATAGCGGGCGGTATCGTCACCCTTGCGCTGATACTGGCGCAGCAAGAAATCGATCGTCTGCGGCGCTGGGAACTTGGGCGCTCGGCCCCATCCACCATAACGCCGGTCGAAGCGCTGTGTAATCGCGCTGGCCGCTTGGTCGAGCAAGCTCTCACTTAGGCCGGTGGTTCCCGCCTTGAGCTTCTCGGCCGCGGCCAAGTGATCCGTAAGCTCGCGAGCGCTCGTGACCACGTCCTCGCGCCGGTTGCGCCACGTCTCCGACATCGCGCTAAGGATTTGTTGGAAGCTCGGCATGCCGTAGCGCGGCTCGGGCGGAAAGTAGGTGCCGCCGTAGAACGGCTCGCCCTGCGGCGTCAAAAAAACGGTCATTGGCCAGCCGCCATGCTGCGTCATTGCCTGAACCGCCTGCATGTAGATCGCGTCCACGTCGGGCCGCTCCTCGCGATCGACCTTAATATTGATGAAGTGCTCGTTCATCAGGGCAGCAGAATCCGGATCTTCGAAGCTTTCGCGTTCCATCACGTGGCACCAGTGACACGCGGAGTATCCAACGCTCAGCAGGACCGGCTTATCCTCGGCGCGTGCTCGCTCAAAGGCTTCGGCGCCCCATGGATACCAGTCGACCGGATTGTGGGCGTGCTGGAGCAGATAGGGGCTGGTCTCGTGGATCAGCCGATTTGTGTGCGCGTGCTCGGTCATAGATGTCCTTACCCTGTGTCAGTTGCCTTCGACGCATGCCTACGCAGCAAAATCCGGTCCAGAAAACGAGAATCGGGTAAAGTCGATGCAGGCGGAATGGAGGCCGAAGGATGCAACGGACGCACCACACCATGAAGCGGGCGTGTGGCTCGCGTCATTGGCCGGGGAACGCCCGTCGTCCAAAAAGAAGCGCCTGAAGGTGTTGCGGAGCTTGTCTATGCCGAGGCGCAGGCGCGTATGGATGGCGCCGAAATGGACGCCCAACCGGTCGGCGACTTCACGCCCGCTCAAGCCTCCTCAGTGGATTAGCTCGATCACGTCATTCTATAGAGGCTGTATAAATCACACTCTTCATTTATTGGCGCTTACTGCATTTTATAGCATTTCATCAAAGCTTTGATACCAGATCCGCGCAGTCCCACCAGGGTCGCTACGTAAGGCTGTAGTTTTGGTCATATTGAAGCTTCCCTTCGTTCCGCTGGAACGCTCGGTTCATCACGGTCGCTTCTTCGCCTAACGACCTAGGCGCTCACCCACAAGCAGATGCCAAGGAGAACGTGACTCTACGTGCCCGACACCACGGCGTCGGCTCGTCGGGTGCAGTGCCGAGTTATCCGGTCGTTCATCGCCGCGCGTTACCGCGCGTTACCGCTCTGATGCTGTGCTGTGATCACGTGCAGTATCCGCCCATCGCGATCCAACGCTGCTCGCATCTGGCTGAGCCACTCTGTGCCCAGTCGGCGCCCGTTCGGGAGGTGGTCCTCTCGATCCCAACGCCACGTTGCGATCATCGCCAGCATCAAAACCCGGCACTTGCGAAGCAGGTCTTGATCCGCGTCCGGATAGTGCTTGCTCACCTCTTCGGGCGCATGGACGATGTCGAACTCGACGGGTCCACGGCAACACGTCTCCAAGTCTGCGAACAGCAACCCGTTCTTCGTCCTGAGCACATTGCCAGGGTGCGGCTCGCCGTGCAGCAGCTGCTCGGCGGCGCCCCGCTGACCGATTGCCCACCTCAGCTTTCGCAACGTGTTGCTCAGAAGCTCCCGGTCCGCATCCCCGAGTTCCGGAGTGTGGGTGCGGTTGCCAACCAGCCACTGCGCCTGCGCGACTCGATCTGTGAAGTGCGGCGCAGTGAGATTGATCTCCCGCATGCCGGCATGCAGCCGCTTGAGCGCCTGCGCGTACTCGGCTGGGGCAACGTCTCGAGGCGATGCATGCTCGTAATAGGTCCACAGCGTGACCACGAAGCCGTCACGCACGTAGACCTGCGGCTCCACTCGAGGCTCAAGCGCAGCCACCGGGCTATCGGTTTCGGCGAGCCGCCGAGCGACCTCGACTTCGAACTCTGCGCCTGCCTGGTGCGTCACGTACGCGACCCGAGCAAGAACGTCACAAGGCAGTAGGCGCACAGCGAGCCGGTTCGAGGCGTGAAGAACGACCGCGTCATCGACTCTCAGGCCAAGCGCTGAGGCGCTCGACCTAGCGGCAGCCACCGCACCCGGAACATCTGATGCCTGCATCGTCGCTTCCTTATAACTAGTGAATCAGGGAAGTTGCTGCGCCTATTGTCGCATACGACTGGTACTGTGGCGACTGTTGCGCCTCATCCGTGAAACGGCCCCATTCCTGCAACCACTTCGTCGAATCGCGTCTCCCGCCGGAAAACCTGATCGGTCAGCATCTATCGCCATCAGCCGACATTGAACGTGTAGCATGTGGTCCGCCAATAGCCGCGCACGAACGCGTGTTTGCATAATCATGATGGGAGGTATCCGTGATGACCAGCCGCCACTACACCGGGTCTGCCACACCAGACGCGACTAAACGCTACGCAAGCGATCTGAATGACAGGGAATTTGCGCTGATTGCACGGTACGTCGCACAAAAGAGCGGGTCAGGCAAGAAGCGAACGGTTGACATCCGCGAAGTACTGAACGCCATCTTCTATCGAGTCAGAACCGGGTGTCAATGGCGAATGCTACCGAGCGATTTTCCAGCCTGGTATCACGTCTGGTATTACTATCGAAGATGGTGGAATGATGCACCTTCGACCGCATCAACACGCTGTTACGTCGAGAAGTCCGCAGCAAGGCAGGTCGTGATCCAGAACCAACCGTTGGTAGTATTGATAGTCAAAGTATTCAAACAACAGAAATGGGTGGTGAGAAAGGCTTCAACCCAGCCAAACATGTGAAAGGTCGCAAGCACCATCTCCTAACCGATACACTCGGACTCATTCTTTTTGTGGTCGTCTCTGCCGCCTCTATCGCGGATAGTGATGGCGCTGAATACATTTTCCACGAAACCGAAGGGCGATTTCTACGACTCCGTACCGTCCTTGTGGACCAGGGCTACAAACGCTGGCTTGTCAAATTTGCCAAGCGCTGGTTTGGAGTCATGGTCGATATCGTGCAGCTCCCTGCAGGACAACGCGAATATGTCGTCCAGCCGCAACGCTGGAAAATAGAACGCACCTTTGGATGGCTGAATTGGAGTCGCATCCTGAGCAAGGAGTATGAACGAACGACTGAGTCGAGTGAAAGTGATATGTATCTCGCTTCCATTCGGTTAATGCTGGGAAGATTGGCGAATTCAGTGCTGTGAGGTGTTTTATTTATACAGCCTCTATATCCTGGCCGGGCTGCCGAGCGAGACGTGGACCTGTTCGGCAGAACCGGTAACGCACAAGTGGGTCTAATGCCTCTCCCTAGATATCCAATCGTCTGAGGCGGCTCACTCCAAGCATAAGTGGTAACAACAGCGCCAGCGCCGTTACCAGGAGTGCTCCTGCCCAGGCTGCCGCGTACACCCAGTTTCCAAAGCGCCCGGCGACGAAGCTAGCCCCGGCGATCAGACCAACCATTAGCCCGGTATAAAGGAAGTACGCCAATGGTCCGAGGCAGCCAGCCCGGGCGCTCGCCATCTGTTTTGGTTGCTCCCAATCCAAGCGTGGAAACGCTGCGCCAAAGCCAGTGGTGATGCTTGCCACGCCAACGCCTGTCAGCAGAAAGAGCAGCCAATCCTGCAGGAGCTGGGCAGCCGACGGCCGCTGCAGGATGCCGATCAAGGCAACAAATGCCGTGCCGACAATGCCAAATGGCAGCCAAGCTACGACAAGCTTGGCGGCGAGCGTTGTCCACGGATCGATCGGCGCGAGGTGCAATATCCAGTAGCTCTTGCCTTCACGGCTCAAACTGGTAAGACCGAGGTGGTGCGAGATCAGGACGCAGACGAAGATGCCCGTGGCGACAAGACCATAGTCCACGAATGGCTGGGCCGACCGCAACCGGCTGCTGTCAAGCTCACTGTCCGTGAGCAGCCGCCAAATCCAAAAGGCGGTGATTGCGAGCGGAAAGAGCAGCTGTGAGAGCTGCTGGAGGTCTCGCGGAAGAATCTGGAGGTCCTTGCGGACAATCGCAGCGATCGGGCCGCGCAGCCATGGCTCGCGCACGGCACTTCGTACTCCTCGCTGGCGCACGCGGCCCCCCCGGGTCCCGGCCATGTTGAGCATACCGATGTAGTAGAGCCGTTCGGCGAGCACGATACAAACGACGAATAATCCCAGTGTCGCGAGCAGATAGAGGGCCCCATAGAATGCCATGGTCGCGATCTCACCCCGGCCCGCCGCGATAAGGAAACGACCACCCCAAGAGGTTGGCAGCATGGGTAGGTCGAAGCGCAGGAGCTGCTCAGCCATAGTTGGTGTCACAATGTTCCGCGCCGCACGCCCAAGCGACTGCGAGCCGATATACACGACGAGGCCGAAGAGGCCGCCAATCACGGTCAACACATCACGTAGTCGTCGCGCCGGTATAACACGCACAAGCAGCATCGTCAAAAACGTCCCAAGACTTAGCGGCAGCATTGGCAGCAGTAACAGGACCAGGATGAGCGTGACAAAGAAGCCGACGCCATAGCCAAGCGCCCGACCATAGCCGACGAGCGCGGGTGCTAGGAGTAAGAATAGGATTAGGTACGTTGGCACTAGGCCTTCGAGAAAGCGGCCAAGGAATACCGAGCGAACGGGAACCGGCGTCACGAGGAGCGCCTCGATGTCGCGCGCCAGGTATAGGGTCGAGAGGGCGAATGAGACGCTGCTCAGCAGCATCGGTAACGCGAACGTCGCCAGTGCCAGACTGGGCACGGCTGCGAAAATGCGGTCGAGGCTACCCAGCTGGTCAATGAGGTCCCGGTTCGCATCCCGCTCCGCGAGGCGCTGCAGGCCTCGAACGAAAAATCCGCTCAGGCGGTACAGGCCGTAGGAGATGCCGGCCATGAGGAGCGCCAGCAGTACAGTCAGGATTTTGCGAATGAGCTTTCCACGCCAGAAGGTATTGCGCGCCACGTGCCAACGCGCCCGGAGGATCGTCCACGTCCCGCTGATAATTGACGGAGTTGCTCTCTTCACCAATCTGGCTCTTATCTTCCGATCAGTCCGGTGGAGGTCGAGCACCGTGATCTGGGCACGCGACCTGTCACCTATGCTGGGTTACCACTACGCTAGCACGTCTGCAATCTCGGCGTACTCGGCGCCACCTGTCAACGATAAGAAGATATCTTCGAGCGATGCACCGCTGCTGCCCTGGCGCAGCTCATTGAGCGTGCCCGCCGCGATCACTTGCCCTCGCGCAATGATGGCGACCCGATCGCACAGGCGCTCGGCAATCTCCAAAATATGCGTCGTCAAGAATACCGCCGTTCCTCGTGCGGCGAGCTGGCGCAGGATGTCTTTGATCAGCCGCGCGCTGCGGGGGTCGAGGCCAACGGTTGGCTCGTCCAGAAACAAGACAGGCGGATCGTGCAAGAGCGCTCCAGCTAGGGCTACCTTCTGACGCATGCCATGCGAAAAGCCGCCGACCAGCTCGTTTGCCTGGCTTTGAAGGTCGAAGAGCTTAAAGAGCTCGGCTCCCCGCCGCTCGACCTGCTCAGCGGGAACACGATAAAGTCCGCCGATGAATTGCAGGAATTCGCGTGCTGTCAGCTTATCGGGCAAGGCTGGCTCGTCCGGCACATATCCGAGGAGGGCCTTTGCCTGAATAGGATTGGCGTGGATATCGTAACCGCCGATATAGGCGCTGCCGCTGGTTGGTCGCAGCAAACCGATCAACATCTTGATTGTCGTGGTCTTACCTGCCCCATTCGGCCCGAGAAACCCAAAGATTTCTCCTCCGTGTACCGCCAGGTCCACGCCTGTGACCGCGATATGCTGGTTAAAGGCTTTACGAAGGTTCTGGGCAACAATTAATGGCTCGGTGCTGCCATTCGTCATGCATTGCTCCGATCAGGCAGGCTACGTTTACACGTATTGTAGCATGAGCCGATTGAAGGCCGGGGTCCGGGTGGGCAGCTCGCGCGGTGGAGCAGCGCTCAGCTGTTATCCGCTACGACTTGCGCGGTCTGTGTTACGAGTGGTTACGACTGTGCTGCAGCCGACGGCGCTGGATGAAGCTCCATACGACGCCATGCTGCGGAGCGAAGAGGAGTGCGAGGCCGAAGCCAGCCCCACTTAACAGTACAATCGCCGGACCAGATGGAACATTGGACCAGTAGGAGATGTAGAGGCCAATCACTCCTGCCAGCACTGCCAAGAGCATTGCCATCCCGATCATCGGCACCAGCCGGCGTGTAAGCAGTCGCGCGGTTGTGGCGGGGGCAAGGAGCAGCGCTAGGGCTAGCAGGTTTCCGACTGTCTGGAAGGCGGCCGTCAAGGCCAGCGCGATGAGCACAAAGAGCAGCCCATCCCACACCGAGAGCGAACGACCCTGAGCCTGCGCCAGCGCGGGATCAAATGCGACGACCACCAGCTCTTTAAAGCATACGACGACGGCCACAAGTGTTACGACGACGACGGCCCCGGTAGCAGCGAGGTCGAGCGTGGACACGCCGAGCACGTTGCCCAGCAAGATGGTCGTGAGATCGCGGGCGCCGGTGCGCGCCACGTTCAGCAGCACGATCCCCAGGGCGAACGATGCCGAAAAGAGAACCCCAATCGCCGTGTCTTCACCAATCCCCTGCTGCCTGCCCAGCACACCCAGCAGCCAGGCGACCAACAAGGCAAAGATCAGTGCTCCGCCGACGAGGCTGCCGCCCATCAGAAACGCGATCACAACGCCGGCGAACAAGGCATGACGCAGCGCTTCACCGACAAAGGCCAGCCCGCGCAGCACCACAAACGATCCAACCAGCGCGCACACGATGCCGACGAGTGTAACCGCCAAAAGTCCGCGCAGCATAAACGGCTGCTGCAGCGGCTGAAGGTAAGTCACCGGGTCAAATACCCCGCTCATCCAGCAACCCCGAGGTGCAAGCGCTGCCGCGCGCTTCGGACGATCAAGACACAGAAGAAAACGCCGCAGGCACAAAGCACAATCGCCCCGCCCGAGGCAATATCGGCGTAGTAGGAAATATAGACCCCGGCGAAGGTACAGAGCGAGCCAAGGAGGGCGGCAAGACCCATCACGGCGGGTAGCGGCCCGACGAGTAACCGCGCGGTTGCGGCGGGAATAACCAGCAGTGCCACGACAAGAACATTCCCCACCGTCTGTAGTGAAGCGACGATTGTGAGTGCGAGCAAGGTGAACAAGAGGCCATTCAACACTGGAACGTTGCGCCCAAGCGCTGCGGCCTGCTGCGGGTCGAACGAGACGAGCACGAGCTCCTTATAAAAGGCCCAAACCAGCAGTAGTACGACGCCACCAATCAGCAGCGTTAGCTGCAAGTCTTCCGGTCGTACTGCCAGAACATTGCCGATGAGTAGCTCGCTGAGGGCACGTGGTGCGGATCGGCTGCGGCTGAGGAGCAGCGCGCCGAACGCGAACGCCACCGTGTAGAAGATGCCGATTGCCGTGCTTTCGCGTACTTGGCCGGTACGACCGACAAGACTGATGGCCAGTGCAGTGATCAGCCCGGCGACGAGCCCACCGGCCAGCAGATTCAGGTTGAGCAGATACGCGATCACAACGCCCGGAAAGACCGCATGGCCAAGGGCATCCCCCAGGAAGGCGAGCCCTCGCACCACCACAAATGTGCCCATGACTCCGCAGATAATCGCCACGACGATTGCCGCGAGCAGACCGCGCTGCACGAGCCTAAGGCTCAATGGCTCCAGGTATGTTTGTAACTCGAACAAGTTGGGCATAGGTTAGGTGTTAGGGCTCAGGTGTCAGCTTGAAGCACTTCGAGTGCTCTGTTCTCGGCTCGTTGCGCGCAGCTCTGTGTCGGTCGTCCGTCGCTTCTAATTCCGCGTAACGACTGTTTGCCCGTCGCCGACGACCGCTACCTGCGAGCCGAAGGTGGATTGGAGCACGGGCGCGGTAAAGACCTGGTCGACTGGCCCAAACGCGATGATCCTGCGATTGAGCGCAACCAGCTGGTCACAATTTTGTTCAACCGAGTGGAGATCGTGGGTCGACAGCAGCACCGTCCGGCCGCGTTGGCGCTGCTCGCAAAGCAAGTCGAAGATGACGCTCTGGGTTGTTGTATCGATACCATTAAATGGCTCGTCAAGCAGCATCAGGTCGGCGTCTTGCACCAGCGCACGCGCCAGAAAGACCCGCTGCTGCTGGCCGCCAGAAAGCTCTCCAATCTGACATGCCTGACGCTTTGCTAATCCAACCTGCTTCAGGGCGTCAAGCGCAAGCTCGCGATCCTGCTTGCTTGGTCGCCGTAGTAGGCCCAATTTGCCGTAGCGTCCCATGAGCACGACGTCTAGCACGCTCAAGGGAAAGCTCCAGTCGACATCGCGACGCTGGGGCACGTACGCTACACGCTGTCGAACGGCATCGGCCGCTGCGCCAAGGACCCGTACCGTGCCCTCGAGCACGCGCTGCGCCCCGACAATCGATCTCAGCAATGTTGTTTTGCCGGCGCCATTAGGTCCGATCAACCCAATGATCCGCGCCGATGGGAGTTCGAGCGTGATATCTTGCAGGACGACGCGCGCGCCGTACGCGACAGTTACGTGCGCTAGTTGAACGGCAGGTTGCCCTGCGGCGCAGGCAGGACCGGCTGATTTGGGACTTGTGGCTACTGACGACATAGACCATTCGTGTTTCTGATATTTTGTCTCACTTCAATATACAGAACAATCTTAGCCGCGTCAAACAACCGTGAAATAATGGTGATATGGGGGCGGTCTCGAATGGCTAACAATGTCCCGTCGACGGCGGCAGCACGCCCTTTCTCTGTGATGCCGCCGGCGCGTATTCCATATCGTACAGGGTGCAGAATGGCGCGGCCTACCTCAGCTGATTGAGATATTCTTTCATAAAGTAGTCGGGCATTGACGTCGCGTGGTACAATCAAAGGGATTTCTGGTTAGCAAAGAAGGTTTAACGGTGGGCTGGACGGAACGGGTTGTTGCGCATCTCGCAGATGAAGGCCATCGCCTAACGGGTCCGCGCAAGGCGATCCTGGAGCATATTTTACGCTACGCCGTTCCGTTTACGGCCGAGGAGCTGGTGGTCGACCTGCAGCAGGCTGGGCTGCATGTTGGGCGTGCAACGGTCTATCGCACCCTCGAGCTGCTCCACAACCATCAGTGGCTTAGCCTCGTACACCGCCCGGAAGGCGAGCACGGCTATGTGGTTGCCGAGCCCGGCCACCAGCATCATCTGGTCTGCCGCCGCTGTGGCACGGTTACGGCTTTTCAAGGGTGCGAGATCGAGAGCTTGCTGGGTGGACTTGCCGAGCGGCTCAACTTTCGCATCGAAGGCCACTGGCTCGAAGCATTCGGGGTTTGTCGCGGCTGCCAGCGCGTCAACAGCTAGGATCGTAGGCACCTCGTTGCTCAAGGTCGATCCAACGGGTAAATAGACGCGTTGGTTGTCGATGCTGAGGCCGGACCACTCACACCTCGCTGAATCCAATCTCATTCTGATCGTCTGGCTCCTCTGATATTGCTCGGATTAGAGCCGGCGATAATGCCGGCACCGTCGTCCGCGAGCCAGCTTTCTTCAGCTCGAGCTTTGTCTTGACATACCGCCTACACGCCTGCCCACGGTAATGCTACAATCGATAAACGCGCCGTGGTCAGCGCTGCACTTCGGACGCAGCATCCACCGCTAGCTCCCGTAAGTGCTCCACGCGGCAGCATGATCAGCGATATCTTTGTACCCTCAGCCGCGGATGCGCTCGTAACGCCCCTCGTAACGTTGAGGAGACGCAGGTAGTGTAGCTTAGACCACATGAAACTCTCTCAGCGCTCACCGAGTGATAGGTAGCGGAGGGATACCGATGCAGCTACGAACCACCGCCGGGGTATCAGCGGAGGCGCAAACGCGAAAAGGCTGGATCCGGCTGGCACGTGCAGCTTGGCTCCTGTTTGCGCTGCTCGTTGTGGGGCTATACGGCGGCGGTGCCGTCCTGTATTTCCGCGAGCTGCAGCACGTCTGTATCCAATCGGTCGATTACTGCCAGCGCTTCGACTACGCAACACCAGCCGATGCGGTGCAGCTGATTGCGAGTGGCGTATCACTGGAAACATACGCATTCCTGCGCGCCGGCTTCCGCGTCGTATTCGCGCTGATGCCGATCTCACTGGCCTTCCTGGTCTTTGCCCGGAGAGGCGATTCGAGGATGGGTCTCTTTATTTCGTCGTTCCTCGTCCTGTTGGCCACAGCTGGCGAGCCGCTTCAGGTGCTAGCGGAAAAAATACCAATGTTTGTTTGGCCGAGCAGGCTGCTTGACTTCTTGTGGATTGTGAGCCTCGCATTCTTTTTCGGCATTTTTCCATCCGGGCGTGTTGTGCCCCGGCTGTACTGGATCGTCATTCTGTTCTTTTGCATTACATACTTTGCCACTGCAGTGACTCCCATCGTCAGCCTGGACTCCGCGGCGTATATCGCGCTTGCATGGGCCACATGGTTGAGCATATTGCTCGGCGGCGCTAGTGCACAGGTCTACCGCTATTTGCGAATTTCGACGACCGCCGAACGACTACAGACGAAATGGGTGCTGTTTGGGGTGGGCGCGATGGCGCTCTGGATCCTCGGTCTTTCGGCGCTGACGGCTCTCGGATTTGATCCGGTCCCTGTCGACGGCGTCAACTGGGCGCGCCTCTGGGGCCTCTTACTGATCAATATACCAATGCAGTTTCTACCCCTCTCCATCGGCATCGCGATTCTACGCTCCCAGCTCTTTGACATCGACGTTATCATCCGGCGCACACTCGTCTACGGTACATTGACAGCGACATTGGCGCTGATATACCTTGGTGTCATCGTGGTGCTGCAAGGACTGCTGCGGCCGATCGTTGGGACGGAGTCCGAGCTGGCCACCGTCGCCTCTACGCTTGCCATCGCCGCGCTATTCCAGCCGCTGCGCCGCCGGATTCAGAACCTGATCGACCGGCGCTTCTATCGGCGTAAGTACGATGCCGTCCTGACCCTGCAGGCTTTCAACGCTCGTCTGCGCGACGAGACCGATCTGGAGCGGCTGACAAATGAGACTGTAATGCTTGTTCAGGAAACGCTCCAGCCCACGCATGTTTCGGTGTGGCTGAGGCACGGCCGTCCAGGGCACGTGGAGCACGAGCTGCCGCGGTGACCCCTTCCGGAGGTACGAGCTAACCCGATTCCCTCCCTCGGCTTGTTTCCGGTCGATTACCGATTAATCGAACGCCGCAGTTGCTCCAGCTGGCGCCGCAAGGTCTCATGGTCGGTTGTCCCGCTGATCGTAGCGGTCAAGCGCTGGCTCACCGTCCGCTCAAATCGCTCTACTTCTAAACCTAGGCGTTCCAGCAAGACTTCGTGCTGCGCCGCGGATCCGTTACTCAATTCCCAGTACAGGTCATCCATTACATTGCGCAGGTCATTGCGAAAGCTTTGAAGCCAGCGCGCATCGGTTGAATCCGACGGCGTGTGGCGCTGAAGCTCCGCTAATCGTTCCTGCAACGCCTGGAGCGCTTCGAATGGTGCCGACGCCGTCAGCTCGTGAGCGCGCTCACGTCTGATGGGTAATGCAGGTAGCTCGTTGCGCATCTGCTCGGCATGTCTCCTGCTACGGGACACGAGCGCTGCCGCTACCAACAGTAGCACAATCAGCAGCAGCAGACTAAACCAGCACCAGGGCTGCGTAAGAACGGACAATATGGG
>JADDQE010000100.1 GCA_016781525.1 bacterium | reverse complement strand
TAGCCTCTAAGTTGAGCCCTTCGACTGCTGTGCGCTGGCCGTAGCGTTTGGTGACATCCCGCAGCGAGATTGCGGAGGCTTCGGGTTGGACGTGCGCAATCATTGTAGGGTCAAGTCCTCGTCATAGGTATGGAGCCACGCGGGATATACAAGCCCACTATACCCCACTTTTGGCACGCTCCACAGTAACAAAAAACCGCGACCGGCTCCTCTTGGTGCGGGTCGCGGCTCTTCGGCACGCTTGCACTTTGTGGCAATGTTCGGTTTGCAGGTGGGCGTGCACGACCTTCCTGCCTACATCACAACCATATCGGCCGCCCGGCATTCGCCACGCTCGGCTACGCGGTCCAGGCTGCTCCTGTGGGAAACTCGTACTGGTCGAGCGACTCGGGGCGCATGGTGATGCTATAGCCTGGCAGCGTGGGTAGCATATAGCGCCCATGCTTGACCGTGACTGGATCGAGGAAGTGCTCGTGCAGGTGATCGACATACTCGACGATTCGATCTTCGAGCGAGGCGCTGACATAGATGTAGTCAAAGATCGACAGATGCTGCACATATTCGCACAGGCCCACGCCACCGGCATGTGGACAAACCGCTACGCCAAACTTGGCGGCCATCAAGAGCACTGCCAACACCTCATTCACCCCGCCCAAGCGGCAGCTATCGATCTGGCAGAACTTGATCGCATTGGCCTGCAGGAGCTGCTTGAACATGATCCGATTATGGACATGCTCGCCCGTGGCAACGCCGATTGGCGCAATGGCGCGCGCAACCGCAGCATGACCCAGCACATCGTCCGGGCTTGTCGGCTCCTCGATCCACCAGGGATTGAACGGCGCCAGCTGCTCCATATTCCGAATCGCCTCGTCCACGTTCCAGACTTGATTGGCATCCATCATCAGCTTGCGATCCGCGCCAATTTCTTCCCGAATAATCCGCGCGCGGCGGAGGTCGTCGTCGATGTTCGCGCCAACCTTGATTTTGAAGTGTGTCCAACCTTCGCCCAACGCCTCGCGGCACAGACCGCGCAGCTTTTCGTCGCTGTACCCCAGCCAGCCCGCGGAGGTTGTGTAGGCCGGATAGCCCTGCTGCCGCATCTCCTCCTCGCGGGCGGCACGGGTTGACGCGTTGCGCCGGAGGAGGTCGAGCGCCTCATCGGGCGTAAGCGCATCGGTAATGTACCGAAAATCGATCGATGCCACGATCTGCTCGGGCGGCATGTCGACCAGCAATTTCCAGAGCGGCTTACCCTCGGCCTTGGCGTACAGGTCCCAAACCGCATTCACTACGGCCGCGGTCGCCAGATGGATAACGCCTTTTTCGGGACCGATCCAGCGTAGCTGGCTATCGCCTGCGATCATCCGCCAAAAGCGTCCCATGTCAGACGTGAACGACTCAAGTGTTTTGCCAATGACAAGCGGTGCGAGTGAGTTGATGGCCGCAACACACAGCTCGTTCCCACGGCCGATCGTAAAGGTCAGACCATGACCTTCCAGCCCATCTGGACTATCGGTCCTAAGCACCACATACGCCGCCGAATAATTCGGGTCGGGATTCATCGCATCCGAGCCGTCAAGCGCACGCGCCGTCGGGAAACGAATATCACGTGCGACGACATCGGTAATGGTGATCGGCATGGCAGCCCACTCCTTAATCTGGCGCCAGGCCGTTATGGCCGGACCACCTGTGTCTTCCAGTCGCTATAAAAATCGAGGCCGCTCCAGCCCTGCTCCTTCGGCCCGAAGCTCGAAGCCTTGACGCCGCCGAAGGGCACCTGGTACTCCACGCCGGCGGTAGGCTGGTTCACGTGCAACAGCCCGGCCTCGACCTGTTCCAAAAACGCCTCGGCAACCTCCAAGTTTTTGGTGCTGATAGACGCCGCCAGCCCATAACGCGTGGCGTTCGCGCCCTGAATCGCTTCTTCCAGCCCGGCGACTTTGTGCAGCGTGACCACTGGACCAAAAACTTCTTCCTGCGCCAGCGGTGCCGTCAGCGGCAAACCCGTGATTACCGTCGGCTCATAGAAATACCCATCACCTGAGCCCTCGCGTCCGCCAATCAGAACCTCGCCCCCATCCTTGACACCGCGGGCTACCCAGCGCGCGACATTCTGCTGCGAGCTAGGGTCGATGAGCGGCCCAACCTGCGTCGTCTGCTCCAGGGGATCGCCCACCTTGAGGCCACGTACGACATCCAAGAAGAGCGGCACAAAGCGGTCGTAAACCGCCTCGTGGACCAGCACTCGGCTCGTAGCTGTGCATTTCTGCCCTGCGTAGAAGAACGCGCCTTCCGCCGAAAGCCGCGCCGCCTCTTGAAGGTCGGCATCATCCCACACGATGAACGGGTTTTTGCTGCCGAGCTCCAGCTGCACCCGCACGAAGCGCCCGGCGAGGCTGGCCTTGACCTGGGTACCAACCTGGAGCGAGCCAGTGAACGAGACCGCCTTTACCACTTCGGCCTCCTGGAGCGCCTGGCCGAAAGGCGTACCGGGGCCGATCACGAGATTGATCACACCTGCTGGCAGCCCCGCCTCCTCGAGCGCACGCACCAGATGGATCGCGCCGCTCGCGCCGAGCGATGCCGGCTTGAGCACAACGCTATTACCCATGATCAGCGCGGGAGCAAGCTTCCACGTCGGGATCGCGATTGGAAAGTTCCATGGCGTGATCAACGCCACAACTCCGATCGGGCTGCGCTTGCTACGGAGATAGGTTCCCGGCCGACCAGACGGTACAAGGTTGCCTTCTGGCTGCCAGGCATAGGATGCATAGTAGTCGAGCAAGTCAACCGCCCGCCGTGCCTCGACCCGCGCTTCCGTGATCTGCTTGCCAACCTCACGCGCCATATCGCGCGCAACCTCCTCGAGCCTGTTTTCAAGGACCCGCGCCGCCCGCTGAAGCATGCGCGCTCGTGTAATAATCGGCGTCGCCTTCCACGTCGGAAAGGCGGCGGCGGCGGACTCAAAAGCGGCCTGCGCCTCTTCTTTACCGGAAAGGGGATAGACGGCTACCGTCTCGCTCGGGTTCGCGGGATTTTCGCGTGGATGCGTTCGCGCTACGGCTTGCCAACGACCGTCGATAAAGTTCATGCCTTCCATTATTGCACCTCGTTAATCAATACGGCCTCGCCAACTGTGATCTGCACGCTGTCGCCCGATTGTAAGCTAAAGCTCTCAGGTGGTACGAGGCCCGTGCCCGTCATCAGCAATCCGCCGTATGGAAAAGAAAGCTCACGGCCCAAATACGTAACAAGTTCCTCCAGCTGACGCTTCATTTGCGAGGTACGCGTTTCGCCCTCGAAGGCAACCGCACCATCCCGCGAAATCTGGAGTTGAATCGGGAGATCGCGCAGGTCGTCGGCTTCCGCCAGCCTGACGCTCGGCCCCAAGGCACACGACCCGTTGTAAATCTTGGCCTGTGGAAGATACAGCGGGTTCTCGCCCTCAATCGAGCGAGAGGACATATCATTACCGGCGCAATAGCCGACGATCTCAAGCTCGCGATTGACCACAAGCACCAGCTCCGGCTCGGGCACATCCCAGCTGCTATCGGTGCGGATGCGCACCGGTGCATCGGGCCCGATCACGCGCCACCCAGCCGCTTTAAGAAACAGCTCGGGTCGTTCAGCCTCATAGACCTTCTCGTACACGTCGGCGACGGATGACTCGGCCTTACGGGCATCACGGCTGCGCAGGTAGGTGACGCCGCTGGCCCACACCTCATGCAGCGGGTCGACAGGCGCGAGCAGGGCAGCTGCAGCCGCCTCACCATTTGCTAGCGTCACCAGCAGATCGTGCATCGCACGTTTTGGTAGCCCTAACAGCACACCAAGGTTAATTTGCGGTGGTAGCCAATGCCCATCGACCGCCCAGCGCGGCCCATCCTGTGTCTGGTGTCGTGTTAACTCCATTGTCTACCTCCACAGAGCGGCAAATACTCGTCGCAGGCCTGCACTTTACCATGGACTTGTATTCGCTCGCACGGCTAACGCACATTCATTCCGTTGCTAGGCCATAAAACGTGGCGGCGTTTCCACCAAAGATCCGGTCTTGCATCTCGACTGATAGTCCACGCACATAATTTTGCACGATCAGCACAACCTCGGCGTACTGCGCCGTTAGCGTGCAGACCGGCCAGTCAGAGCCAAACATGAGTCGTTCGGGACCGAAGCACTCAAAAACGATATCCAGATAGCGGTTGAAATCGGCGAGCTTCCAGTGCTGCCAGTCGGCCTCGGTGACCATACCCGAGACTTTGCACCAAACATTTTCAAAGCGTGCTAGAGCTCGGATGTCATGCTCCCACGGAGCCAAGGTCTGTGCTTTAATAAAGGGCTTGGCAATGTGGTCGAGCACGAAGCGCTGATTGGGAAACTGTGCGACAACCTCGACGGCAACAGGTACGTGCTTGGGGAAGAGCAACAGATCGTACGTCAGGTTGAACTCGGCCAGCTGACCGAGACCATGGAGAAAATCCGGCTGCAGCATAAAGCGGTCGTCAGGCTCAGATTGGACCACATGCCGCACTCCGCGGAGCTTTGGGCGGTGCGCCCAGCGTTCTAGCTGTCCACGTACACGTGGCGACCGCAGATCGACCCAGCCGACAACCCCTTTGACGAAATCGTGCTTGTCGGCGAGCTCAAGCAGCCAATCCGTCTCTTGTAAATTCTGGCAGGCCTGGACTGCGACTGTACCCTGGATATCCGTGCGAAGAAGGTGTGGCTCTAGATCCTGGGGCAGGTAGTCGCGCTTGAGAACATCCATCCCATCCGTGATCCAGGCGTACTCGGCCGGATTGTAGTGCCAGAAGTGCTGATGCGCGTCAATCCGCATAGCTCGTCTCCATCAATTTGACTGCGCTGGTAAAAGCAGTACCCAGCGCAGGAGGAAACCTTATATAACCAGCGGCCCAAGCCCTGCCCCACACGAGCGTCGCACAACCAGCTCTGGCGTGAGCACGACCCGCCGGGGCTGCACGTCGGCTTCGCCATTCAGCCGCTCAAGCAGAAACTGAGCTGCAATTGTGCCAAACGAGCGTACCGGCTGCGCCACCACCGTCAAGAACGGGTCCAGCGCTGACGCTAATTCTAAATCATCGAAGCACACCACCGCCATAGCTTCTGGCACAGCGAGACCGGCCGAGCGCAGCGCCTCGATCACTCCGATCACCAGCACATTGTTTCCGGCGATCAGTGCGGTAGGTCGTTCTTCCGGCGGGAGCTCCAACAGCTGGTGGGCTACACGATACGCTTCATCCCGCCGGTGGGCATTGTCGCCGATCAAGACAGGATTTAGCTCGATGCCTCGCTCGCGGAGCGCCATTTCAAAGCCACGCTGGCGATCCCGTGAGGTAGAAAGCTCGCGGCGGCCATTAATGAAACCGATGCGACGATGGCCTAACTCGATCAAGTGCTGCGTAAGCAGCTTCGCCCCCGCAACGTTGTCGCCGGTAACACTATCCGCTGTTACGCCCTCGACGTCGCGGTCGATCAACACAAATGGACTGCCGCGTCGACCCAGCGCCTCAAGGATACGCCGTGACCCGTTGCCGGCGGGCGTGATCAACAGTCCATCGATGCGCTTGCTGATCAAGCTTGCGACGTATTGCCGCTCCTTTTCAACCGACTCGTCGCTGTTACCGACGACCACGGTGTACCCGTTACGCTGGGCCAAATCCTCGACACCGCGCACGATAACCGTAAAAAATGGATTGCTGATATCACTGACAATCAGCGCGATCGTGCGTGTTCGACCTTTAAAGAGGCCAGTCGCTAGGGCATTTGGTACGTAGCCCAGCTCGCGAATGACCTGCTCAACTCGCAGCCTGGTTTCGGGTGCAACGCGGCCCGAGTTGTTCAGCACCCGCGACACGGTCATCGCCGAGACTTCCGCGCGTGCCGCAACATCTTGAATACTTGCAGTTCGCCGTGTCACGCTCTCATCCATGTTACACGTAACACAATAAATCAGTACGACCTCGCAGAATACCGACTTATGAGGCCCCTTCAGAAAACAGCTTCCTGTTTTCCTATACCGGTATTAGCATAGAGTTGGGATACAAATTTGTCAATCAGGAGATCGGGTTGGTAAAGAGGTGTAAATACCTGCTTGACAATTCAAGAGGTTGTTGCTAGGATGGATGTTACTTGTAACACAGCTGCTCGCAGGTAACGCGACCGATCTTCCACAGCCCCCTGAGGGCGCGTACATTCCGTTACCATCACCGGACGTTTATTGTTGGCGGTAGACCATATTCTGGTCGTAAGTCTGTCACGAAGCAGTCGGGCCGCAAAGCCCAGCACGTTCCTCGTATCGCTAAGCTACCGCCTATCTCGGCGGCCATGGTGGTGCCGCGAAGCAGAACTTTCCATCCGGCTCACCCTTGCCCTGAAGACAGCGAACGCGAGCGGCCTTCGAAGCTACTTAGCTTATAAATTGTACTTTAGCTAGGGGAATCCTGCATGGACAACGCGTTGGTCTTGATGGAAGGGATCGAAAAGTCTTTCCCAGGTGTCCAAGCCCTCAGTCAAGGCTATCTTGAGCTACGTCCAGGCGAGGTACATGCTCTGCTGGGCGAGAACGGCGCAGGCAAGTCCACACTCGTGAAAATCCTGACGGGCATCTACCAAAAGGATGCTGGCCGGATCGTGTACAAGGGCCAGGAAGTTGAGATTCCGAACCCGCGCACCGCACAAGACCTTGGCATCAGCATTGTGCACCAAGAGCTCAACTTGATGCCCCACCTGACCATCGCACAGAATATCTTTATCGGTCGCGAGCCGCGCAAAGGTTTGCGGTTTGTTTTGGATGAGCAGGAGATTAACGCCAAGACGCAGCAACTCTTTGACATGATGCACCTTAAGCTGGCTCCGCGCACCAAGGTTGCGGATTTGACGGTTGCCAAGCAGCAAATGGTAGAGATTGCCAAGGCGCTGTCGTTCAATTCGCAAGTGCTGATCATGGACGAGCCAACCGCGGCGCTTACCGACACAGAAATCCAGGACTTGTTCCGGATTATCCGCCAGCTGCGAGCCAAGGGTGTCGGCATCGTGCATATCTCACACCGGCTCGAGGAGCTGCGGCAGATCGCGGACCGTGCCACCATCATGCGCGACGGCCGGTATATCAATACCGTGCAGATCCAAGACGTCACGATCCCTCAGATCATCAGCATGATGGTTGGCCGCACCATTTACGAGGCGACGCCAGAAGCGCCGGAAACCGCCGACCAGAACGTCGTGCTGGAAGTCAGAAATCTCAGCCGCGGCCGGGTGCTGAAAGATATCAGCTTCCAGCTGAGGCGCGGCGAAATTCTCGGGGTTGCAGGTTTGGTCGGCGCAGGCCGCACCGAAATGGCGCGCGCCGTTTTCGGCGCCGACCCGATTGACTCGGGCGAAACATACGTAGCAGGCAAGAAGGTATCGATTAAGAGCCCGTCGGACGCCGTTCAGCATGGCATTGGCTATCTGTCAGAAGATCGTAAGCGCTATGGCGCCGCGCTGGGGCTGGATGTCGAAGCCAATATCGCGCTTAGTGCGTTCAATAAATTCCTCAAGTATCTTGGTTGGGTTGACCGTCCCAAGACCCGTTCGACGGCCCAGCACTTCGTCGAAGCGCTGGCAATCAAGACGCCGAGCGTGCGGCAAAAGGTCAAGAATCTTTCCGGCGGCAACCAGCAGAAGGTCATCATTGGCAAATGGCTCACCGCCGACACCGACGTCCTGATCTTCGACGAGCCGACGCGCGGGATTGATGTGGGGGCAAAAAGCGAAATCTACAAACTCCTCAACGACCTGGCACAGCAGGGGAAGGCAATTATCATGATCTCCTCCGAGCTGCCGGAAATCCTGCGGATGAGTCACCGGGTCATCGTGATGTGTGAGGGACGGATCACCGGCGAGCTCCCAATTACCGCAGCGACCCAAGAAAAAATTATGCACTACGCCACTCAGCGCGAGGCCTATATCTAGGCTCACACGGACGATCCAAGCCTAACTACAACCAAAGAGGGTAACACCTATGGCTGTTTCAGTACCCCAAAGACGATTGCAGGTTCGCGCCGACGCGATGCAGACCGTGCTGGCATTCGCCGCCTTGATCGTGCTGTTCGTCGTGTTTTCGCTGGCGTCGCCGAACTTCCTCCAATTCAGCAACATCGTTGGAATTTTGCTGGCCACGGCCGTGAATGGTGTGCTGGCTCTGGGTGTAACCTTTGTGATCATTACTGGCGGCATCGACTTGTCGATCGGCACCGTGATGACCTTCGCGGCAGTCATGACCGGGCTGGTCATCACAAATTGGCAGCTACCCGTAGCGCTGGGAGTGCTGGCGGGCCTTGGTGCCGGGGCATTCGCGGGGCTGATCAATGGGCTGATCATCGCAAAGCTGAAGATCCCCCCGTTCATCGCCACGCTGGGTATGTTGAACGTAGCCAGGGGCCTGGCATTGGTTCTGTCCGACCTCAAGCCGGTCTATTTTACCGACACACCAATCTTCAACACGATTGCCATGGGCTCACTGCTCGGCGCGATCATTCCAGGCTTCAACATTCCCAACGCCGTACTCATCTTATTTGGCGCAGCGATGGTTGCCAGCGTCATTCTTAACAAGACGATCCTTGGCCGCTACACCTTTGCTTTGGGCAGCAACGAGGAGGCCGCGCGGCTTTCGGGGGTCAACGTCGACCGCTGGAAGATTGCAGTCTATACTCTAACCGGCCTGTTTAGCGGTCTCGCCGGCGTCTTGATCGCTTCCCGCCTCAACTCAGCGCAGCCTGCGCTTGGTCAAGGCTATGAGCTGGACGCGATCGCGGCGGCGGTGATTGGGGGCACGTCGTTGAGCGGTGGCGAGGGCTCGATCCTCGGCACCATCATCGGCGCGTTTATCATTAGCACGCTGACGAATGGTCTCCGCATTCTTTCGGTTCCACAAGAGTGGCAGACGGTCGTGACAGGTGCCATTGTGATCATTGCCGTGTACCTTGATATCGTTCGCCGACGTAAATAGCGCCTCGGCAGTACCTCGGTTGTTAGCTCACGTGGGAGCTTAACAATAAACAGAGTTCCACTAGCGAAAGGGAGAGCTCGAATGAAATCCAAGCGGTTGTTCGCTATGCTGTCGGCCCTTGTAGCAGCCATGGTTTTAGCAAGCTGCGGCGCTGCTCCGACGACATCCGACCAGGGTGGAGCTGCGCCCGCAGGGTCGCAGCAGGCCGCAAACCAACAGGCAGGGTCGGCGCAGGCCGGGAACGAGCCCTACGTCGCGATTATCTCCAAGGGCTTCCAGCACCAGTTTTGGCAGGCGGTCCAGTCCGGTGCCGAACAAGCTGCCGCGGACCTAAACGTCCGAGTGACGTACGAAGGTCCGGAAAACGAGTCGCAGGTCGATAAGCAGATCGAAATGCTGCAGGCCGCGCTCGACCGCAAGCCGCAGGCCATCTGCTTTGCCGCGCTCGACAGCAAAGCCGCGATTCCACTGCTTGAGCAGGCCAAGGCCGCGAATATTCCGGTCGTCGGCTTTGACTCGGGCGTCGATAGCGACATTCCGGTGACTACAGCTGCGACCGATAACATTGCTGCTGCCGGCGCTGCGGCGGACAAGATGGCCGAGATGATCGGCGGCGCGGGCGAGATTGCGCTGATCGTGCACGACCAGACCAGTGCTACCGGCATTGGCCGCCGTGATGGATTCGTCAAGCGCATCGAGGAAAAGCATCCCAATATCAAGATCGTCGACATTCAGTACGGCGGCGGCGACCATCTCAAGTCGACCGACCTGGCCAAGGCGATTATTCAAGCGCACCCGAACCTCAAGGGCTTCTTTGGCGCCAACGAAGGCTCGGCGATTGGTGTGTTAAACGCTGTGAAGGAGACGGGGAAGGAAGGTCAGATCACCGTGATCGGCTACGACTCAGGCAAGCAACAGCTCGATGCAGTCCGTAGCGGAGCCGCGGCCGGGGCGATCACCCAGGATCCGATCGGTATCGGCCGCAAGTGTGTCGAGTCGGCGGTCAAGGCCATCAACGGCGAGCAGCTGCCGAAGACCATCGACACTGGGTTCCACTACTACGACAAGACCAACATGGACTCCGAGCAGATCAAGCCGCTGCTGTACGAATAAGGCCGGCGGCCAATGCATGAGGTCGCCGCACGGGGCTGTCAACGAACGCTGACAGCCCCGTTTGGTTGGTTGCGCCACACTCGCAGAGCGTTGAACATCGATCCCGGGTTCTTGTGCTATCCTCATCGGGGTTCGGGCGACGGCTCGACGCAGGATGAGCGCGCAGGTACACTGGAGGGGGCCACATGCTACGAGGAAAGCTGATTCATCCAGAGATTTTGGCGGCGCTCGGCCGAGCGGGTCATGGCACCAAAGTGTTGATCGCGGACGGCAACTATCCCTTCTCGACTGGTGGATACCCTAGTGCGAAGCGGGTGTTTCTGAACCTGGCGCCTGGTGTGCTATCGGCGACCGAGGTGCTGCGGGTATTAGCCGCGGCGATCCCAATCGAAGCGGCAGCAGTGATGATGCCGGACGGCCCCGAGCCCTCCATCTTCAGTGAGTTTCGGGAGCTGCTTCCAGCTGATTTACAGCTGGAGCGGCTCGAGCGCTTCGCCTTCTATGCGGCAGCCCGTGACGAGAACCTAGGGCTGTTGATCGCGACGGGAGAAGAGCGCGTCTACGCCAATATTCTGCTGACGATTGGGGTTATTCCACCGCAATAGCGACCGCCTCCGGAGACGCGCTATTGACAGCGCTTCTCGGACTAAACTACCCGCATCAAAGGTGCGTTGTCGGACGGTTGTCAAGCATAAAGGAGAACACGCTCATGTCGGCATCAGCCACGCCGAATCTGTTAGCCCAGCGTCCGTTGGGCAATACGCGCCTGCTTGTCACACCTCTCTGCGTCGGCTGCGCCCAGCTCGGCGACATGCCTGAGACGTTTGCCTTCTCCGTCTCCGAGGAGCGGGCGCTAGACACGTTGCGTAGCGCCTTCAGCAGCCCAATCAACTTCCTTGACACGGCAGCCGCCTATGGTGACGGTGAAAGCGAGCGCCGCATCGGCGTGGTCCTCAAGGAGCTCGGCGGCCTCCCAGATGGCTACGTGCTTGCCACCAAAGCGGACCGAAGCCTCCAAACGGGCGACTTCAGTGGCGACCAGATCAAGCGCTCGATCGAGCGTAGTCTTCGGCTGCTCGGCCTCGACCGCCTGCAGATCGTGCATCTCCACGACCCCGAGCACACTACGTTCGAGAACGTTATGTCGCGGGGTGGGCCGGTGGAGGTACTGCAGAAGTTCCGCGACGAGGGCGTGATCGGCCACCTCGGCATCGCGGGCGGGCCGATCGACATGTTGATCCAATATGTCGAAACCGGAGCCTTCGAGTCGGTGATCACGCATAACCGCTTCACGCTGATCAACCGGAGCGCTGAGCCCCTGCTGGAGCTTGCGGCTCAGCGCGGCCTTGCGGTGCTCAACGCAGCACCATACGGCAGCGGAATATTGGCGAAGGGGCCGGACGCATATGCACGCTACGCGTACCAGGACGCGTCGCCGGAGCTCGTGGAAGCGGTCCGGCGCATCGCGGAGGTTTGTGAGCGTCATGGGGTGCCGCTTGCCGCTGCGGCGCTGCAGTTCTCCATGCGCGATCCGCGCATCACGTCCACGATTGTCGGGATGAGCCGACCTGAACGGATCACCCAGACGATCGAGCTAGCGACCCACGCGATCCCGGATGAGCTTTGGCAAGAGCTTGCTCAGCTCCCAGCGGCCGAGGACGATCCGGAAGCGCATCGATGGTAGCGGCTCCCCATGCAGATGAAGCCGGATAGCTGGCCAAGTAACGGCGGTCTTGGGAATCGTACAACAATCAGGCAAAAGCAGAGCACCTGTTCCCCGCGGGGAACAGGTGCTGGCTGCGTTCGGTCCCGTAAGCTCGACGATTACGTTCCGCAAAACGTGACCGATGCCTCAGCAAACAAAGCTGGTTTACTAGCCACGGTCGAGGATTGCCTGGACAGCTGTATGTGCCTCGTTCATCGCCTGCTCGGTCGGGGTGGTCCCGGCTAGCGCAGCGCTAAATGCCGCCTCATAGGCTGTTACGATCTCGTTGATTGAGGTATGTGTTTCGCCCGCACGTCCGACCTCCTGGAACTGTTGCGCGGCGACCTTGACCGATGGAATTTCCTGGACGGACGGCTTCTGCTGCACGGACGTTCGCGCGGGCACCTGGCCGGCGGTCGCCCACGTCTCCGCGTTGTTGGACAGCCAG
>JADDQE010000017.1 GCA_016781525.1 bacterium | reverse complement strand
GCTTGTGATAGCGTTAGCACCATTGGTTACTAGGGCGCGGAGGGGTGTAGTTGAAGCGAGACTGCTTAAATTGCGTTAGCTTGACTTGCCAAAGCGTAGGGGGCACGTGCTATAATCCGGACGATGAGTCTCCAAGTCCGATCATTAGCAAGTGGCAGTAGCGGCAATGCGTTTTTGGTCCGCACAGCGCAAAGTACGCTGCTTGTCGACGCTGGCTTGTCTGCACGAACGCTCGAGCGCCGGCTGCGCGAGCATGGCGTTGATCCGTGCGAGTTGACGGCGATCATTGTGTCTCACGAGCACCACGATCACGCGCAGGGAGCTGGTCCGCTGGCTCGCCGCTGCAGCGTGCCGATCGTCTGCACTGCTGGAACGGCTCGCGCGCTGAGCACGACCACCCAAGGTATCGACGTGCGCCTGATGCACTCTGAAGGCATCAGCGTTGGCGATGCTGACGTGTGGAGCTTCCCCGTGCCCCATGATGCGGTGGAGCCAGCAGGTGTTCTCCTGCGGCACGACGGCTGGACCATCGGTTTTGCGCTGGACTGCGGGCATGTGCAGCTGCACATGATCGAGGCCTTGCAGGAAGCCGATCTGGTGATTGTTGAGGCAAACCATGATCGCGAACGCTTGCTCGCAACCGCGTACCCGTGGAGCACGAAACACCGCATCTTAGGCGACCGGGGCCATCTTTCAAACCTTCAGGCCGCGCAGCTGCTTGAGGGGATTTTCCAGGATGGCCGGCGTCGAGATGTTTGGCTCGCACATCTATCCGAGAAAGCCAACGATCAGCCGCGCGGCGTTATCCAGTTTATTCAGAATTACCTCGACATGCTGGCTCTTGCCCCCCTCTCTCTCTCGGTCGCCCAGCGTGATCGACCCAGCGCGACCTGGCACAGCGACCAAGCGTTGCAGCAAAGCGATCTGTTTCATATCTGCTAGGCCAAATGTGTGGCCGTAAGCTGGACCATCGCCGCCTTTCGATCGCTCTTCGAGCTGGTTATGCTTCTATAGATTGCACCGGCGCTACGTGTCTGTCTGGTACAGCAGCTATCGGTACGATGCTTCCGGCTAGGCCGAGGAAGCGGCGAAAGCCCGTCGGCGACGTGTCGCGGTGCCGTGTTACGAACTATCAAAAGATGCCCGGTGCGGTGGCAGAGCGTTTGAGGTAGGAGATAAGGATGCGACAAGGCATGAGTGTCACGGCTCGTCCGCGAATCCTGATCGTCGATGATCACGAAGATAACTTGGATTTGCTGCGAATGATGCTCGGCTCGCAGGGCTACGCGATCGAGACCGCCAATGACGGGCTACAGGCGCTAGCCATGGTACGGCAGCAGCCGCCCGATCTGATTTTGCTTGATGTCATGATGCCGCGTATGAGCGGCTACGAGGTGGTTGAAGCAATCCGAGCTGAGGCGAATATCGGCTACATTCCGATTATGCTGATTACGGCGAAGCAAGACCTGTCGGATAAGGTCAAGGGTCTGAACGTCGGGGCCGATGATTTCTTGCCGAAGCCGGTGCAAAGTGCTGAGCTGATCGCGAAGGTGCGTGCGCTGCTACGACTCAAGCAGGTGCAGGATGCTCTGATCAACGAGCGCAACAAGAACGAGCTGCTGTACCGGATCGGCCAGCAGCTCAACAGTACCCTTGACGTCGATCAACTGATCGCGGAAACCCTTAATTTGATGGTGAACATGATCGACGCCACCCAGGGCAGCGTCATCGTGAGGGATCCGAAGCGCAATACTTGGCGCACAATCGTAGCACGCGTTCCCGCAGGTCTCCCGTATATTCGTGATGCGAGCGTGCAGGTTATCGCGAATGGCCTGGCGGGTCTCGCGCTACGAACGGGTGAACCCCAGCTGGTAGAGGATACACAAAATGATGAGCGGTGGCTACCACTGCACGATAACATGGTGCGCACTCGGACGGCGCTCGCAATTCCCTTGATTCGCGATGACGTCCAACTTGGCGTCCTGACCTTGACGCATACCGAGCCCTATAAATTCGGGCCCGAGCAGCTACCCCTTGTACTGGCCATTGCCACTCAGGTAATTTCGGCGCTCCACAATGCGAGCTTGTACACGCAGCTCAAAGAGGCCGAGGCCTCGCGTGAATACTTTGTTCATATGTTGACCCACGACTTACGTGGGCCATTGGCGGGCGTGCTGGGGTGTTTGCATGTACTCAGCATGAGCGTCAAGGGCGAGTCGGATCAGCAATTTATCGACATGGCTCAGCGGGCATGTGCGGCCCAAGAAGAGCTGATCAACGATATCCTGGACGTGTACCGCGCCGAGTCTGGCCTGCTCGAGTTGACCAAGGAGCCAATTCTCCTCGAAGTGTTGCGCGAGCGGGTGCTGGATCAGCTTGCCGGGGCCGCCGCAGAGCGAAACCTGGAACTCACCATCGACTTACCGCCTGAGTCGGTTGTGGTGGGCGATGTGGAGAAGCTTACGCGTGTGGTCATCAACCTGGTCAACAACGCGCTCAAGTTCACGCGTAAAGGCGGCGTCTATGTAACCGCTGGCTATACCGCCGATGGAGCCGCAGCGCAGTTTACCGTGCGCGACACTGGTGTTGGGATTGCGCCCGCTGATGTCGGACGTATCTTTGAGCGCTTCTTCCGTACACAGCAGAGCGGGCTGCGACGCGGCACCGGGTTGGGCTTGAACTTCTGCCGGGAGGTCGTGCAGGCACACGGTGGGTCGATTTGGGCCGAGAGCGACCTTGATGTTGGGACGACTATCCACTTTACCATCCCTCTCGAGGACAAATACCATGAGCAAGTGGCGATTGCTAGTCGCTGATGATGATCTAGTGGTGCGGCGTTCGTTGGAAGCTGGTCTGCTCGCGGATGGTTTCGAGGTAATCACCGCGCCTGATGGCGAGACTGCCCTCGAGAAGGTCAACCAGCACTGGCCCGACGCGGCGATCCTTGACCTGATGATGCCGGATATGACCGGCTTCGAGCTGGCCGAGCGGCTTCGGCGGGCGGTTGAAATTCCGATCATGATCTTGACGTCGATTACCGACGAGCAGACCACGATCAAAGGGCTTGAAGAGTACGCCGACGACTACATGAGCAAGCCGTTTAGCTACGGTGTGCTGCGGGCACGGCTCAATCGGTTGCTGTCCCGCTTTTACGAGGGTGGTCTCCATCCGGGTGAGCGCGTGGTCGTCGACGAAAACTTGACCGTCGACTTCGGCCACCGCCTCATGTGGGTGGCCGGCGAGCAGGTAACCCTCACACCAATCGAAGCGCGGATCTTGTTTCTGCTGATGCAGCGGAGCAACACAATCGTACCCACGGCTACCCTCCTGCGCAAAGCCTGGGGCGTTGGCGAAGAGGGTGATCCGGACTCGCTCTGGGTGCGGATCCGTAAGCTACGGAACAAGCTCGAGCCTAACGGAGATAGCCCGCGCTACATCCATACGCAGCGCGGTATCGGCTACCGCTTCGGCCGCGAGTAGTCGATCGCCAGATCCTCGCGCGGCCTACATGATGCTTGCCGCGGATCCCATTCCGCTTGCAAGTTGCGCGGGTGCGGTATCCTCACGACATGAGATACATGGTCGATCCGCTACCTGCCCATTCAACTATCCCGCAGCACCCTCTGGTGTTGACGCTCGACATTGGGAGCTCGTCCACGCGGGCAGCTCTGTACGATGCTCGTGCTCGGCTGGTTCCGGGTACACTTGTTCGGCGCAAAAGCACTTTTGAGTTCTCCCCAGATGGCGCCGTGACCGATACTGCCGCCGCACTCCTCGAGCGTGTCGTTCGCTGCGTCGACGATGTGCTTGCGATTGCGGGACCACAGGCTGGGCATATCGCGACGGTTAGCGTCGCAACCTTTGCCTCCAATCTGCTCGGCCTCGACGCGGCGCGACAACCATGTACGCCCATCTTTACATATGCTGATACCCGCAGTGCCCTAGCTGCGGCCGCACTCCGCGCGCGGCTTGACGAGGCCACTGTTCTTCACCGTACCGGTTGTGCTTTGCGTACGAGCTACTGGCCAGCGCTCTTCACCTGGCTGCACCAGAGCCAACCGGAGCTGTTCTCGAGCGTTCGCTGGTGGAGCAGTGCTGGCGAGTGGCTGCAGGAAACGTTTGTTGGACACGCAGGAGTAACCTATTCCTTCGCAGCCTGGACCGGGCTGCTGAATCGCCACTCGCTCATGTGGGACGCTGAGCTTCTGGCTGCGCTGCCTGTACAGGTTGAGCAGCTTGGCTTTCTTATCGATGTCGATCGTGGAATCAGCGGGCTCAAATCGCCCTGGAAAGAGCGCTGGCCCGCGCTTGCTCACGTTCCATGGCTAGGTGCCGTGGGCGATGGTGCTGCGGCCAATATTGGCAGCGGCTGTGTCGGGCCCGCGCGAATTGCACTTAATGTCGGTACATCTGGCGCGCTGCGGGTGGTCTTGCTGCCGAGTCCGGAGGTGCCTGCGGGGCTTTGGTGTTATCGCGTCGACCGTGACCATGCGCTACTCGGTGGCGCAACCAGCGAGGGTGGTAACGTTCTTAGCTGGGCGCTCCAAACACTGCAGATCGACGCTGCGCGGCTTGAGGCCCATCTGCTTGATCCGCCCACGGCCGCACATGGGCTTGTTGTGCTGCCGTTTGTCGCCGGCGAGCGCAGCCCCGGCTGGCGGGGCGATGTGCGTGCGACCATCAGTGGTATCTCGGTGGCGACGACGCCGCTGGACCTTGCGCGTGCGGCGCTCGAAGGGGTCACGTACCGCTGGGCACATATCGTTGACCTGCTGCATGGGGCAGTGGGAGGCGAGCCTATCATTGTTGCGAGCGGCGGTGGCCTCAAGCATGTGCCAAGCTGGGTCCAGCTGATTGCCGATGTGCTTGGGCTGCCGGTTGCGGTAAGCCTCGAGCCTGAGCCGACCAGTCGCGGCCTTGCCCTGCTCGCACTGCGGTCGGTCGGCGCCATCCCGGATTTAACAGTGCTCGCCCCCGAAGCGGGGCCGCTCCGCCTGCCAGATCCGGAGCGGCAGCGGCTGCACTGGGCGGCACGTCAGCGTCAATCGGCCTTATACCGGCAGCTGGAGGGCTATGCTGAGAACACAGATTAGCACGGGAACGCCTTGGGAGTCGATTGTTGGATACTCCCGCGCTGTGCGGGTCGGGCCCTTCGTCTATGTGGCGGGAACAACCGCAACCGATGAGAGCGGGGCGATTGTTGGGGTTGGCGATCCGTATGTGCAGGCGGTGCAGATTTTGCGCAACATCAAGCGCGCCCTGGAACATACAGGTGCTCGTTTGGAGCACGTCGTCCGGACACGGATTTATGTGACCAACGTCGACGACTGGGAGCTGATTGGCCGGGCACATGGCGAGGTCTTTGGTACTATCCGGCCAGCTTCGACGCTGGTCGAGGTACGGCGCTTGATCGATCCGCAGATCGTGGTGGAAATTGAGGCGGACGCTGTCATCCTTGAGGCTTTCGACCAAGCCTGAGGCTGCATTGGCAAGGCCAATCCGTAAGGGCACGCGCTAGAATTTTCGGTCCCACGACGAGCGAGCCGCCTAGCCGAACTTCCAGGTGCCGTCCCATCCAACCTGCGGGTGCTGCGAGTGAACTGTCAGCTTACACTAACTGCAGGCTGTAGACCCGGATGGAGGACCTGATATGAGCGGATCAACGGTACTTGCCGATCTTTCAACGCAGATGGCGGACGCAGTCGAGCGGGCGGGCCGGTCGACCGTGTTGGTTAATGGGCGGCAGCGTTACCCGGCGAGCGGTATAGCGACCGCGCCTGACCTCGTTTTAACCGCGGATCATGTCGTCGAGCGCGACGAAGACATTGGGATTGTCACGCACGACGGCACAGAGGGCAAGGCAAAGCTGCTCGGACGCGATCCTGCCTCGGATATCGCGGTTCTGCGTGTCTCGGGCGTGACGCTCGAGCCGGCGACCCAGGCTAGCGCCGAGGCACGTGTAGGGCAACTGATTCTGGCTGTTGGACGACCCTCACTAGGTGGGCCAATGGCAAGCCTCGGAATTGTGAGCGCCGTCGGTGGGCCGTGGCGCGGCGGGCGTGGCGCGATGCTCGAACGGGTCATTCGGACGGATGCAACTCCTTATCCGGGCTTTTCCGGTGGTGCGCTGGTTACTGCGGATGGGGCAATCGTGGGCATGATTACCACCGGTCTCTCCAATGGCCCAGCCCTCGGTATTCCGAGCGCGATCGCCTGGCGCGTGGCCGAAACGTTAGCGCAGCACGGATCGCTCAAGCGCGGTTATCTGGGCATTAGCTCGCAACCTGTGAAGCTGCCCGACGCCATCCCGACAGTCAACGGTACACGACCCAATGTGGGGCTGCTGCTGGTGCACGTCGAGCCAAATAGCCCCGCTGCAAACGGTGGTCTCTTGCTCGGGGATATCCTCGTAGCAATGAGCGGCCAGCTCGTCGAGGATGCCGACGATCTGCAGGGTTTCTTGACCGCCGACAAAGTGGGTCAGGCACAGCCGGTTCACATTATCCGTGGTGGTGAGCTCCGCGAGCTAAATGTCACGGTTGGGGCGAGAAGCTAGGGGCAAGGGGCGACGGGAGCAGAGAACAGAGGGCAGGGAGCTGAGAGTAGGTGCCTGCCCATGATACGTGATGCTTGATACACGTCACCTGACCGTTGATAGCTGACTGCTGTTGCCTGATACCTGATGCCGGTTGCCTGATACCGAAGAACTAACGGAGTAGATATGTTTGCGGAAGTTGAGGATACGGCGGTAGAGGCGCGCCTGCCCGCCAACATCGCGGACGAGCTTGCCGAGCTTGTAGCCGAGGTCAAGGACAGTGTCGTCCAGGTGCGGAGCGGCGCTCGCGGCTCAGGCTCGGGAATTGTCTGGCGCGCGGACGGGATCATTATGACGAATCATCACGTCGTCGCCAACCGCGAGCACGCGACCGTGTTATTCAGCGATGATCGTGAGCTACGGGCGACAGTGATTGCGCGCGATCCGATGCTTGACTTGGCCGCGCTAAAGGTCGACGCGATCGGACTCGCGGCAGCTCCGGTTGGCGCTTCGGAGGCTGTGCGAGTGGGTCAGCTTGCGCTGGCCATCGGTAATCCGTGGGGCCGCCGTGGCGTCGTAACTGCCGGCATCATCAGTGGGGTCGGCGCAATCGAGACCGGTTGGCGCCACAGTAAGGCAGAGTATTTGCGCTCGGATGTTCAGCTCGCTCCAGGTAACTCCGGGGGGCCGCTGCTCGATGCACGTGGTTGTGTTATTGGAATCAACGCGATGATCTTTGGTGGCGACCTCAGCGTAGCGATTCCAAGCCATATTGCAACCCAGTTTCTGGCGGTCGCGGAGGGGCAACAGCCAGTCCTCGGTGTTGCTGTACAGCCAGTTGAGCTGCCGGAGGCCATTGGAACCGCCGTTCGTCGCGAGCTGGGCCTGCTGGTAGTCGCCGTGCAGGATGATAGTGCGGCGGCGCGATCTGGTCTGTATATCGGAGATGTACTGCTCGACATTGCCCATACAGCTGTCGACGATGCCCATATCCTGAAGTATGCGCTCGCGCAGCACTCGGTCGGCGACCGGATTGCGGTGCGCGTGCTGCGTGGCGGCGAGCTGCGCACTGTCGATGTTGCGCTCGATGCCCCCGCAAGTGTGCAGGCAGCTGCGTGATTCCGGTCGCGGTGATTGCTCAAGCACCAGCAGTACGTGCAGGCTTGCGCGTACTGCTGGCGTCTGATCCGGCTCTGAGCATCGTAGGCGATGCGGCGGGACCAGGCGATCTCCGGCATCCCCCGCTCAGCGCAGCCAGTGTGGCGGTGATCCACGGTGCGCTTGGACCAGCGCCCTTGGTCCTACCCGACCCGCTCCGCGGCGTCCTGTTCCTTGTCGACGACTGGACCAACCTGTCGCTGCCACTGCCGGTGTCTCACGCATGGGCTGTGCTGCCAAGCGATGCTGGCTCGGATGAGCTGACCGCCGCGGTGAACGCCCTGTTCCATGGTTTGATCACGATTCATCCCGATATTGCGACACAGCTGCTCCAAGCACCAGCGCCTAGCCGGACCAGCCGAGCCGAGCCGCTGGTCGAGCCACTGACGAGTCGCGAGCTAGAAGTGCTGCAGCTGATCGGGCAGGGGCTGGCGAACAAAATGATTGCCGAGCGTCTCCATATCAGCGAGCACACTGTTAAGTTCCATGTATCCGCGATCTATGCCAAGCTCGGCGTCGCCAGCCGCACCGAGGCTGTACGGGCGGGGGCACGGCGCGGGCTGATTGTGCTCTAAACCCAGCTTGGAGTACAATACGACGGGCGCGCTCCAGCCTAGTTTCCTCTGTGTCGCGCCTTAAATAGATGGGCAATTCTGACGTACCGCCACCCCAGCTTTTACGCCAGCGCCTACGCGCGCTGTTGATCGTCGGCTCGCTCCTCGCGCCGGCGTTCTGTGTCTTTGGCGTCCTTGCGGTGCTTGCCGATGGCTGGGTCCGCTGGCTGATTTTGAGTCTATGGATAGTTGTGGGCGTCCTGCTTGGCCTGCTGATTGCGCGGGCGATGAAGACACTCTGGGCGCTCAACGACGTCCAATCGGACTAGTCGGCCATGCCGTTTCCCTCGGCTAAAATATATTGACTTAGATCGCCGCCACAGTGTTTAACGCGCGCTGTGGCGGCTTTTTTTGCCCACGGCTAAGCCATGCATCTGGCGTCGTAACCTCTACGTATACTCATATATGTTGACATAAGTTTCCTTGACAGCACTTCGATCCTCGTGCTATCCTAGCGGATACCCGTGCGCAGCGCCCACTGCTAACGGCTCCCACACGGGGTCTCAATCGGGATGGAGCGCCTTGATGGAACCCACGGCTACGATGACCACAACTGATACACTCCATGCTTCAGCTCAGCCAGCCCCCAGCACCACAGCACCTGCGACGGCGTCCCTTCCTGCCACTGAACCAGAGGGATTAATCAATCGCCTGCGGGCCTATTATCCGACGTTCGACGAGCAGGTTGTCCGTACCGCCTACGTGATAGCGAACGCTGCGCATGCCGAGCAGTGTCGTAAATCGGGCGAGCCTTATATTCTGCACCCAATCGCGGTTGCGCACATTTTGATCGACCTGAAGCTCGACCCAGCCTGCATCGTGGCTGGGTTGTTGCATGACGTGGTGGAGGATACCACGATCTCTCTCGAGCAAATCCGTGAAGAGTGCGGCGAGGAAATAGCGGCGATCGTCGACGGCCTAACCAAGCTTAAGGTTATCGAGGGGCGGACCAAGGAGGATGCACAGGCGGGCTCGTATCGCAAAATGTTTATTGCGATGGCCGATGATCCTCGGGTGGTGCTGATCAAGCTGGCCGACCGGCTGCACAACATGCGGACGCTTGACCACATGCCGCAGCACAAGCAGCAGCGCATTGCACGGGAGACACTGGAAATCTACGCACCACTCGCCCACCGGCTTGGCATCTGGCAGATTAAGTGGGAGCTGGAAGATCTCTCGTTCCGCTTTTTGGAGCCCGACAAGTACGAGGCGATCAGCCGGCAGATGCAGCTACGCCGTGAAGCCCGTGAGAAAATCATCCAGCGTGTGATCGCCGGGCTGCGGCAGGAGCTGGACAAAGAAGGCATTCAAGCCGAGATCACCGGTCGGCCAAAGCATATCTACTCGATCTGGCGCAAGATGGATCGGAAAAGCGTGCCGCTGGACCAAATCTACGATCAGCTGGCCGTGCGCGTGATCGTCAACAGCAAAGCGGAGTGCTACCGGGTGCTGGGCGTTGTTCATGCCCGCTGGGCGCCGATCCCGAACGAGTTTGACGATTATATTGCCGTGCCCAAGGAAAGCATGTATCAGTCGCTCCATACGACGATCATGGTTCCAGGTGGCCAGCCTTGCGAGGTTCAGATTCGGACCCACGACATGCACGAGCTGGCCGAGCATGGCATCGCGGCACATTGGCGCTATAAAGAAGGCTTTGGGAAAAAAGCCGAGGCTTCTAATGATGCAAAGCTGCAGTGGCTGCGTAACCTGATTGCATGGCGCCGCGAGATCGACGAGGACCGTGACTTTGTCGAGGCGCTCAAGACCGAGATGCTGCAGGAGCAGGTCTATGTCTTTACGCCCAAGGGCAAGATCATCGACCTGCCGCGAGGCGCCACACCGGTGGATTTTGCCTTCCGAATTCACTCGGATGTCGGCAATAACTGTATTGGCGCGCGGGTCAACAACCGACAGGTGCCGCTCCACTATCAGCTTGACAACGGCGAGGTCGTCTCGATCACGACTACGAAACAGCCGCGTGGTCCGAGCCGCGACTGGCTCGAGTTTGTCAAAACGACCAACGCCAAGAACCACATCCGCCGCTGGTTCCGCCGTCAGGAGCGGGGTGCGAATATCGCAGCCGGACGCGACATGCTGGAGCGTGAGCTGAAGCGCCTAGGTATGGCCCTGCCCTTTGACGAGATTGCCGAAACTAATAATATCCGCAGCGTTGAAGACCTCTTCTTCGCAATCGGTATCGGCGACCACCATCCCCGGGAGCTCCTCCGCCGGGTTCTGGCTAAGCAGAAGGCATCGCAGCAGGACGTCGATCCGCTCTCCAAGCTGCCCGAGGTCTCGCCGCGGCCGGTTGAGCCGACAAATATTGGCATTCAGATTCGCGGCACGAACGATATTCACACGCGGCTGGCTAAGTGCTGTAACCCAATCGAGGGCGATCCGATTGTGGGCTTTGTAACGCGCGGCAAAGGATTAACGATTCACCGCGGCGACTGCCATAATATTTTACATGAGCGCGATCGCGCCCGGCTGATGGATGTTGCCTGGGGTACAAACCAAACTAAGCAAGCGTATCCCGTGCCCATCCGCATCGAAGCCTGGGATCGGGTCGGGCTGTGGCGTGATATAACGAGTACGGTAGCTGACCTCGGTATCAATATTTCAACTGTTCAGCAGGTTGAGAACCGTCATGCTGGCCGTGCCACACTGGCCGCGACCTTGATGGTCGACAGTCTTGCACAGCTGACGACCATCCTCGACAAGCTCAACCGCGTGCCTGATGTGATCGAGGCTCATCGGGAGCACGCCTCGGGCATCTAACGCGCGGCAAGCACAGAGAGCAACGCCCCAAGTGCAGACAGCGGCACTTGGGGCGTTATTTTATATTTTTGTCGGATGTTAGGGCGCGCGATACGCTAGAATCACGTTGGCGCCGCGAGGTACGAGCTCACCCCTGACGTCGATCGGCTCGTCATTCGCCGTTGCGCTGACGACCTCGTTGGGCAGGAATGCGTCGAAGTTCGGCAGCCGGTCCGGTCCTTGCGCATCCTCCGCGATGACGTTGAAACCAGCATCAGTGACCGCTTGACGCGCGACGTCGATGGGCGTGTCGTTGTTGATCACGTCGGGGAACGCGACGACATCACCGAGGCTGATTGTGAGGGTGGACGGTGAGCCCGGGGCAGCGCCACCCCCAGGAGCGGGCTCTTGGGCCGTCACCAAGCCTTGTCGTACCGTTCGGCTAGGCGCCTCTTGGCGCTGCATCACCAGTCCGCCCTCCCGGAGTGCCTCTTCCGCGACATCCGCCGGAAGGCCGGTTACGTCCGGCACCGGTCCCAAACTTACCACGATCGCCACCGGTTCGCCTTCCGGTACCTGCTGCCCCGAAGCGGGCGACTGCTCGATCACCGTTCCACGCGGGGCGGGATCGAAGCGCGGCAGGAGCGAGGGATCGTCGGGGTCGAAGCGCCGTACCAGCTTGAGCTGTGGTAGCTGTCCCTCGACGACATCCCGTTCGCTTTGACCGATGAAATTGGGCAAGGTTACCAGCGGCACAGGCGTAGCTGTCGGCTCCGTGGTTGGCGTGGTCGTCGGCTCGGCCGTGGGACCAGCCGAAGGACTGGGCCGGGCGACTATGCCCGTATTGAAATCAAACAAGCTGGCGGTGCCCGGACTGAGTGCGACGTAGGCGAGCGCTACCAGGCCGCCGAGCAGCAGTAAGCCGATGAGCAATGTTCCAAATCCGAGGCCACCTCGCTGGCGTGGTGGTGCGGAGAAAGGGGGTGGAGGTGGGGGTGCATGTTGCGGCCGCGGCGCTTGGCGTCGCGGCTCGTACGTAGGCGTGACGGGTGCGCGTACAACTGGGCTCGCTGCTTTGGGCCTAGGCGGTGCCGGCGGAGGCATCGGGACGGCAACCGTCGGTTGCAGCCGGCCAGCCAAGTAGTCCCGCAGCTCCTGAGCAAAGGCTTTAGCGCTGGCTGGTCGTTGCTGTGGAGCCTTCGCAAGCGATCGGAGCACGAGGGCGTCAAGGGCAGGTGGAACCGTGGGGTTCCACTGGCGCAGTGGCGGCGGCGGCTTCTGGATATGCTGGATCGCAACCGCCATAGGCGTATCCGCCGTGAACGGCAGGTGCCGAGTCAACATCTCGTAGAGCACAACGCCTAAGCTATAAATGTCGGACTGCGGAGTAGCATCGAGGCCCTGCGCCTGCTCAGGAGAAATATAGTCGGCGGTGCCAAAGGTCATGCCGGCCTGCGTAATAGCGGTCGACAAGTGTGACTTCGCAATCCCGAAGTCGGCGATGCGGACATGCCCATCCGGGGTCAGCAGCATGTTCTGGGGCTTGACATCGCGATGGACCAGGCCGCGGCGATGGGCGTAGTCGAGCCCTTCCGCGGCTTGGATAGCAATGTTGAGCGCTTGCTCGGGCGGTAACGGTGCCGACGCGTCGATCAGGGCTTTTAGATCCTGGCCATCGATCAGCTCCATGACAATAAAGTTCAGGTCACCATCCTGGCCAACATCATACACGTCGACGATGTTGGGATGAGATGAAAGGTTCGCCGCAGACATTGCCTCGTGTGCAAACCGCTGCAAGAACTCGTCGTCGGCAGCGTAATAGTTATGCAGTACCTTAATCGCTACAGAACGGCCCAGTCGTAAGTCGCGCCCACGGTACACCGTCGCCATACCACCTTGTCCCAGTGGGTTCAACAGCTCATAGCGCCCGTTGAGCACTCGTGATTGCATGTTCTGCTCAGTCTCCTCGCCAAGCTCGAAGCTGCCGCTGGCTTCTGGCTGGGTCATTGTACGGCGCTAGCCGCAGGGCCATGGGTCGTATTTGTGCTCCGTCGCGCTTCACGTTTCGGACGACCAGATGGTTAAGGCTTCATGGATCGGCTCTTCCGGCAGGGCGTGCAGCAGCGCCCGCAGGCGTGGCAGATGCACGATATCATCTCGATTGTAACGCAGCAGGAGCTCAAGTGCAGCCGTATCACCACGTGTTTCGTATCGGTGCCAGAGCCGCGGCGCATCCCATCCGGTCATTCCGGCTGTACTCCGCACGATGCCAAGCTGCTGCTCTACCTTTTTCAAGCCCCCTTTGAGCCCATGGCGCCAGCAATCGCGCATAAGGTCGTGATGCCGGAAATCGCGCTTCAGATCTGCGTGGATGCGCCGACGAATGACGGGGAGGTCGAAGCTTCCACCGTTGTAGGTGTAGAGCGTTTGGACGCCTTCGAGCGCTCGATATACATTGACATCGGTAACACCCCCGCCCACTAGCTGAAACGTACCACCATCGGGCCGGTAGATGCCGATGACCGTGATCGAGCCGTCGAACGCCGTTTCAATATCTAAATATGCTGCACAATCAGTTCGCATGGTGTCTATGGTAAGCCGCGCCAACGGTACATGCGGCGGTAAGCCGCGCGGGGATTGTACTGGTCGCATAGCCCCTTCGTCAAACGTAGCTGATGCTAACCGCTGCTCCCTGCCCACGGAGAGCTGCTTAGGACCTCGCGTCGTGGTGACGCTTGCGTGGCCAGACGACGCTGTTTGCGCCGGACGCCCGCGGCAGAAAGTACCGGACGCGACCAAAAGCGAGCGGGCAGAGCAACCCTTGAGGCGCCTGCCCGCTGCTGCATCGCTCGCTTCTGCTTAAGCTAGTCGGCCCTGACCGCAGCCTCCATGAGCTGCTGAATTCGCGGGACCATCTGCGCCGGATTGGGATGGAGCCCATCCAGCAGCAGGGCGCTGTCGTATAGCTGCTCGATGACGACATTGCCCAGCAGATTGTCCGGGTGCGTCGTGTGCAGCTGTGCCAGGCTGCGGATGAGCGGATGGCTGCGGTTGAGCTCCAAAATGGAAGCTGGGACCTCGTAATCACGGTTGATCAGCCGCTGAACCCGATGCATATCACGCTGACCCGCGCCGTCGGCGGCAACCAGGCGAGCCGGATTATGCTTGAGGGTCTTCGACGGCCGTACCTGGGTAACGCGGTCGCCGAGCACGTCCTTAATCCGTACCGCCAACTGGTCGAAGACGGCCTGGTCGATCGTCTCAGCCGACTCCTCATCGGCGAGCTCGGGCAGGTCGAGGTTGGGGTTGTCGGCGTTCTCGAGCGGCGTGCCGTCGTACTCGCGCAAGGTGTTCATCACATAGCCGTCGACCAAATCGACGAGCAGCAGGGCTTCGATCCCTCGCGCTTCGAGCGCATCCAGATGTGGGCTGCGGCGGGCGCTCTCGAGGTCATTGGCCAGCACGTAGTAGATCGCCTTCTGCCCTTCGACCATGCGCTCCTTGTACTGCGCTAGTGAGACAAGCTCATCGCCTTTCGTGCTGTGAAAGCGCAGGAGCTTTAGCAGGTCGTCCTTGCTGCTGGGCTCAACGACGATGCCCTCCTTGAGAAAAGGCCCAAACTCAGCCCAGAAGGTGCGGTAGGTTTCAGCCTGGTTCTCCGCCATCTGCGCGAGCTCGCGGGTGAGGCGGCTTGTCAGTGTTTTGCGGATGCGCTGAATCTCGGGCGTGCGCTGAACCGACTCGCGTGATACGTTCAGCGGTAAATCTTCGCTGTCGACAACGCCCTCCACAAACCGGAAGTGGTTCGGGAGGAGGTCTTTCGCCTCTTCCTGGATCAGTACGCTGCGCGAGTAGAGCTTGATCTTACCCTCGGTCCGGCGCTCGATCAGGCCGCGCTCGCGCTTAGAGGGGATGAACAAAATGGCATGAAGGTCGATCGGCGCGTCGGTCGACAGGTGCAACTGATGGAGGGGCGGCTCCCAATCCATCGTCAGCTGCCGGTAAAACTCCTTGTAAGCCTCGGCCTCGACCTCACGTGGCGCGCGCCGCCAGAGCGGCTTGGTCTGATTGACCGGCTTATCTTCATCCGCATAGTAGATCGGGAAGGCAACAAAGTCGGAGTGCTTTTTGATGATTTGCTTGACCTGCCAGGGCTGTGCAAACTCTTTGGCATCGTCTTTGAGATACACCTCAATCGTTGTGCCGCGCTCTGTTCGCTCGCTCGCCGAGACCGTGTAGCTATCGCCGCCGGTCGACTCCCAGCGCACTGCCGCGGCATCCGGCTGGAACGAGCGTGAGGTAACGACAACGCGGTCGGCGACGGCGAAGACGGAGTAGAAGCCTACGCCAAACTGGCCGATAACGTCAGAGCGCTGCTCCTTTGCAAGGCGCTCGATCACGGCACGTGCGCCCGAGTGCGCGATGGTCCCCAAGTTCTGGATAAGCTCTTCCTCGGTCATGCCGATGCCAGTGTCGCTGATGGTAACACGCTTGGCGTTCTCGTCGCTGGATACGCGAATAGCAAGCTCGGCGTCACGATCGACGACATCACTGTTGGTGAGCTGCTCAACACGCATCCGGTGGAGCGCATCCGAGCTATTCGAGATAAGCTCGCGGAGAAAGATTTCGCGATCGGTGTACAGCGCCTGCGATAGAATGTGCAATAGCTGCTGTACCTCGGCCTTAAAGGTGTATGCTTGGGCCTGATCAGTCATGGTTGTGCTCCTCGGCGAACATCGTTATTTGCAACCGAGAATCATAGCAAAAACCTCGTGGAGTGCAACCGCGAAACGCATGAGTGCGAGGCAGTCCTGCGTAGCGGTTTTGTTCGGCTGGTGTTGCAATGAGCCGACTAGTCATCGGGCGTGTCCGGGCTGGGCCTTGGTCGCTGGGCTTAAGCGCTGCTTCCGGCCATAACGCTCTCGTTTTCGCGGTTTGGCTGGGCGACACGTGGCATAAGAATGTACATCGTCGTGCCGGGGCCGCCGTGGAGCGCGTCGTCGGCCCAGATGCGCCCCCCATGCGCGTCGACGATTGAGTGACTAGTGTACAAGCCGATGCCGTTTCCGCGAAAGCCTTGCTCAACTGCCTCACGCACTCGGTAGAAGCGGCCGAAAATATTCTCGCGCTCGGCGGCGGGAATGCCGATCCCGTAATCGGTAACTGCTAACTCCACCGCATCGTTGCCGAAACCGGGCGCGTCGAGAACATGCTGCACGCGGATCAATACATCTCCACCATCGGGCGAGTACTTGAACGCGTTACCGATCAGATTGATCAGCACGCCCTCCATGCGGTGGCGATCCCACTCGACTTCGAGCGGCTCGTTCGGTAGCTCACACTGGATGGAACGCTGCCGGCGCTGAAGGTCAAAGTCGAAGTGTTTGATGACGTGGCCGACCAAATCTTGCACGACGCCGGGCACCGGGTCTAGACGCAGGCGACCCGCTTGGATCCGTGACATATCCAACAGCGAATCCATGAGCAGTGCTAGATCGTCGCTGCGCGCGTTAATCATCGAAAGCTGTTGGACGAGACGCGGTTCTTCTAGCTTGCGCGCCAGGCGCAGCGCGATCTGTGCATAGCCCTTTACCGCCGTGACCGGAGTTTTCAAGTCATGCGCCGCCGCCGCGACAAATTCGTCACGCAGCTGATTGGTGCGGTGGAGCTGTGTGATGTCGCTATAAACCTCGATCGAGCCTAGGGCCGCGCCCTGCTGATCCTTGACGGGCTGGGCAAAGCGCCGCAACACTCGTGCTGTGGCTCCTGCGACTTCCCAGAGCTCGCCGTCGAAGAGGTGATCGGATGCCTTCAATGGTTGGAGTGTTGCCGGCATCACCTCAGCGCGTGGATGACCGGGCCATTGGCGCACATCGACTTCTAGCAGCGTACCGAGGCGCGCATTGGCGTAGCGTACAACACCGCTCTGGTCACTCAAGAGCACACCGCTGTCGATGCTGTCGAGCACGGCGGCTAAGCGGCTGCTGGTTTCACGAAGGGCGTCATACAGCCGGGCGTTCTCCACCGTAGGACCAAGCAGATTGCCGACAGTCTCAAGCAGGTCGAGCTCGTCGGGCGGCAATGCGTTGTAACGATCGGTGACGACGTAGAGCCAGCCCAGCTGTCGTGTCTCACTGACCAGCGGCACCCCGGCGACAGTAAGCAGTGGACCTGTAAGGTACTGGAGATCCGAGGGGTAGATTCCAACCTCGTCGGCTGTTCCCTGCACCAGCGAAAGACGCTCATGTCGAATGCTGGGGTTCCAAAACGCGGGGAGGTCGCTGAGATTGGCTAGCTTATCGACGAAGGAGGCAGCGAAGCCTTGCTGGACCGCTAGTCGCAGCTGCTGAGGGTTCAACGGCATGCGCTCCCCGCCATGCGCATCGACGGGCATGCCGGTCAGTACGATAGCCGCGGCCTGAAGCTGTAGCTCAGATCGAATAACAGAGAGCGCACCGTCGAGCAGCTCGTGCAATACCAGCGAGCGCGAGGCCGATGCAGCTAAGGTAAAGAGTGCCTCGAGCCGTCGATTCAGTGCAATCAGACGCTCGGTTATGGTAACTGTCGATGCTGAGGGCTGGCCGATCAGCACAATCGGGGTATCGGGCCGTTGGAGCGGCACGACACGGTATCCAACCATCACGATCTGGCCGTCGCCCGTTACATGGTTGAGCTCATAAACCTGCTGAGCCTCGCTAGTGGCTGCCTCCTCCAGCAGCCGCTGCCCCTTGGCGCGGCTGCCAGCTTCCAGGAGATCCACAAAGCGGGCATCTGCCAGCGCTTCTGCCCTCAGTTGGAGCGTGTGACGCGCGGCGGCGTTGAGATGCTGAATCCGGCCCCCTGGACTCAAGGCGATGAGCAGGTCGGGGGTTGTTTGCAGCACTGCCTCGGCAAGATCGGCTGGCCACGGACCTGGCGGAGACGGGTTGGAAAGTCCTTCGGTCATATGCCGCCTATCTTTAGCAAACTGCGAGTCCTATTCCATTGGCTCGGGCACGACGGCTCCATAGCCTGTCGTTGCAAGCGCCACTACACGGTGCGGGTCGGGATCATACAGGGAAGCGCCTACCTCAAGCCACAGGTCGGGATTGCGGATAAAGACGGCACCGCCGACGACAATCCCCACATTAGGCAACACCGAGCGCAGCTCCTCGATCAAGCTCCGCACGTTAGGAATAAGCCGCTCACTTCCAGCCGAGATCGCGATGAGGTCGGCGTTGACTCGAACTGCTAAGCGCACGCAGTCACTATTGGGTACGTCACCGCCGAGGTAGAGCACCCGCCAGCCTTGCTGGCGAAAGAGATCTGACAACATCCGCAGGCCCAAGACGTGACGTTCACCTGCAACGCATCCTAGCAGCACGCTGCCGCGCTGCACGGGAGCCAGCGGCTGATTAAAGGATGGCGACAGCTGGCCGATCAACCGCTCAGTAATCGATGTCGCCAGATGCTCCTCGGCGACCGTAAGCTGATTTTGTTCCCAGAGCTCACCGATCGTTACCATGCTGGGCGCGAAGACCTCATAGTAGATCGTGTGTGGAGCAATGCCGCGCGCACGTAGCTGCTCCACCACCGAGCGCGCCGCCGGCTCGTCGCCCTGCTTAAGCGCGTCCGTGAATACATCCCGTATGGGTCTCAGGGCGTCTGTCATTGGCTGCCGCCGTCGAGATGTAACGAGTGGGCCACCATCTCAAGCATCTCATTCATGTCGAAGGGCTTTGCCACGAACGTTACCTCGGGCAGTGGCCGCTGCGGACGGGCACCGGCACTGATCAATATTACTGGCGTTGCCCCATGCTGCGGGAAACTGCGCAGCCGCTGAATCAGGTCAACGCCGCTCATATCCGGCATCATAATGTCGATAATCAGAAGGTCGGCCTTCAGCTTTTGCGCCCGCTCGAGTCCTTCACCGCCATTATACGCGACATGCGCCACTCCTTGTTGTGAATCTCAGATCGCGTTCGACGACAGGTTGTTTCGGGCGTATCGCTCGAGCAACAGCTCGATATGCTCGAGCTCAAAGGGCTTGGGGACGAAATGATCAACTATTCCATCCGTGGAAGGGGCTCCGGCGGCGCTCATCAACACGATCGGAACGTTGTGGTAACGAGGATTACTCCTAACGGCCTTGGCAAAGGCAATGCCATTCATCTGAGGCATCATCACGTCTGAAATAATCAGGAACGGAGGCTCCGGCTCTGACTGCAGGGCGTCGAGTGCCTCTCGTCCGTTGGTCGCGAGCACCGCGCGATAGCCGTTATCCTCGATCAACGCGGCGACCATTTCAAGCAATACATCTTCGTCTTCGACGACCATCACAACGGCCATGTGGAAACACCTGTAGTAGGCAGACGTAAACCTGTCGCGAGCCTGCAAGATGAATGCCGCGCTTGGAGCGCATCCCTCCAAAACAAACTAAAGAGCCGCGGCACGACAGCACAGCGTTGCAGGGCTCATCGAGCCGTCACCGAGCCCGGGCTCCAGAACTAAAACAGGGCGCTGGCGAGCTGTCGCCGGTAATGACTGACAACGGGATTTGGATCGCCGAGCAGCGTGAAGATTGCCAGCATGGCGCGTCGCGCGGCATCATCCTGGAAGTTGCGGTCGCGCTGCACGATTGCCAACAAGTGACGCAGCGCATCCTCCCACTGTTGTCGGCGTGCCAGTTGTGCCGCGAGCTGCCAACGGGCCGTGCTGTCCTTGGGATCGACCACGACCTGCTGATGCAAGCTCGCGAGATCTCCTCCAGCTGCGGCAAGAAAAGGCGTGAGCTCAAGCAACGACTGCGCAGCAGGATATTCAGGTGCACCCAGCTTGATACGTTGTAGCACCTTCGACGCTTCAGGATCGCCGAGGAGGGTCAGCGCGCGCCCTAGCCCCAGCAGGCTGGGTCCATGTGCTCCATCGATGCTTAGGGCGCGGCGGTAGAGATCAGCCGCCCCCTGCGGGTCACTCGTCTCAAGATTGGCCGCCATCTCAACCAGGCCGTCGAGCTCCGATGGAACCAGCTTTTTGAGCCACGCTCGTACCTGACTTTCGGGCAGCGCACCGGTAAATTGTTCGACGACCTTGCCGCCGCGAAACGCCTTGACAGCAGGAATGCCTTGCACTCCAAACTGCGCCGCCAAACGTTGATTTTGATCGACGTTGACTTTGGCGAGCACGAAAGCGCCGTCCATCTCGTTCGTAAGGCGCTCAAGCACCGGCCCCAGCACCCGGCACGGCCCGCACCAAGGCGCCCAAAAGTCAACGACCACCGGCACGTCGGCCGACCGTTGCAGCACGGCCGTGGCAAACTCGCGCTCGTTGACGTCGATCACTGCTGAAGGTGTCGCTGCCATGATCAGCCTCTTTGGTACTATCCCTAGTGCCATTATACCATTGGCTGTTATAGCTCGACCTTTATCGCCTGCCAGCGGAAACCTCCCGATCGGTGCAACCGTCACGAGGCCGTCGTCCAAGCTGGTAGTTGCACCCGTGTTGGACGACGTGTGCGAATTGCGCTTCCTAGAAGCAGTTGAAACGGCCCAAGGGCAAGCCATCAGGTTGGAGGGGCAGCGCATAATGAATGGGCCCGTAGGCAGCTGCCGTGTGGGATACGCAATACGATGGTTGGCACGCGGATTGAAGATATCTTCCCGAGAAAGCGAGCGCAAGTGATGGGTGAAAAAAACCGTGGTCTGCTCAAGGGTCCTAAGTTCAACGGCCGCCATACAACACTGATTGCGGCGGCAATTCCAATTGTCGAGCGGCTACGAGATGATCCCCGTGTGACAAAAATTGTGATCGGCGTGATTACGTCGCGGCGTGGCAAGACGACCAACGTCAAGGCTCAGCCGATCGACGCCGGGCTGCGGATTACTGTCGCAGCCCCACGCAACGTGCAAGAGCTGTACGCTTACACGTCCGATCCGCAGGGTGTCCGGTCGCTCATCGAGGCTGACGAGTAACGCACTTCGACCCAGTTGTGGTCTTGACATGACAGCTGGCCGTCCTCTCAGACCAGCTGCCATACCTGAAAAACGATAGCGCCGCGCATCAAACGCCGATGTTGGCTGACTTTGGGGACAGCTAATCGACGCTGTATTCCTCGCGCTGCGGTAAGCCGCGGCGGGCGCGCATCTGGTTGTCGGCGAAGAGCAGCTGCTGGTGGTTGCCGATGTCGAGCCACTCGCCGGTGAAGCGGTAGCCGTAGACGGGAACGTGCTTATGCAGCCAAGCGATGTATTTGCCGGGCTGATCGGGCGAGTTGCCCTCGCCGAGGTACTGCTCGATCAAGGGTACATGCGTGCGATGATAAATATAGGTGGCAATGCCGACGGTGTTGGTGGTCGGGTTTTGAGGCTTCTCGATAAACGAGGTGACGCGATCGTTCTCGTCCAGCTCGACGATGCTGTACTCCTTGACCAACTCCATATCCGGGCACTGATACAGCGCGATGCAGCTGCCATCACCCTTGCCCCGCCAAAATGCGACGTACTCGGCTAGGCTAAAATCGAACAGGTTATCGCCGGCGATGATCAGCAGATCGTTGTCCGCGATGCCGGCCCGCTCCACGGTAAAGCGGATGTCACCAATAGCGCCGAGGCGATCTTCGTTGCTGAGGGTGCCATCGTCAAAGACCTCAATGGGCACGCTGCGGCCTTCTGCACCGGAAAGCTGCTGTCCCTGCTGGGCGGCCCACTGCTGAAAATTCTCTGCAAATTTGTGGTTCGTCACGATATATACCGCGTCGACCTCAGGAACCTCGACAATCTTGTCGCAGATATAGTCGATCATCGGTCGTCCACCAACCGGCAGGAGCGGCTTCGCCTGCGTGAGCGTCAAGGGCCGGAGCCGGGTTGCATAGCCTGCCGCCAAAATAATTGCTTTCATGTGAACTCCTTCGAGCACAGTCCGATCTGAGGGTTGTCTTTCCCCTCCAACCCTGTGGTGCTCGGCGCCTGGCCGCAGCAATCTGACCAGCGCCTTGCATCGCCACCAGAGATTGCCAGCACTAATCGTGCCGTCCAATGCCCGACGATAGGCCGGCTTCAAGGGGCTGCACAACCTCGGTGGCTGCGGCTGACTCAGCTGGTTCGAATCACAGTCGTATCCTTTGGTCCGCGTCCACGTTTCTAAAAGCACCAGCTATCCTGCACATGAGGCGAATATTATGGATCGTGCGGTCGTGCAGCAAGCGATCGCGTTCGTCAATTCCTACTACGGTCTCGAAGAGGCCATCAGCGCAGCACAGGTGGACGCGAGGTTATCAAGCGGGTGGATGGTTACCGTTTGGATTGGGGCTTACCTCAAGCAGCGGGTGATCGTCACGCCTGACGGAACAGTGCAACGAAACAGCGTTGCGGATAGCAACACTAGCGGGGAGCTTGCGTGTTAACGTAAGGTCCCTAAGGGCGAGGATTGATAGGTATGTTGTGCACACCATGCAAGATGGTGTGTAGGTCACCTCGGCCAAGGTGGGCCGTCAAGGCCAGCCTTCGCTCCATAGCCGTACTTGATCTGGAGCCATGCATTGGCCGAGCCGGCGTTGCCATGGAGGTTGGGAATGTTCCAATGCGACGGTACTTCAATTCGCTCAGCGGCTGGGTATTCTGCCAGGATCTGCCGCCCACGAGCAAAGTCAAGCACGGCTGGCTCGTAATAGATTGTCTTGATATCCAACGTTTTGGATTTCACGGTTGGCGCGCTAAGCTGCATTCGACCCCTCCAGTCACAGTACATATACGTTCGAAGGCGAGCTCGAGATGGGTAAGGTGGAATGCTGCGCGTGACGTAAGCTCAGCGTCGCGAGGGGTTGCAAGAGCCGCTGGCTCAGCCCATCCGAAAGCGGCAGCGTGGTCTGCAGCAACCTGGGTACAAGCAGCAGCTGAGCCTGTGGCCGGACGCGCGGACCAAGAACATACTTAGCGCCGTGGGGGAGCGACAGACGAAGAAACGCCTGGTCAGCTGACCAGGCGTTCTGTGGCTCCCGCTGCTGGGCTCGAACCAGCGACACTCGGATTAACAGTCCGATGCTCTACCAACTGAGCTAAGCGGGACCGAATAGCGGTTGGGATTATACACAGGCTCTTCCGATTTGTCAAACCAGAATTTGGTGCGCGGCAAGCCCGTGTTTTGGTGCTATACTTGCCCCATATGAACCCCTCGGAACGCAGTCGATTGCTACAACTACCGCTGAGCGAAGTCCCGTTTGTCTTGTTTGATGTAGAAAGCACGGGCCTCGAGCCTCAGCAGGGCGATCGTATCTGTGAGATCGCTCTTGTCCACTGGCGCGGCGGGGTCCAACGTGGAATGTACCAGACGTTGGTCAACCCGGGTCGACCGATTAGCCCGGCTGCATTTGCGGTGAATAAGATTCCCGCTCATTTGCTTACAGGGGCTCCAACCTTTGAGACGATAAGCGGGCATCTGCTCAAGGAGCTTGACGGAGCAGTGCTTGTCGCGCATAACGCGCCTTTTGATTTTTCATTTCTGAATACCGAGCTTATCCGTCTCGGCAAGCCGGCGCTCAATAATCCAATTGTGGATACCCTGCAGCTGGCGCGGACATTCCTGGTGCATGACCGATATAGCTTGGCCGCACTTTCTCGAGCCCTCGGCGTGGAGCGGCCTGCCCATCGAGCGATGAGTGATGTGATTGCGCTCAAGGCGTTGTTTGTGCATCTGCTCGAGCGCTTGCGGATGCTGGGTGTTTCCTCGCTTGACGACCTGCTACGCGCTCAACGCGGTCTTCTACCCGGCGACCCAGAGCCGCAAGCCCCAGCTGAGTTGCTGACTGCCCTGCGCGAAGGACGTCGCCTCCGAATTACGTATCACACGGGTGGTGGCGACGCAGTCCCACGCATCATTCTTCCCATCGAGCTCCAGCATACAGGCACGCTGCCGCGTTTAATTGCCTACTGCTATCTGCGCAACGCGCAGCGGACCTTTTACTTGGATCGTATCGGCGAGCTAGCACTGGAAGAAGACTAAGCCACCGCGGCTTTGATCTGCGCCCAGGATCGCGGCTCCTAGTAGGCCCCCAGCTCTTCAAGTCGGTCGTCGTCAATGCCGAAGTGGTGCGCTATCTCGTGCATTACCGTGCGCTGGACTTGAGCACGCAGCCGCTCAGGGCTGGGGAAGTCGCGGACCAGCGGCTCGCGAAAGAGCGTAATGGTGTCCGGCGCAACCAAGCCGTAGTTATGGGTCCGCTCGGTCCGTGGAATGCCCTGGTACAGGCCGTACAAGGATTGCCAGGGCTTGAGCCCAACCGCCCGCCGATGGTGCGGCAGCGGGCGATCTTCGACGATAACCTCGACATTCTCGAAGACGGCCGCAAACTCCTCGGGTAGGGCATCCAATGCCTCGACCACAAGCTGATTAAAAGTCTCTTCATCCATTGGCTCTGCTCCATGCTCAACGCGCCTCGTCGATGTTGCGCAGGCCGTCCAACGCCGGTACACTGCAGCGGCAGCGGAAGGGCAGCCAGGCCAGTCGCGCCATTCGCTGCATACTATGGCAGAGCTTATCAAAGTTGCAACAGTCGATCAACTGCGCCCAGGGCAGATGTTCTACGCCGAGGTGGACGGGCTGCCGGTTGCACTTGCCAATGTTGCGGGAACAATCTATGCCTTCAGCGACTCTTGCCGCCACGCGGGTGGACCGCTCTCGTCGGGCGTTCTGCGCGATGAGGTGGTAACCTGCCCTTGGCACGGCTGGGCCTATAATGTCCGAACCGGGAAGTCGGTCATCCCGCCGGTCGGGCTGCGTATTCCGATCTACACGGTTGATGTTGTTGGGACGGATGTTTTCGTTGAGATCGATTGGCCGGACGAGCCTGCCCCCTGCTGACGACACCTACCTTCCCAGCATGCCCGTAGTGGCACCTGAGTTGCTTGATGCCTCTACGGATTAGCCCTTTTTTGATGTGCCGTGGCAGCCGGGTGGTTCCGGCGGTTGGGGCGTAGAAACAGCCAGATGCTCCTCAAAATTGTGATGGCCTGCTATGTGGCGCTGCGCACCGTCCTGACGCTTGGACTGTTGCTGCGCGAACCCCGCTCCAAGGAGCGCCCCAGCGTATCGGTTATTGTGGCGGCGCGGAACGAGGCGGCCGTACTTCCAGGGCTGCTGGAAACTCTGCTGCGGCAAACGTACGAGCGCTACGAGGTGATTGTGGTCGACGACCGCTCGGATGACGAGACGCCGCAGCTACTCGCAGAGTATGCGGCGCGTGATCCACGGCTGAAGACGCTGCGCGTCGACGACGTTCCGGAAGGACGCACGCCCAAGATTAACGCGCTTGGACACGGCGTGGCGCATGCCAGCGGTACGCTGCTGCTGTTCACCGACGCCGACTGCTCGGTCCCGCGAACCTGGATCGCCGGGCTGGTCGCGTCCTTCAATGCCGACGTCGGCGCAGTGACAGGCTATGTTGGCCTGCGCGCACCGCACGGGACCCTGCTGGAGAAGGTCCAAGCGCTCGACTATTTTGCGATGATGGCGACGGCCGCGGGCGCGACGAAGCTCGGCTCGCCCATCGGCGCGGCGGGGGCCAATATTGCCTATCGCCGTGAAGCGTATGACGAAGCCGGCGGGTTTGAGGATATGCCGCTGGGCGCCGTAGCCGACGATATGTTGCTGCTGCAGCGTGTGATCGACCGCACGAGCTGGCGGGTCGTCTTCTGCGACGACCCGCGCTCTTTTGTGATGACCGACGCCGAGCCGACGCTGCGGCAGCTGCTCAATCAGCGCGTCCGCTGGATGGCCGGGGGCAACGAGGTGCTGCGCGATAATCCCGCTCTGCTGACGACGAGCAGCATGATTGGTATGTTCAACGGCATCCTGCTGTCGTTTCCAATCCTTATGCTGCGCCAAGACCTGCGCCGTACCCTGCTCTATGCCGTGCTTGGCCGGACGCTCGCAGACGCGCTCCATCTGGGTGTTGCCGCCGTTCGCTTCCGCCAAGTGGGCCTGCTGCGCTATCTGCCACTCTGGAGCTTGGGGCAAATTCCATATACCGTCGTCCTCCCAGTGTACAGTCTGCTGCGTACGTGGTCATGGAAGTGAGCGACGACGGACGTGGGACGAGGGGTGAGAGGCGAGGGATGAGAGGCGAGGGATGAGGCTGTAGCCCCTAGCTTCCAGCCCCTAGCCCCTAGCTTCTAGCCCCTAGCCCCCATTCATTTGGCTACGGGCCAGCTCCGCCATGGCGCGCTGCTGCTCCTCCGAGTACGGCCCATGCTGCTCATAGCGCTCATCCAGGGTGTGCAGGGCGCAGTCCAGCTGACTTTGTTCTTGGGTGCCGAGCAGGAGCTGCCGGGCGTTTGCCGCAGGCATTACGCTTTTGTCAACCATTTTGCTGCGGTACAGCTCCATGATCTCGCTATAGGCATCACGCGCCTTGAGCTGCGCAAGTGTCGCCACGACGTAGCCTTTCGCGGTGGCGTCAGGCTCCTGCCGCAGGCGCTCGCGCAGCTCCGCAATTATTTGCTCGCGCAGCTCCGGTGTGGTGGTGGCGAGAAAGCCAAGTGTGGCGACGGCAGCGCCCCGCTGAAGCGGCGCGGCATCCATGTCGTCGACAATGCGTAGCACAACCGGCAAGACCTCAGCTCCAAAGGTCGCGACAATTTGCGGTGCTTCCTGCGCCCAGAGGAAGCCGGCCTGAGGTGGCTGCTCGACGACCGGCAGCGGGAGCTGACGCAATATCGGCTCCGCGGCTTCGACCGGGCGCAGCTCGCCCAGAATGCGCAGCGCGTGGAGGGGGCCAAGGCTCCCCGGCTCCGCGTCCATAAGGGCCTCGACGTCCAGCGCCAGCTCCAACAGTGGGCCGACGGCTTCCGCGCCACGGTCCACGATGCCCTCAATCAGGCGTCTGCTTGGTCGCAGGCCGACGCGGCGCAGCTGTCGGACAAGCTCGGGAGCTGAAAGATCAGGATTCATGCAATATCTCCGTTTTGTGAACGTTCCACAGTGGTCGAAAGCTTCTGCGATGCAGCGAAGTTACGCCTTGCTGGGCAATTGCGCGTGCGTGCGCGGCCGTTCCGTAGCCCTTGTGCCGTCCAAACCCGAATCCAGGATAGTGTGAGTCTAGCTGCGTCATCAGCCTGTCGCGGGTCGTCTTTGCGATAATCGATGCGGCAGCAATGCTCAGGCTGGTGCTATCGCCGCGGACAAGCGCACGCTGTGGCACGGGGTAGCCGGGGAGTGCGAGTGCATCGACGAGCAGGGCATCGGGTTGCTGCGGTAGCTCAAGCAGTGCGAGCTCCATTGCGAGACGCGTCGCGGCGATGATGCCGAAGCTGTCGATCAAGTAGGCCGGAACCACTCCAACTCCGACACCGTCCACGATGCTCGTGATCAGTGTAGCACACCGCTCGCGCTGCGCCGCGGTAAGCTGCTTCGAGTCATTTACGCCGGCAAGCAGCAGTGGCGTTGCAAGGACCGCTTGGCCCAGAACGACCGCAGCCGCGACCACTGGACCCGCCCAGCAGCCACGTCCAGCCTCGTCAAGACCGGCGATCACCTGGTGCCCGCTGGCAAGCAAACCGCACTCTTCTTCGACGGTCGGCATCAATGATCAGCCTTGGCTCAGTTCGGAGCGCTTTGTGGCAACCAGCAGCTGCACATGACTGTCGCGAACTGGTAGCCAGCGTGTTTCGACTGCAAAGCCCTGCGCAGCGAGGAGCCGCGGACGCGCGTCCTCGCTGCGTATCTGTTGAGTCGCGCGATAGGCGACGTCGACGGCGGCGGTGTAGGCATCACGGCGGTTGAATTGCGCGGCGTCGATTAAGAGCAGCTGCCCTCCCGGCTCGAGCACTCTCCAGACCTCACCAAGCGTGGCCTGCTCAAGAATATATTCGGCCGGAAAGGTCGCCACTACATCGCTAAACTGACCATCTGCCAACGGCAGGCGCTGGCCTACAGCTTGGAGCAGTACTGCCTGGGCGCCGTCACGGGCCACTTTGCGGCGTGCAAGCCGTAACATCTGACGCGACACGTCCAAACCAACTGCTTGGATCTTGGAGCGGTGCAGCGCCCGCTGTAAATACCCCGTGCCGCTGCCAATCTCGAGAACGTAGCGCCCCCTAAGATAGGGCAGTACAGCGACAATCCAGTGTTGCCACAACCCGCGCGATACAATCGCGGCTACAGCATCATAGGTCCAGGCGAACTCGCGGTAAAACCGGGTAAATGCCCAGCGCAGAAAACGTGAGTACAGCAAGCGTATCATGACCGCAGTGGCCAAGAACAAAGAACCAAGAACTCGCGATGCTTTTCCTCGCAGTTCTTGGTTCTCGGTTGTCGGCGTCCATTGCTCAGCTACTTAGTAGCGGCGCTCTTTAATGCGCGCAGCCTTGCCGGAAAGATTGCGCAGGTAGTACAGCTTGGCGCGACGAACCTTGCCGCGGCGCACGACCTTGATCGTCTCGATACGCGGGGAGTGCAGCAGGAAGGTACGCTCGACCCCGATACCGTGCGCCCCGATACGCCGGACCGTAAAGTTCTCGTTGATGCCACCGGAGCGGCGTCGGATGACGATGCCTTCGAAGTCTTGCAAACGCTCGCGCTCGCCTTCCACAACCCGAACGCTGACGCGCACCGTATCGCCTGGCCCGAACTCGGGGAGATCGGTGCGCAGTTGATTCTGAACAATTTCTTGTAATAGATCGGCCATTGAAACTGGTCCTTTTGGTTCCGCCACGCATCGGAACAGAATGTGACTGTACAGGGCAGCGCCTACAGCTGCCGGCACCGGCGCGGGGTGCGTGGCCCCCAAAGCACAAAAAGAGTGCAGAGGCGAGCGCCTCCACACGCTGTCCGGTGAACTGCCGCAGATTATAGCATACGGCTGCCGCGCATGCAATCCGCTCTTGATACGAAGTTGAAAGGTTATTCCGGGATAACGATGCCGCTGTCACGCTCCCAGGCGGGTAGCAGGCAGATAGCTGCCTGTCGGCGGCAGCAACAGTTGCGCCGAGCTGCCGGAAGCGGCAAGCTGTGATTCTGGTCTCAAGGCTGGCCACGATCATTGTAAAACCATCTGCTCGTATCCGAGCGCGGGAGTTGAGATAGCATGTCATCACCTCGGATGGGCTTCGAGGGACGTTGGTCGACCACCTTGTCTGCTGGCTCTTCCGTAACGCGTTTGACACAGCCAGCCGTTCTTGTGGTAGCTTGGCTGGGGTCGCCTGTCAAAGCGCGATCAGCCTCCCTCCGATGAAGCCCGACAATGAATGGAGGGCAGGATAGTGATGGAGGTATCTGAGTTGATGGGTAACGGGTCGAAAGACCGAGCCATTAGGCGGCTGAGGTACCTGCGCGTCTAGGCGGAATGTGGGTGCGATCAACGATGTGCCTGCGCGACCCTAGCCCTTCGGCGAGCGCGACCTGCTCTCTCGATTGGCTGCGAAGTCGGGGTAAACGCGGTATAATACAGCTCCTAAGATATGGTGGTCCAGCCGCGGCACCGTTTGTCGCGGCTGTCTTACATAGATGAGATAGAAAATTTGGTCGCGCGAAGCCGACGATAAGCCAAGCGCCGATGGGACGTTTGGGAGATGGACAGAACGACGCTGCGCGCGTAGGCTGAGCAAGTAGATAGACGGGTAGATTTGCCCGAAAGGCGATACAGGTTCATGAGCGAAGAGCAAATGCAAGACGAGCAGACGCTTGACGAGCGGACCACGGAAGAGCGGACGCTGCCCCTGGTGATCCTCGGCGAGATGGTAATCATGCCGCGAATCCCAGCTCCGCTCCAGGTCGGCAAGGGCAAGTCCTACCGCGCCATGGAGCAGGCCATGGAAGGTAACCGCGAGGTGCTGCTTATCTTTGTGCCAGAGGCCGAGATTGATGGGTACAAAGGCGGCCAGCCAAAGCAGTTGCCTAAAGTAGGCGTTATCGCCAAGCTAGAAGAGTTTCTTAAGCTGCCCGACGACACCGTGCGTATCATCCTGGAAGGTATTGAGCGCGCAGAGATCGGCGAGCTTGTTCAGAGCGAGCCCTTCTATATGGTGCGCTGCACGCCACGGCCGGACCCGCAGCTTGAGGGTCCGACGGTCGAGGCGCTGGTGACCGAGGTGAAGGCGCAGGTCGAGGAGATTATCAGCTTCATGCCGGAGGTTTCTCAGGAGGCCGTTGCGTTTGTGCAGCGCATCGACCAGCCGGGTCACCTCGCGGATGTTGTGGCGTACGGGCCGGCCTTCGAGTTCGAGGATCGGCTAGCGCTGCTGAATGAGCTTGACCCGATCGAACGCCTGCGCAAGGTCCAGGTCGAGCTGTCGCATCAGTTGGAGCTGCTACGCCTCCGGGCCAAGATTCAGAGCGATACCAAGGACGCGCTGGACCAATCACAGAAAGAGTACTTCCTGCGCGAGCAGATGAAGGCGATCCGGCGTGAGCTGGGCGAGGATGATCTCGACGAAGACCCGATCGACGAGCTCAAGCGCAAGATTGCCGAGCTGCAAGCACCAGACTACGTCAAAGAGGCCGCGACCCACGAGCTTAAGCGCTTGATTCAGCAGGGCGTGAACTCGCCCGAGGCCGGCGTGATCCGGACCTATATCGACTGGATCTTGTCACTGCCGTGGACCAAAGAAGAGCAGCAGCCAATCTCGTTGAACGAAGCGCAGAAGGTGCTGGACGAAGATCATTACGGCTTGGAGAAGGTTAAGGAGCGTCTGCTGGAGTACCTGGCAGTGCGCAAGCTAGCCGGCTCCAAAATGCGCTCGCCGATCTTGTGTCTGGTCGGCCCTCCAGGCGTCGGCAAGACAAGCCTCGGTAAGTCCGTCGCTCGCTCGCTCGGCCGCGCGTTTGTACGGGCCTCGCTCGGCGGCGTGCGCGACGAAGCCGAGATCCGTGGTCACCGCCGCACGTACATCGGTGCGATGCCTGGCCGGATCGTTCAGAGTATCAAGACGGCAAAGAGCAACCAGCCGGTCTTTATTCTGGACGAGATCGATAAGCTCGGCGCAGACTATCGTGGCGATCCAACGTCGGCGCTGCTTGAGGTGCTTGATCCCGAGCAGAATGCCACGTTTAGCGATCACTACCTTGAAATTCCGTTCGATCTGTCGCAGGTGATTTTTATCGCCACGGCGAACCAGCTTGAGCCAATTCCTGGGCCGCTACGCGACCGTATGGAGATCATCGAGCTGGGCGGCTACACCGAGGACGAGAAGCTGGAGATTGCCCGCGGCTTCCTGGTGCCGAAGCAGCGTGAGTTCCATGGCTTGAAGCCGGAGCAGATGCAGATTACCGATGCGGCGCTGCTCAAGGTGATCCGCGAGTACACACGCGAGGCCGGCGTTCGTAACCTCGAGCGTGAGGTGGCGGCAGTTTGCCGCAAGGTTGCGCGCAAGGTCGCCGACGCCAACGACACGCCGGTTGAGGTAACAATCGACGTCGGCGACGTGCAGCAGTTCCTTGGCCCGGAGAAGTTTAGCTTCGGCCTCGCAGAACAGCGTGACGAGGTAGGCGTTGCAACGGGCGTTTCATGGTCGACCACCGGCGGCGACACGATGTCCTTCGAGGTGCTGCCTCTTCGAGGCAAGGGCGAGCTGAAGCTGACCGGGCACCTGGGCGACGTCATGAAGGAATCGGCACAGGCGGCGCTGTCGTACGTCCGCTTCAGGGCAGATGAGCTCGGCATTGCGCAGAGCTACTTCGACGAGCACGCGATCCATATTCACGTGCCCGAGGGCGCGGTGCCGAAGGATGGACCGTCAGCCGGCATTACGCTGACCACGGCTCTTGTCTCGGCTATGACCGGCATTCCGGTGCGGCGCGATGTTGCCATGACTGGCGAGATCACGCTGCGTGGGCGGGTACTGCCGATCGGTGGGCTCAAAGAGAAGACGCTCGCGGCACACCGCGCCGGCATCAAGACGTTTATTCTGCCGAAGGAGAACGTCAAGGATATCGTCGAGCTGCCGCAGAAAGTGCGCGACGAGCTGCATATGGTTCCGGTTGAGCATATGGACGAGGTGCTCAAGATCGCTCTGGCACGACCGGTCAAGGACGAGCGCCCAACGCCAATGCCCCCCAAGGGCGCGAAGGCGAACAAGCGCGCAACGCCGTCGGCGTAAACCTGAGTCGTTACGATCGAACGATCACGTTATGTTGAACCCCTCGGAGGATTTTAACCTCCGAGGGGTTCAACTATCTTCGTAGAGCGCGTGCCGAAATGCGTGGGCTCACAGACCCTTCTCAAGATGGCCGGCCTGCTCTGCTCTGCTCGGTGTACACAAACGCGAGCGGGTGATAAGGAACGCCCGTATCGAGGGGACTTGGAGTAATCCCTCAGCGCGGCTCGACCGGAGGAGGCCCTATGCGTTACCTGGGATTGGTTCTGTGATGTCGCTGAATTCTATCAGCGTACTAATCCTCATTGATAAATACCACCAGCGGTTTCTCTCCCTCCGGCACCAGTAGGTTGGCAACCATGGCCCCTCTCGTCGGTGCTCATCCCTGACTCGAGTACCTTGTAGCCCGCTCGCGTTCTCTCGGGTTCACCTGCTACGCTAGCGGCCAACCGCTTCATCACTACCCGAAAGGTATTTATGCCGGAGCAACTTTCCACCTCGGCTCGGCAGTCGTCCGATCGTTTGGCACAGTGGGGCCGCGGCGCGCTAGGTCTCTTCGCCCTCGGCTGTGTTGCCTACACGAGCTTTGGCCTCTACCTCACCGTAAAATGGATGAATGGCGGTCTCGGCTCGTTTTTCTCGCTGGTTACGCTGACATTCACCTGGATCGTGGCGGTCGGCACGAGCTTGCTCGTCTGGTTCGGCTCGTGGCGCCTCCCGACCTTGGTCGCGCTGTGCCTACCTCTGCTCATGTTCGTGCTCTGGTGCGCCATCTGGCCGGTCACCCCGCGGGAGTTCATCCCCATTCGATAACTGGTCCGCTTTTGTGAATGTCGGCACAGTACGGGGACCTCGCCCCTCTATCTGGACATTCACAGCATCTCGAGGCCTTCTTCGTGACATAATCGAACAGCCGTGATGATCGACTAACGATCGTTTGGGTTCACAAATCGCTACGAGGGCAAAACCGACGCCGTGCTCAGTGGGCTTGCCGTCAAGGCCGCATGAGCGCGCTCAGCAATACACGCCGCATCGGCGCGAGGTAGGCGGGCGCTGCCAGCAACGCTGGATGCGCATAGCCATGCAGCAGTGTTCGCGCGATGAGCCAGCGCAGCCGGCGCTGCTTTCTCCAGCGCCGCTCGTACTCTGCGAGTCGCCTCTGTGAGACGTCACTCGCATGATAGGCCCGTAGGGCTACCTCGCTTGCTAGCGCGGCCGAGCGGAGTGCCGACCAGATGCCGTCGCCCAGGATGGGATTGAGATAGCCGGTCGCGTCACCGACAAGCAGCAAGCCTGGGAGCGCCATATGGCGTACCGAGTAAGCTAGCTCCGCTCGGGCATAGGGGGGACGGACCTGGTGGGCTGCGCGCAGGCGTTGCTGGAGGTGAGGATTCGACTGAACGTGGTGCCAAAAGAGGTGGGCCGGACGATGTGCAGGTTGGCGCTGCTTTGCGTCCAGGTTGACGGCGAGGCCACAGCGTACTAGACCATCGGCCATCTGCGTTGCCTGCATGACTGCGAGCTGGGGTGTGGCCCAAAGATGCATCTCCCAGCATTCCGCCTCCAGTTCCGCGAGCGCATCGAAATACAGGGCAACCACGATAAATTGCGGGCCGCGGCCAGTTTGCCGCAGGCCAAGCTGCGTGATACTCGGGGCGTTTCGTCCACCTGCGTCGATAACCAGCTTGGCTCGAAGCTGCACGGGCACGCCATCCGGGTCGACAGCGAGCACGCCGTTGCAGACCCCCTGCTGGCCAAACGTGAGCTCGCGCACCCGCCAGCCCTGGCGGGTATTGGCGCCAGCTGCCGCCGCAGCCTGAAACAGCGCGTGGTCGAAGCTCTCGCGGTCGATCAGGGTCAGCGGTTGATGTTTCGGCAGCGCGTCATATGTGGCACGGCCATTGTGCCAACGAATCAACAGCTGATGGACCTTGCTCAACGTCCAGCTGTCGTGAGTGGGCAGGTCGAGCGCTCGGATTTCGCGCATCGCCGCAGGGGGGAGCCCCTCCCCTGAGCGTAAGGCATCGCTTGTCCGGGCATGAAAAATTCTACGCTCCAGCTGGATTACCTCGAGCCCGGCCCGAGCGAGACGGAGCGCGGCCGCGCTGCCAGCGGGACCACCACCGATCACGACGATATCGTAGTCCTCGCGACGTGATGCAGCGGCCGATATTTCCATGGTGCGGCTCCCTCCGGCCTCCTCGACAGCGCGGATGACGGTGTCTCCACGCTGGGTAGCACAACCCGTTCCTGCAACCGGGCGCTACAGAAACTTGCATAGGCCACCTCGCTGTGGTACAGTACGCCCGTGCTAGGACCCCGTAGCTCAGTGGATTAGAGCGCTTCCCTGCGGAGGAAGAGGTCGCGCGTTCGAGTCGCGCCGGGGTCGCCACGAAACCAAGGATGAGCGTGAGGTGGTATCTAGCCCCCGTCGAACGTTTGTCCGCTGGCCTCACAATTCATCCGGAGGGGTGTCTGAGTGGTCGAAAGTGCCGCCCTCGAAATGCGGTAGGCGAGAGCCTCGCGGGTTCGAATCCCGCCCCCTCCTCCAATCAGAGCAGCTCTAGGTTATACCTGGAGCTGCTCTTTTTATCGTTAAAGCAGCTTAAGCGCACTGACCTTTGTGCTTAACATCCGCAGTGTAGGATCTCCTCGAAGCGCACAGGAGGAGGGGAGCATTGTGGAGCGGGCAGGAAGCGGTGAGCCACGGCTCGATCAGTTGCGGTCCTGGCTAATGGCGGGCTGGGTAATCGAGGAACCAGTACTCCAGCGCAGCATATACCACGGAATACATGGGCGTGTCACTGGGTTTGAGGTCGTTGTCGAGCGTGGGGGTGAACGGCGGGTCGTCGCGCTGCGGGACGTGCCCGAAGTACAGAATTTTATGCTGGAGCGGGGATTAACTGTGCTGGAGCTTGGGTAGCCGGCGCGCTTGCTCAGCGCGCCTGCCCTGGATGAGCCTACATCGGAATGCCGCCGAAGCCGCCCTGGTTACCGCCAAAACCACCCTGGTTGCCGCCGCGACCACCCTGGTTGCCGCCGGATCCGCCGCTCATCATGCGCTTGACGGCCATCGCCGCGATGCCGCCGAGAGCCGCCTTGGCCAGCGGATTGTTAAGCAGGTCGCCGATACCCCCGCCGCCGAGTGCTTGCTGCTGTCCACCACCGAGCAGTTGTCCCAGTAGATTCGGCTGCTGCTGGTGCATCCGGCCTGTTATTTGCGCAAGGTAATTTGGATCCTGCATGCGATCGTCGATGCCGTCGTGGTTAACGTCGGGAAAGTTGACGCCCTGCTGCTGCGAGCGTTGGCGCAGCATTTGGCCGAACTGCTGTCGCTCCTGTGGAGACATACGGCTGAATGACTCGCGAGCCGCGTCTTCATACACATCAGGTGGCAGCTGCGGCGCAATTTGCTGATAGCGCTGGTAAGCCTCTTCACCCGGGAAGCCCTGGTAGGGCGGTCCCTGGTCGTAGCGATTGGCAAACTCCTGAAATTCCTGACGTTGCTGTCCACCACCGAGTAAGTTTTGCAACAAATCCATTCCTCGTCCTCCTCATGTAGCCACGAGCGAATACTCATCTCTTGCAAGGGTCGTTGCATACGGCGTGCCACCCCTTCGGAGGTTGGATCACTCCAAGGAGGCTACCCGAAGCGGCCCGTGATATAGTCCTCGGTGCGGCGGTCGCGCGGCACTGTAAAGAGCTGAGACGCAGGCCCGGCCTCGACACATTCCCCCATCAGAAAGAAGGCCGCGTCGTCGGCAACTCGGCCGGCCTGCTGGACGTTGTGCGGTGCGATCACAATTGTGTACTCGCTCTTGAGGGTAATCAACGCCTCCTCGATTTTCGCCGTGGAGATCGGATCGAGCGCCGCAGTCGGCTCGTCCAAAAGTATTACCTCGGGCTCGAGCGCCAGCACACGGGCGATCGATAAACGCTGCTGCTGACCACCTGACAGGGCCAGCGCCGACGAGTCCAGGCGATCACGAACCTCATCCCATAGTGCGGCGGCTTCGAGCGCGAACTGGACAAGATCGCTTAACCGCGAGGGCGATCGAACTCCCTGTAGCCGCGGCCCGTACGCGATGTTGTCGAAAATACTCATCGGCAGGGCAACCGGCAATGCGAAGACCATCCCGATGCGCCGCCGCAGCGATGGAACGTCGACGCTGGGAGCATAAATATCCTGGCCGTCGAGCAATATACGGCCCTGACGCTTCCCTGGCTCGTCGATATCGGTGAGGCGGTTCAGTGAGCGCAGCAGGGTTGTTTTGCCACCGCGTGCGGGGCCGAAGATTGTCAGGATCGAGTTACGCCGGACATTAAGGGTGATGTTGCGTAGGACCGGCGGCTCGTCGCCGTATGTGTACGAGAAGTGATCAATCTGAATCTTGATATCGCTCATAGCGCTCTACGCGGGTCCTAGCTTACGATATGCTACCGCCGGACAGTTCGGGCGATGCCCCGGCTGATAAACAGGTTGGCAGCGACGTTAATAATCAGAATCGTTACGATCAGCACGGCTCCGGTCGCATAGGCCATCGGCAGCGAGATACCCTCAACCGCTAAAATATAGAAGTGCACCGCCATCGTTCGGGTCGGCGAAAAGACCGACGTTGGAATATTGAGTGCAGTTCCAGCGGTAAAGATGACGGCGGCAGTCTCGCCAACGGCCCGACCAAAGCTCAGAATAATGCCTGTGACGATACCCGGCAGCGCATTCGGCAGAACGACCGTGCGCACCATTTGCCAGCGGGATGCTCCCAGCCCGTAGCTCACCTCGCGGTACGAGACCGGCACGGCGCGGATGGCCTCCTCGGCAGTGCGGATCAGGGTGGGCAAGACCATCAGAGCCAGAGTGAGGCTGCCGGCGAGCAGCGACCAGCTCAGGTTCAGGCGCGTCACGAAAAAGATAAACCCGAAGAGGCCAAAGATAATCGACGGGACCCCTGCCAGCGAGTCTGTGCCGAAGCGCATCATCGTGGTCAGGGCGCTCGGCCGCGTGTACTCCGTGAGGAAGACCGCAGCACCCACACCTAGGGGTACCGCAATAATCAGCGACAGCGCTCCCAGCGCCAAGGTGCCGAGAATAGCCGGCATTATACCGCCTTCCCGTCCCTGGGCTTCGGGCCGCCCGAAGAGAAAGTTGAGACTCAGATAGGGCAAACCCTGTAACAGAACGTACATAATAATGATGGCCAGAATAACGATCGTTATGCTCGCCGCGGCCCATAAGCAGCCATAGGCAGCGCGCTGTGATTGGTGGCGGTTCATGATCCGCTCCTATCACCCGCCGGCTGTCGCCCGCGGAGGCGCGCGAAGATCGAGCGCGAAACTGGCAGTCGTGTGCGCCAGAGCACGACGCGACCGGTTAACACATTCGCAAGCATGTTCAGCACCATGATTAGCACAAATAGGACGACACCCGTCGCAAAGAGCGCCTCACGATGCGCGCCGCTGGCATAGGCCAGCTCCAAGCCAATGTTGCTTGTCAAGGTTGTGGCGGAGTCGAGCGGTGAGCGCGGCACCTGCAGCGCGTTGCCGAGCATCATAATCACTGCCATTGTCTCGCCTAGCGCACGACCCATGCCGAGGATAATGCTGGCGACGATCCCCGACCGCGCGGCTGGCACCAGTACGCGCCAGATTGTCTGCCAGGGCGTTGCACCCACGGCCAATGCACCTTCACGGTAGGCGCGTGGAACGGCTCGTAGAGCGTCCTCCGAAATACTGACGATGCTCGGCAGGATCATGATCCCAAGGATCAGGGCTGCCGTCAGCACGCTGAGTCCAGGCCCGCCAAGGGTGGTGCGCACGAGTGGTGCAAGGATGGTGAGCCCGATAAAGCCGTAGATCACGGATGGAATACCGGCCAGTAGCTGGATTACGGGACGAATGATCGCCGCGAGGCGCGGCGGCGCAAGCTCCGCCGAGAAGATTGCTACAGCCAAGCCAAGCGGCACACCCACGACGATAGCGCCCAGCGTTACCCAAACCGAGCCAAGAATCATCGATGCGATGCCGAACTGCGGGTTTTTGCCGCTCGGACTCCAGGCGCTGCTTTCCAAAAAGGTGCCTAGCCCGACCTTAAAAATAAGCGGGAGGCCGGCCTCAAAAATGAAAAATGTGATGACGGCGAGCGACGCAAGCGACACGAGCGCCGACAGAAACAGCAGAAAACCAATCAGTCGCTCTTTCATTGTGCGTCCGCTCCTTGGACCAATCCGGCTTGGACAAGTTGCTCCTGCCCCTCCGGCGATAACACAAACTCCAGGAAGGTGCTCGCGAGCGGCGAGAGCGAGGCGTCCTTGCGCTGCACAAACAGAAACGGACGAACCAACTTGTACTCACCGCTGCGTACTGCCTCGGCCGATGCTTGGACTCCATCGACGCTCACAGCCTTGACCGTCTCATCCACAATCCCGAGCGAGATATATCCGATCGCGTCAGGATCTTTGGCGACAATTTGCCGCACCGCCCCGTTCGAGCCCTGCCGCAAGGCGCTCGGCGCCGGTAGCTCCTTGTTCATCACCAACTCTTCAAACGCTCCATAGGTGCCCGAGCCAGCCTCGCGCGTAACGACCACGATCGGGACATCGGGCCCGCCAACCTCGCTCCAATTGGTTACCTGTGCCGTAAAAATTTGCCGGATTTGCTCGGTTGAGAGATTCGTAATCGGATTTGAGGGATGCACAATGATTGCCAGCGCGTCACGCGCAATTTCGATCGGCTTGAGCTCCGCGGTTTCCTCTTCTTCAAGATGCCGCGATGACATGCCGATTTCTACCGTTCCGTTCGTCGCTGCCTGTATGCCGGCACTTGAGCCAAGCCCTTGAATGTTAATCTTGTTGCCGGGGTGTTCGTGCTCGAACAACTCTGCGAGCTGCTCGGCGAAGGGTGTCACTGAGGTAGAGCCAGTGAGCGTTAGTTGCTGCTCCTCCGCTGACGTCGCCCGGCCACACCCGGCGAGTGTCAGGATCAGCAGCGCCAGCCCGATCCAATGATATCGCATGAAACACTTGTCCCTGTCTCTTTGCGCTCCGCAGTATAACATAGCCTTAACGCGTCCTTATTTTGCGGACTAGCAAGCGTTGTACATACGTTTGGAATAGCTTCATACAAGCTTACCAAAACGATAATGTTGTCTTGACGGTGCCCGACCATACTTGCACCACGGGCACACGGGGGCATGACGAGCGGGCGACCAGTAGTGGTCGTCCGCTCGTCGGTTAAAGCCACCACATCTATTAATACGCATAGAAAAGGCCGAAGGATATGCCCCGCTGCTTAACCTGAAATTAACGAAGAGAT
>JADDQE010000179.1 GCA_016781525.1 bacterium | reverse complement strand
GGTAACCGCGTGCACCAGTAATACAGAGTAGGAATATCAAGGAGCAACCCTATGTATCTCATACAGCATTTCCGTCGACGGAAGTACACGTTCAAGGAGTTCTAATATGCAGGCATTCGAGGAAGCAACGAGTGAAGATTTGGTGCGAGCGATGCGTCAGGCGCATTTGAGCAACGACCAAACGTTGTTCACGGCGCTGGCCGGGATTTTACTCCACCGTTATCAAACCTACATTGCGATGAAGGTGGCGCGTAAACTCCGCCCAGCTGAGTTAATACAGCTGTCCAAAGACGCTGCCGCCGATATCCAACGTCGCATCCTCGAAGATGCCCGTGCCCCAAAGGCTAAACGTGGCATGGAGACCGCGTTCAATTTGTACCTGAACGAAACCTGCCGCGACACCCTTGAAACCTTTTTACGCCACGAAGGCATCCCAATCCCGACGCGTCACAAGGCACGCAGCGATGCACCGCCACGCCAACCGGACCGTGTTCCGATGAAGTCACGGGCTTCACTGGATGCACCAGTAAGCAACGATGACGACACGATGCTCGGAGAAATGGTGGCTGATGATCACGTGTCGGTCGAATCAGTTGTCATGGACCGTGTAGAGCGGCTCGAGCGCCTGCAAGCACTCACCCCGGAAGAGACCATGATGGTCGTGGTGTACGGTGACTTTATTGACCGCCAATTGAAGGCCGAGCAGATTGCAGTTCACCGTGGTATTTCGCCTGCGGAAGCGAAACGGTACTACAACGAGGCCTGCAGCATATTAAAGATGGCAAAGGAGCACCATCATGAGTGAGCGTGAGTTGATGACCGATCAGGCGATGCAAGTGTTTGTCACCGCACGTCAAACCGGTCAACAGATCAATATTGCCTCGTTTCTCACACAGTACCCAGCCGCCGATCCCGCTGTACTACTTGAATTCATAGAAGACTACTTGTTTGTTGAGGCTGAGATCAACACGGCACAGGCTGATCCGGATGTCTTGGCCGCAGTGGCGGCAGCTGCAGACCAAGTCCTGGCAGAACACCAGACACCTCCGATCTCGCTGACTGAACTTCGTACAGCGCGAGGTATTCTCCCAGGGCAGTTGTCGCGCCGGCTGCGGCTGCCTGCAGACTTTGTTGGACGATTAGAGCGGGGTGGCGTGATCGTGCGCAGTATTCCTTCTCGACTTGTAGCACAGCTCGGGGCGATTTTCGAGCGCACGAGTGACGAGATTTTGGCAGCGCTTCGTACTCCACTCCAGGCACCGACCAGCACACGTTTGAGTGCAGATGACAACACAACGCTTGAAGCTGATGTGCCCGTAGATTTTGTAACCGCGCTGAAGCAGAGCGCCGGCCTCACTGCCGAAATGCGGGCCGAATGGCTTGATCAGCATGCTGAGCACGGAGCGAAATGATGCAGAACGCGCGTTGGGAAGCTATTCGTCAAGCCGCCGCGCAAACCCGCACCAAATTTGCCGAGCAGGTCAAGCAACCACTCGCCAGTATTGAATCGCAGGTCGATGTCTGCTTACTGGCCGAAGAAATGTATCATCTCTCGCCCTACACGGACGGTTACCTGCCCCCGGAAATCAATGCCGTTCTTGATCCGGTCCATCAAGCGATACGTATCCGGGCTGGATGTAGTGAGGCCGAGTTCCGCTTTCGCGCGGCGCATGAGCTGGGTCATGCTGATCTCGAAGGTTTGAACACCGTTATTGAGGACGGTCCTGAGCATATCAGCACCGCCGTTACCGGGTGGTTCGCCACCGAACAAGGGGTGTTGCGCGGCTATAACACACGCGAACGACGCGAGCAGGAAGCCAACCTTTTCGCGTTGGAGCTGTTGGTCGCGGCCGATGATCTCTGGGAGGAGCTTGGACAAGCGGGTTGGACCATCGAGAGCTTAGCGATACACTACAACGTGCCGACTGAAGCTATTCGCAGCCAGATTGTGAATCTGTTGCTCTATCCACCCCAACCTACTACGGCAAATATACACCGCCAGCGTATCGCTCATACACTTCATCCAGCGCAACAAGCAGCACTCGCGGCGCCACTCCCGGCATTAGTGGTGGCTGGACCAGGCACGGGCAAGACCCATTGCCTAGTCCAGCGCTACCGCAGACTCGTCGAGGACGGCGTGATGCCCGAACATATTTTGGTATTGACGTTTTCTAACGATGCCGCTGAGGAGCTGCGCGAACGTATCCACGCAGCACTGCCATCCGAACTGGCAAGACACGTCGGCAATCTACATATCTACACTTTCCATGCCTTCGGCCTTGAACTCGTGCGACGCTATTCTCAACATCTTGACTTACCTCCGAGCGTGACCCTCCTCACACCCGGCGAATTGTTCATCTTTTTTAAGCAACGTATTGATCAACTTCCGCTCGACCTGTTCAAGTCACTGCGAAATCCAGCCGAGCATCTGCCCGACCTGCTCAAGCGGGTGTCACAGGCGAAAGATGAGTTAGTCAATTCTGAAGAATATGCCGCGTTGGTGGCTGAAGAGGCGGCCGCCGAGCAGGTCGAGATTGAGCGACTTCGTGGGGCAACGCGCAAAGATGATCGAGAGAAAGGAAAGCGCCGTACGACGCGGATCGAAAAACTACGTGAGATCGCCGCATTTTACGCCGCTTACCAACGCTTGTTGCGGGAAGCCGGTGCAGTTGACTATGGCGACCTTGTAATGCTGCCGATTTCGCTTCTGGCGAACGCCGGCATCGCCGCTGAGATACGTCACACCTATCGCTACATATTGGTGGATGAGTTTCAAGATATTAACTTTGCCAACGGCGAACTGGTGCATGCATTGGCTGGGGATCAGCAGATTTGGGCGGTCGGAGACCCCTGCCAGGGTATTTTTGGGTTCCGAGGCGCCTCACACGTGCACATCACCACCTTTCAACAGCGTTACCAAGAGGCCACCGTAGTCCATCTCGACCGCAACTACCGCTCGACGCCGGCTATTGTTCGCGCTGGCGCTGCCCAGATCATAGACACAGTCGCTGCTCGGAACCGTCCTCCAATTAGGCCGCATCGTCGCTCGCAACCTGGCGGACGAGCTGTTCAGGAACTGGTTGCGCCTGACGAAAAAACTGAATTGCTACTTATTGCGCAAACTATTCGTCGCGTGGTCATGAGGCGCAAGTCGCTGCTACGGTATGGAAGAGGTGGCGTGGCATCGCGCCGACTACGCAGCATGTCACGGCCTAGATCTTACGCCTATGGTGAAATTGCTGTGCTGTGCCGTACGCGCGAACAGGCAGCACGGGTTGCGGCTGTCCTGCAAGAGCATGATATTCCCGTTGATCATACCGGCAACCTCCTGAAACAAGCACTGGTGCAAGACCTGCTGGCGCTCTGCACATTGGTGCGCGACGGGGATCGAACCGGTCTGCTGCGTGTGCTGACAAGCACGGACCACGAGTTGCAAAAAGCCGATCTTGAGTATCTGCAAACGACAGCGAGGGTAGCATTCGGGGGCTTTTATCGCGTGCTGACCGAGGGCGCCACCTTGCCTCAACTGAGTGATGCGGGGGTTGCGACGCTCGAACGCCTCCACAGCATCGTACGGGATCTCAATCAGCAACCAACTGCCTGGGCGATGCTCACACACTACTTGTGCGTATATAGCACCAGCTTCCGCACGTGGCTCCGGGACACGCGAGCGGGTGATTCGGCTGCTCAACGGGCACTCCGGCAGATTGGACTGCTGCTGCTGGTTGCACGCAACCTTGCTAAACCATCGTTAGTGCTCGGGACGTGTAGCCCGCCCCAATTTGTCGGCTACCTTCAGGACTTGATCGAAGCAGGGCAGGAGCATATCTGGGACGACCTGGGAACTGATCGCACCGCCGTCCGCGTGATGACGGTACATAAAAGCAAGGGCCTGGAGTTTCCAATCGTACTGGTGCCCTATCTGGCACAGGGTCAATTCCCTCGCAATGAGCGTCCACCTTCTAGTGTTCCGAACCTTCCGAGGCTCATTCATGGCGGTTTGCTCGACCCGATGGAAGAAGAGCGCTACTTATGTTATGTGGCGCTTACGCGCGCCCAGGATCGACTCGTGCTGCTGCGGGCTAGCAGGTATGATGGTGGCGAAGCGCAACGTTCGCCACTATTGCCGCTGAGTCCGCCGTGGCCACAACGCTCTTTTGATCAACTCGCTTCAGATCCTCATCATCAGGTGGTATCACGCCTGACGCCAGTTACCGCCGCAGACCTCGTGCTGCGGGATTACAGCATCAGAACATATAGCCGCTGTCCACGCCAATACTTATACGACGAAGTGTATGGCATTCGGCTGGAGGTGAGTCCGTACGTAAAGGTACACGGTTGTATTCGGGCAGCTGTTCAACGCCTTACCGAGCGTATGGTAACAGATCCGTCGCCCACTGCAGCGTCGATCGATGCCATGCTAGATGAGGTCTGGCGCGAGCGTGGATTGGATGCCATTTCGTATGCGGTGGAGTACCGCAAGCTTGCGCTCGCGCAACTTTTCGACACCGCTCGGGCCCTGAGCACTGGAACCGTGATTGAAGCCGTTGCCCAGTATGTCACCATTGAATTTGATGCTGGGCAGGTTCAGATGCGCATAGACCGCGTTGAGCAGCGCTCGGATGGACCAGTCTACGTGCTGGTGCACACGGGCCAGCCGAAAGATGAGCATAAGTATCAGCCCCGCACTATCCTCGCCGCCCAGGCCTATAAACTGCGCTACGGCACGCAGCCCCGTATTGAACTGCATTATCCCCAAGCTGGACATACAAACCTCGTGAAATACCGGGAGGGCACGGTTGAGAACCATATCGAAACAATCGGCGCCATGCTCCAGCAGATCGCCGATCAACACTTTCCTGCACAGCCTGAGCGGCCGCATATATGCGTGAGTTGCCATTTTAATCTCATTTGTCCTATGTAGGGGGTAACAGGCCTGCACCAGTAGATACAGACAAGCACATCGTGCACACGTAGCCTGGAGCGTAATGCGTTCCAACGAGAGGAAAGGAAATGGATATGACCAATCAACAGGTGGAAGATCAGCCGTCCGACGCGCTTGACGAAATCCGCGAGGAAGTTCTCGACGAGATCGCCGATCTGGAAGAGTATGCCCGCCAGGGCAAGCGGCCACCGCGGTGCCATGGCTACCGCATCCGTGTGAATGGCGACCGGTTCGTGGTGAATGAGCAGTTCATCACTGGCCGAGAGGTTCTCTCCCTCGCCAAACTGACACCACCGGAGAACTACACCTTGCGGGTAACGGTTGTTGGCCAGCGACCGGAGAAGGTCGAACTCGAAGAACGGGTTGACCTTCGTCGCCCGGGCGTGGAAAAGTTCAAGGCGCTTCCACGTGACCAGACGGAAGGTTGAGCATGGCTCTCCGTCGGCAATTCGAACTTCTGCCTGAAGACCATGGGTTTCTCGAGGAGTATGGTCTTCCCTGGGAAACAGTCGTGGACGGCTCCCAATGGGTGCTGATCCACGACTTCCCCACACCCGATGGCTACAACCATCAGACGGTGACGGCGGCAATACGCATGGAGACCGGCTATCCGATGGCTGGGCTTGATATGGTCTATTTCTTCCCTGCACTCGCGCGCAAAGATGGGAAACGGATCGCTGCCACAGAGGCACACCAACAGATACTGGAGCAAACGTTCCAGCGTTGGTCCCGCCACCGGACGGGCAGTAATCCGTGGAAGCCTAGCCAGGACAACCTTGGGACCCACATCATCCTGATAGAGGACTGGTTGCAGCGGGAGTTTGAGAAATGAAGCCACCAGTCACATTGAGCCTTACCGTCGAGCAGCATGAGCGCATCATGCGGCACCTGTTTCCTGGCGACGGCAAGGAGGCCGTTGCCATCGTCCTTTGCGGTCGCCGTGCTGGCGATCGCCGCCATCGCCTTATGGTGCGGGAAATTCAGAAAGTTCCATATGATGTGTGTTCTGACCGAACGGCCACGCGGGTCACATGGCCACCCGAGGTCATCGAGCCCATGCTCGACCGCGCCGAAACGGAGCATCTGTCCGTTATCAAGATTCACAGCCATCCGGCGGGATACACCAGATTCTCTCCCACGGATGACGAGGGAGATGCGCGGCTGCTCCCGATGATTCGCGGCTGGATTGGAGCCGATATTCCACACGGCAGCGTCGTGATGCTGCCCGATGGGCAGATGTTCGGCCGGATCCTTGAGGGTAGCGGCCAGCTTATCCCGATCGCCGTCATCAACGTGGTCGGGCACGATCTGCTTTTTTGGTATCCCTATGGTGGCAGCGCCGAACTGCCCAGCTTTGTGGCTTCCCACGCCCAAGCCTTCGACGAGGGGACGGTCCAACGTTTGCGCAGGCTCTCGGTCGCCGTGATTGGCTGTTCTGGAACGGGTAGCCCCGTGGTTGAGCAGCTGTTCCGGCTGGGTGTCGGGGAACTGGTGCTCGTTGACGATGACCAGATGGAGGACCGGAATATCAACCGCATCCTGAACTCGACCATGCAGGACGTGCGCGATGAGCGACCGAAGGTGGACGTTCTAGGCGACGCGATTCGCCGGGCAGAGCTGGGTACTAATGTCATTACGATCCGGAAAAACCTCTGGGATCCCGATGTGATCCGTGCAGTCGCACAGTGCGATATTGTCTTCGGGTGCATGGATACCGTTGACGGGCGCTTCCTGTTGAACATGCTGGCAACCTATTACACCATTGCCTACTTCGACATCGGCGTGCGGCTGGACGCCGTGCCGGATGGGCCAGAGAAGGGCCGCATCCGGGAAGTTTGTGGCACGGTGCATTATCTGCAGCCCGGTCGCTCCAGCCTGATGAGCCGAGGCCTCTTTACCCTCAATCAAGTTGCCGAGGCCGGTTTGCGACGCCGTGATCCCGAAGCGCATGCCAGGCAGGTCCAGGACGGCTACATCGCGGGCGTCACTGCACACCGTCCTGCCGTCATCAGCGTCAACATGTTTGCGGCATCGCTTGCTGTAAGTGAGTTGCTGGCGCGGCTTCATCCTTTTCGTGAAGAGCCGAATCGCGAGTACGCAAGTGTGACATTCAGCTTGTCCAGCATGGAACTGATACTCGAACCCGAAGAAGGGTGTTGCGAGATCTTGCAGGCATATGTTGGCGTAGGAGATACCACGCCCCTTCTGCGCTTGCCAGAGCTGTCAGAAAGGCGAAAAGCGTGAGGGCCGGGGCGAAAAGCATAATTGCCCAATTCAAGTGCTGGCTCCGCGACCTGCTTGATCCGCCATACCAGACAGCCGTCGTCGAGGAGTACCTCCCGCCACGCCTCCGAAAGCGAACACTTTATATTGTTCAGGACGACGGTTTTCTGGAGCAGGCGGCGATGCTTTGTCCATGCGGCTGTAAGCGTACTCTTCACATGAACCTCATCCCCGACGAGCACCCTTGTTGGCACCTGATGCAGCACGAGGATGGAACGGCGACGCTTCATCCATCGGTTTGGCGCAAGACGGACTGCCGGTCTCATTTCGTTTTCCGGCATGGGCGTGTTCAGTGGTGTCACAGTGTCAGGCGCGGTATCTCTTAGATGGTTCGTCCAGGATCATCAGCGACGCGCTGCTATTAGCATCGTCCCAGGTCTGCCAACCGAGGAGGCGGGCGACCGAGGCAAAGGGCAACTCCTGCGGCAATAAGTAGGCCCATTCCTGGAGGCCACGTGTAACGATGATACCGTTGTCTGGGGGAAGGAATGCGTTGCCCGGCATCACATGAATCTGCGTCTGCGGATGCAAACAGACCTGCCGGGAGAGAGCGACTGTGCCGAAGCGGCTAACGACCGTGACAGGCTCGTGGCCGTCGGCGTGGACCGGCTGAGGGGGAAAATGCTGGCGGTGCTGGTCCGCGAGTTCAAGCGTCGATGAGGTCCCATTGGGCACGCAGCGTACGGCGGAGGATGGCATTGCTGGTTTCCTGAGTCATCGCTTCGCGTTCATCAAGCGCTGTGTCGGGAAGGCGGCGAGTTCGGTCATCTGGTCAGCGGCAGGATCGTGGGCGCGGCAAATCAGGACGTGGATATGGCTCATGGAGCACTGCTTGGTCGAAATGTCAGCTTCCATGCTACCCCAGCGAGCTATCCCGGACTCCAGCTTTACCCAACGGTTATTCGCGCTAACCTTTAATTTGAATGAAATGTACACTACCATACCGTATTGTCGGCAATCCATTTGAGAGGAGGCCCCGCATGCAAAATATCAGCCGCATCCTGCAACAAGACCCTTTGGTCAAGCTTGTCCAGCCCGAGAACTTTGTCGGCTGGATCTATAGCATCGATTATGAGCATGCCCTGGTGATGACAAACGACCTTTGGAAGGCCAATACGCTAGGGGTGCCCCATAACTGCTTCCTCGTGGCGACGGCGTTCGATCCCGGCGCCTTTGCGACGGTGCCGGTCGAAGACCGCGAGGTGATCCTGCTGCGCGTCGTTGGCACGACGCGCTTGCCGCAGGACGATGAGCTTGTAAGAACGAAGGTCGACTTGTTTCAACAGCAGACGACGATCTATGGCCCGGCCGAAGACCGCGACTACGATGACATCACGCGTAACCAGATGCAGTTCGGCGCGCTTGAATGCCGCGTGCTCGGTACCTTCTATTCGCAGAACGGCGAACTGCACCTTGGTAGCGACCTCGAATCCTTCGCATCGGCGGCGCGCCTCAACGTGTATCGCCCACGCGGCAAGGCCCTCGAGCTGATCGTCAATCATGTCGATCCGATCCGGCGTCGGACGGCGCTCGAAGAGGCGAAGCAGCTGGGCATCGAGAAGCCGATCGAGTCCTTCCGTATTGGGACGGTGCGCTATACCTCGACCGATCGCTTGCACCGCCGTGACGAGGCCGAGAAGGTACCTGTGACGCTGCAGCCGGCAGATTTCCTGGCACGGCGTACGGCGGTGCTGGGAATGACCCGCACGGGCAAGTCGAATATGGTCAAGCAGACCGTCGCCGTGGTCAAACGTGTAGCCGACGAGGGTGGTGTCAAGATCGGCCAGATCATCTACGACATCAACGGTGAATACGCTAACGCTAATCAGCAAGACCAGGGTGCTATCGCTGACCTCTTTCCCTCGGAGACGGTACGCTACCGCATGTTGCCGGCCACCGGATTCGAGGAACTGCGTAACAATTTCTATGAACAGCTCAATGAGGGCTTCGGCATCATCCAACGCGAATTGGAGGAGGCCAATCGTGTCACGACGGATTATGTCCGCGCCTTCGTCAATATGTCACTGGACGAGCCCGACCCAAAGGATATTGGCGAGTATACTCGCTGGGAGCGCCGCGTGGCCGCCTACAAGGTGCTTCTGTATAAGGCGGGCTTTGAAGCGCCCAAAAGCTACAAGGTGAAATTCGCCGCCAACAAGACGGTACGCGAGCTCGTCAATGCTAAGGCTGATACTCCTCTGTCAGACCCGTCAAGTGCCCTGACATTGCCTGAGGCTGCTGCCTGGTTCGAGGCAGCACGTAAGGCCAATCAGCAGAGTCCACTGCCGGGTTCGAGTGCGGGCAGTACTTGGATCGACGATTCATTGAGTAACTTGCTGGACATGATTACTCAGAAGCGCGGGTCGAGCAGCTATATCTCGGGCCACCGCATACTCTCGGACGCTGTCAAATATCACTCCCCTCGCCGGACCACAGATGTCGCCGAGGAGATCTACAACTACCTTGTACAGGGCAAAATTGTGATCCTCGATCTGTCGGTAGGCGATCCAACGCTGCGTGAGAAAATCAGTAAGCAGGTCGCCGGCACGATCTTCCAGAACTCGATGCAACGCTTTGTCGAAGGCCAGGTCCCACCCAATATCGTGGTCTACGTAGAGGAGGCACATAATCTCATGGGCCGGGAGATGGATCTGACCGAGACCTGGCCGCGCCTCGCCAAGGAAGGAGCCAAATACCGTATCGGCTTGGTCTATGCGACGCAAGAAGTCTCCTCCATGCACTCCAACATCCTGGCCAACACTGAGAACTGGTTCATCACACATCTCAACAACGAGCGCGAAATCCGCGAGCTGGCCCACTTCTACGATTTCGGCGACTTCAGCCGTTCTCTTGTACGTGCGCAGGATGTTGGTTTCGCGCGCGTCAAGACACTTTCCAGTCCGTTTGTGATTCCTACACAGATCGACAAGTTCGATCCGAAGGCGGACCATCAGCGACAGCAGGCTCCTGCGGCAGCATCACTCGCTACTGCCGCGACGATGCCACCAATCGCTTCTCCAGTGGCAGTGGCAACCACCATCCGTGTGGACAGTGGGGTGAATGGCAGTGCAGTGAGCGGTGATGGTGAAGGCGAGGCCGAGACGGCACGAAGCGCAGCGCGTTGAGAGGCGTAGCGCATTCGTGCTGGAAACTATCGAGGACAGCGCCCACTAGCAATTAGGGAGAGGCATATGCCTTATCAGGGTGAAATCGCTAACAAAGCGTCGCATAGTGATATTGTGCGCAATCCGGATGTTGCCGCCTTTCTGAAAGGATGTACCTATCTGCGCGAGCCGTCAGCTGAGGAAGCCCAAACTATAAGTGCACGCTTCCAAGTCATTCCGCCGACCGACGGCACGGAGTTGCCGAACTATGTCATCGCCGTCGATGGCAGCTTCTACGAAGCGAGCATCACGGAGCGGTTGCCTAGTACGCGCATCGGCTTTATCAAGATTGGCGCCGTACTGATCGATATGGCACAGTACAAGTCGTTGCGGGTTGGTCCCTTCGTCGATCCGTTTCGTGTCGCTGAGTTGCAGCGCAATAATTCGCCCCTGACCTTTGCTGTGCCGAGTGCTAACATCCGGACGAATGGTAAAGCGTCGGTGCGTGACAGCTTCCGAGCTGCTGTAGACGAACAGCTGGTGGGTCCCAGGACGCGTTTCAATCCAGAGGACGGGCGCAGCAGCTTGCGGACGACACTCTTCCATCTCGCCGCCCGCCGTGCTGGACCGCTTGCGACAGGTGATTCTACACGCCTGCGTTTACATGCCTGTCCGAACCCGGAGTGCAGCAATGGGCCTATTGAGTTAATGGATGTGCCCGAGCAGCAGTTCTGCCCATACTGCAACACCGAGGTCTATCCATCGGATTGTCTCCGCGTCTGGGAGGAGGTAACTGACTTCCAGTCCAATGCAACTGCTCTTTCGCGCCTAATGCTCGTGATCGAGCACATGCTGCCAATGCACTACCTGCGCTTCCTGCTCGAGAACTCGCCACAGGTGCTGGGCTCGACCGCCTTCTTCGTCGACGGGCCGCTCGCGATTTTTGGGAACGGTGCTTGGCTGCATGGGGGCATCCTCCGCTATTTCGCTGAAGTCAACGCACAGCTGGAACAGCGGGGCCTCCCACGAATTATCATGATCGGCTTGCAAAAGACCGGGCAGGTCGTTGACCATATCAAGCTGATCGACCGCTATGTACAGCCGGGTCGTATCTTTGCCATTGATGACGACTTTCGCTACCAATTCATTCTTATGGGCGGTCGTGAGCCGGCAGAGAACGGGTTCGGCTCAGGGACATATTACGGGCAAGACTTCATCTACAAGACCCCTTCCGGGCGGATCTTCTGCATGGCGTTGCCTTACCCTGTGGCAAGCAAGACGGAGTTCGGCGAGAGCTTCAAGACAACCAAGACACAGCTGTCTCACTACGTCGAGCTACCGCGCGCACTTGCACTGATCGATCATTTCGAGTCAGACCTGTACGAAAATGCTGTTATCCCGATCGCCTTGGCGCATCGCTATACCGCAATCAGCCTTCAGCCAGGCGGCAAAGTACTGGATTTGCTGACACGTAGGGCCTTGGCACAGATTGGAACGTAACTGTTCGCTAGTAACAGGGACTAATAAGGACATATCCCTGTCGCTGAAGCTTGCCAAAACCTTCCAGCAATTTTAGCGGGTTGATCCCTTATCACTTGCTATTCTCGCCAGCTGCTCATTTTTCAGCCCCTCCTTCGCCTGCGGAAGGAGGGGGGAGAAGCCTTGTAATAGGCGTATAGTCTTTGTGTGCCCTTGTTGTGCCCAAAGGCCCAAATATCATCGTGTCCTGAGACTGGATGCAATGGCTTTGTGACACAGCCTGTCAAAGGTTCTTGTTAGGCTGGGTACACGTGCCACACCATTTGGCGTTGTTGCCACTTCTATGGACAAGGACAAAGCAATGTCTCTGACGTCACACCTGAGGACCCTATCGAGTCCTGTTCGTCGATTCTTTGAGGACGAATTCCCATATATGCTGCAAATTGAGCGCAACACCAAGCAGCACCTGGCTGGATGCGAGACGATAGTACCTACTGTGGCCGACAGATCGTATCCATGGAGTGTTATCGGCACAGCGTTTGACTACCGCATCCGCTATTACTTCGGAGTTACTCCTGCTCACGCATTGGTTGCCTGGGACGGCGCCGCAGGTTTAGCTGGCGGCTTCTTCCCAACGATAGGCAACACACCGCTCCTTCACAGCCAGAAAGGCCCCTTCGTCGATC
>JADDQE010000076.1 GCA_016781525.1 bacterium | reverse complement strand
AGCTGTCTTCCAGCGCCATCTTGCCGGCAGGGTCGCTGAGCGCAACGGGAGTGGGCGGAACGAAGTGGACGCGCTTGTCGAGCAGCTCTTGGAAATCATGCAGGCCGAGCAGGCCCCAGAACACGAGCTGGGCTTGATTACCGAAGCAATGATCAACGATCAGGCAACGGGCAGTGGCTATGCCGCTCGACGGTATCCCATTTGGACCGCGCCGCTGCCGCCTGAGGTCGTGCTTGCGGAACTATTCGATCGCAGGACGCAGCAGATTTCGTCGTGGCTGACTGCGCCAGTCGGTATGCTCGATCTCCCCGCCGAAGCCCGCCAGCAGCCCTGCGTGCTCGACCTCGCGAAGCTGCATGGCAATATTTTGGTGCTTGGCTCTGCCCGCTCGGGTAAGACAACCTTTATCCGCACGCTGGCCCTGTCATTGGCGGCGTCACACTCACCGGCAGATTTGTGGATTTATGTGATCGATCCGAGTGGCTCTGGCTGCGGCTTGGCCGCTCCCGTGAGCAGGTTCGGCCGCGATCACGGAGACGGTCTACGACTGTGCCACCTAGCCGACGCTTTCACCCCGCAGCAGAGCAGCAAAGTCGATCGTCTGTTGATCGAGCTGCAAGACCAAATCCGCCAGCGCCAAGTGCTGATCCTGAAGGCGGGCGTCGATACGCTGGCGCAGCTACGCGAGCAGCCTGCTCAAAAGCTGGGTTCCTTGCCGCCAGGGATCGTCGTGATCGTCGACAATATCGCCGAGCTCGCGGCGGCACAGCCCGAGTGTATCGAGACGCTCAAAGGACTGCTGCGTGACGCCCGGAAGTGCGGCATTACCCTTGTCGTGACCGGATACAGCTGGCGGGAAGTCTCTTCGATACAAAACAATTTTGAAACACGTATCGCATTACGGCTCAATGATCCGATCGATTCCGATGCTGCGATCGGGAAGCCATACGCGGCACGTATCGCCGCCGATCAGCCTGGACGCGGCTTCCTGCGAACCTCCGAAGGGCTGGTCGAGCTTCAGGTAGCGCTGCCAAGCCTAGGGCTCTCGGCCGACGCCCTATCAGAGCGTGAACTGACAAGCGCTACGTACGGAGCAGGGATGTCCGATGTCGAGCAAGCCGTACAGCTTGTCAATCAGCGCAATGGTCGCCTGGTGGGGGGCCTGCCGCAGCCATTACGCTCCCTGCCAACGCGCGTCATGCTCGCGGACCTCACGAAGCTGCCTGAAGCGACCTCGCTCGGTCTCGGAACACCTATGGCCGTCGATGGCGTGAGCTTCCAGCCAATTTGGCTTGACTTCGCAGCGACAACTCCACATTTGCTGATCGCCGGCAGCCCGCGCAGCGGAAAGTCAACGCTACTGCGCACAATCCTCAAGGGTCTTGCGGCCCGCTACAGCCCCACCGAAGTGCAGTTTGTGCTGGTCGACCCGCGGCGCCGTGTGCTCCAGTCGATTGCTCAGCTCGATCACGTGCGTACGCTAACGATCCCTAGTGTAGCCACAGCCGGAGCCCAGGCGGAGCAGCGGTCGGTAAGGGTGATAACCAACGAGCAAGAAATTCGAGCGCTTGTCACAGAGGTGGCTGCCGAAATGACTCGGCGAAGCCTGAGGGACAGCGCACAACCACGCATCGTTCTAGTGATAAGTAACTGGGATCTCCTGCAAGATACCTACAGCCTGTGGAAGCCGCTCGCCCCCTTTGTGATGCAGGGACGGGATCTCGGCTTGCATCTTATCGTGACGGGAGCCGAGTACGGCAATCTTGTGAGCACCGACATGCTCAAAATGGCGCGCCTGGAGCGATGTGCCATCTACTTGGGGCAGCCATCCGAGAATAGCTCTGTTCCAAATACGCTCGGGATCAAGCTACCGCGCCAGGCACTGCAGACCGCGCTGCCGGCGGGCCGTGGCTACTTTACACTGCAGGGACAAGTACAGCTGGTTCAGTGTGCGCTCACAGCGGAGACGGAGGAGCTATCAGCGGCATCAGGTTTACAGCAGCACCAGCCGATCGGGATACCGGCCTAAATCTAGGGCAAGCACTAATAAACGAATGAGGAGCGCAGGAAATGACGGGTTTAGTTCGGGCAGACACGGAGTTGATGCTGGTTGCTGCGGAGGAGATGCAGCGGGTGGGTACGCTGATGCTCGAGCAGTTTGCGGGCGTCGAACGAGCGATGCAAGATATGCAGAACAGCTGGTGGCACGGACGGAATCGCGATGTGATCGAGGAGCGCTGGTGGGCGCTGTTTGGTCAGTTTGAGCCAGCTGCCGCTGCCTTGCTGGAGCTTGCAGTACGCTTGAAGCGTACGGCTACAGCGCTCGATGCGGCGGCACTGCTCTTTGGTGAGTCCGTTGCCAGGCCCGGCAGTGAAAAGACGCCCTCCTACCTTAGCTGGCTGTTGAAAATGCTGGAGCCGGAGGCCAGTCGCAACCTCGGATTGCTGCCGACCGACCCTTTGACCATGCTTAACCTCCTGTTCAGCACGCCCGCGGGGCGCGCACTGTTGAAGGTGGCGCAGGAGGCCTATGTGCAGGGCGAGCCCGTGCTGGATACACGTATTCCGGTGGACGGCCCTCCGCCGCCGATCTACATCATCAACGGAATTGATAGCGATGCCGCAGTTGGTGCGCCGGACGAAAGCGCGTTGTTCCTGGAGCACAAGCTAGAGGAGCTTGGATACAACCCGCAGGATGTCCACGCGACTGCGGCCGTCTACAATACCAACCTTGATACCCAGCTCGAAGGAACCAACTTTGGTGGCTGGCTGTCACCGATCGACCTAGAAACTTCGAAGTATGCCAGTAGCCTTAATGTCCTTAGTGATGCCGGGAATATTATGCTGGGTGGAGTTCAGGTGGCAGGTGAGTATGTGCTTGGCGAGAACGGATACTATACCCAGCAAACGATCGCCTCGATCAAGCAAGATCTCGCAGCCCATCCGCTCCTCGCAGGACAAGAAGTGGTGCTCATGAGCCATAGTGGCGGTGGCGCAATCGCGCCGTCTGTGGCGCAGGCCCTGCAGCGCGACAACATCACGACGGCAGGCATCGTGACCATGGGCTCTCCAGTCTCCAACGTCGAGACCGCGAGTCAGTATGCCCGGCAGGTCGTGGAGCTCCGTGATCAGTATGACTATATTGGGCTACCCGCTTTGCGCTCAAGCGAAGGACGTGTTCAGCATCTTGCACTGCTATCGGGCCTGCTTCCTTTAGGGACAGCTTTGGCTGCGGAAGCGCGAAACCGCAGTGTTCACCCAAACATGACGCGGGTAACCACAAACAGCGGTGAGCGCAACACAATCAGCGCGCACACATCGTATTGGAACAGCCAGGAAGTCGTCAGAACCGTCAGCACGCACTTTCCGGCCGTCGGGCGCGCACTGCAGCGGCAGCCACAACGCAGGGCCAAGTCTTGAACAACCACCCCGTCGCCCAAGGCTCCCCCAACCGGCCCAGCGGCGACGAAGCAGCCTGCGACTCCAATCATAACCTTTAAAGGAAGCACTTTATGGCTACCATCGCCTCACCTGTCCTGCTGCGAATTACCTTAACGTACGAAGAGCTTTCGCTGGTGCTTAAGCTGATAAATGGGGCACCCTTAGCTGGGCTGAGGCCCGCACAAGCAGAGCCGTTAACACCCGAGCAAGAGGTGCAAGGTCTGCTGTTTGCCGAGCGCTCGTTACGAGCACGTGAGCTTGCGCGGCGAACCTCGGATGACCATCTTGTGTTACATGCGGCGCTGCTCTCGACAGTGGCTGCGTGCGCGTATGCCGAGCACGTCGTGGTGGTACAGCATATCCGGACAAGCGGTGAGGTTGTCGAGCTTTACGGTTCGCTGAAGGAGGATGTGGTCGTCGGCCACACGCTGCCAGAGCCGGGCCTCCATCAACTGACGGTGTTTCAGGATATCGCCGCGCTCGCGACGCAAGCCTTAGCCGTGTGTGAGTGCCAGAGCTTGCGCCCGGCCAATGGTGATCCCTTAATGGTGACAGCCGAGGCTCTGCGGCAAGCTCTGGAGTTGGCGCAGCAGGGCAGCCTCCAAGACACAGTTGCTCGCCTTGTCGGTATGCCTGACGAGCCATCGGCTAGCGCGCTCGTTGAAGGCTTGAATCAGCCGCACGCGGTCTCGGTCTTCTTGCTCCTCCGACGCCGAACCGACGGCACGATCGGTCGACACGAGCTAACAGTGCTGCATTCTTCTGAGGCTGCATGGCTCTTGTCCGCGGTACCGGCTCATGACGATGTGCGCCGGATTACGCCGGTGTCAACTCCCGAGCTTTTTGATGTGCTTGTAACCGAGCTGAGCGCGAGCCTCACCCTTACTGTGACCCCGTGAGCTTGGTTTAACCTGGGCACAACGAAGCCGATTCGTGCATAGCTGTGTGACGAGGGAAGCATGCCGGGTCTAGGGAAACGGTGCTGGGCGAGATTGGCATCAAGGTGTGAGGCACAAACAGGGTAACCAGGCGATGCAGAAGAGGTCGAAATTCGCGTCGCCTCTCGCCCATGCCGATCATCGAGGCCCACGTGCGTAGTCGGCGCTTCCACGCCATCCCGTTCGCTGTCTAGCACAGCACGGCATTCTGCGAGCACCCCTACATCGGGAGTTTACTCGGAACCTTGCTCGGTTTCAGACAGCTCTGGGCTTCCAGCGAGCTGTCGTCTGCCTCCAAACGTCCTGTACTAGACATGCGATGTACCACCTGCGTGTCTACGTCGACGATCTCTCCACGCTGCCTTTGTCTTCCTGTGTCAAGCTTTTAAGCAGATGCAAGCACTTCTCGCCATTGACGTGGCCGGTGAATATGTGTATGATCCTGTCCGCTTGCTACAGAGATATCCCCTCGGCAGTTTTAAACAAGGTGTTGCACGACCGAAAAGCATGGCCGCCATTCGTAGCCTGGCAATCCTGCGTTCCATTACGTCTTCGATTCCTTAGCTGCTCAGTGGTTGAGCGTGGAGGCTGAGCCTTCTACTCCTCGGTTCGAATGACCGCCTAGCCAACCTCCGTCTAGTCGCAGCTTCAGTCCGGCGTGGAGAAGCCACGTCCCCAGAGAAAAGGATATGGAAAGGGCTCTACATCTGATACGGTCCCAACCGCAATCAGAGCACGACCAGTTGAGCAAATTTTCCGCGCTGCTCCGCTTACAAAAAAATCGGCAGAAAGCCCGCCGCTTTAGCGGTGGGAGTGTCACCGCCTCGTTCATGCGCTACAGGTTACACCCACCTTGAACAGTAAGAGAGGTTCCTTTGGACGAATCATGTCTTGCTCACCACAACCGCATGGTGAAACAGAACGATCGGCGTCGCTTTTTGAAGGGGGCGGGAGGAGTCGCGGGGCTCGCTCTGCTCGGTCTTCATCCCGACGTCACCTTTTCGGCTGCTTCTGGCGTCGGCTCTGACCCCTTCACCCTTGGCGTCGCATCGGGTGACCCGCTGACGGATCAGTATGAAAATGCTAGTGTCGTCTTGTGGACGCGTCTGGCGCCCAAGCCTCTCGACGTCGGCGGTGGGATGCCCAACGAGACTGTCTCCGTATCGTGGCAGGTCGCCGAAGATGAAAGTTTCTCATTGGGGCTGAGACAGGGGACGACCAGCGCATCGCCGGACTTCGCTCACTCGGTGCATGTTGAAGTGGACGGGCTGGCTCCCGCCACGGTCTACTACTATCGGTTCAGCTACAGCACCTATGTCAGCCCCGTCGGCCGCACGAAGACCGCTCCGGTGCCTGGCAGCGACATTGCTCAGCTCAGCTTTGCGTTCGCCTCCTGTCAGCGGTGGGACGAAGGCTTCTACTACGCCTATCGCCACATGAAGGATCAGGATCTAGACCTAGTGGTGCATCTGGGTGATTACATCTACGAGAATATCATGCCTGCCGACGGTGGGGTCCGCAACACCATGGTTCCGCTTGCGTGCCGGCCCGAGCCGGTTACCCTCGATCAATACCGCCTCCGATATGCCCTCTACAAGACCGACCCGGACCTTCAGGCGGCCCATGCTCGCTTCCCCTGGATTGTGACGTGGGATGACCATGAGGTCGAAAACGACTACGCCAGCGACTATCCCGAGGGCGCCAGCGCGCCCGACCCGAGCTTCCGCACCCGGCGGACCAACGCATACATGGCCTACTACGAGCACATGCCCGTGCGCATGGGGCCCGACATGCGTCTGTATCGGCGGCTAACCTACGGCAATCTCGCCGAGTTCAATGTCCTCGACACGCGCCAGTACCGCAGCAACCAGATGTGTGGCGACGGCGAGAGCCCGCCCTGCGAGGCCGCCTGGGATCCATCCGTGACGATGACCGGCCCCGAGCAAGAGCGATGGTTGCTCGACGGGCTTACGGGCTCGCAGGCAACCTGGAATGTGATCGCGAATCAAGTCCTGATGGCGCAGCTGGACCACGACACGACGGCAGCGGGCGAGCGCTACTGGAACGACTCGTGGGATGGCTATCCCGCCGCGCGCCAGCGCGTCCTGACGCACATCGCCGGCCTTGTTAGCCAGCAGACGCTTGAAAAGCCGTTCAACGTGGTTGTCATCACCGGGGACTGGCACTCCAGCTTCGTCAACGACCTCAAGGTGGACTTCAAAGATCGTAACTCGCCAATTGTCGCCACGGAGTTCGTAGGCACCTCGATCACCTCGAACGGTGACTCGGACATCTACCAGCGCTACTATGGCCCGATGATCCCGCACAACCCGCACATCAAGTTCTTTGACGGCGTCCATCGCGGCTATGTCCTCTGCAAGCTGGATCGGGATCGCTGGGTGACCGACCTGCTCAAAGTCAGCTCGGTAACGAAGCCCACCTGGTCGGTCTCAAAAGACTCGTTTGTGGTCCGGAGCGGCGTGCCAGGTGCGACAGCATTCGCCCCAAGCCGTGTCAACTTGCCGCTCATTGTTGTTGGATGATGTTTTGTCGGAGGTCATCGAGGCCTTTGTAAATCCCGCGATTACGACCAAGTTCTGGTTCACGAAGAGCAGCGGGAGATTGGAGCCGGGCAAGGACATTCGCTGGGACTGGGAAATGTACGAGGTTTCCACGCATATACATGTGAAGGCTGTTGAACCAAACAGACGAATCTGATCGAGTGGGATGAGTCATCTTGTCCCGTTGGCTTGTGTGCGCCGACGGTATAAATGGTGCTGAACGAAAAGAGTAATAAGGCGCAAGCCGTGCCGACAACGGCTTGAGGGATAGAGGGAGGAGAAGCTGGTCATGAGCGAACAGTTTACGCCCTTGACTGATGAAGTGACACTGGAACAGCTGGTTGAGCGATCTCAGGCGGAGCCCGTCCTGCTCTTCAAGCACGACCCAGTCTGCTCTATCAGTGTTATGGCCTACTATCAGCTGAAGCAGCTTGACGACGAGATTCCAATGATCGATGTCAAGCGGGGTGGGTATATCTCGCGGCTTGTGGCGGTGCAGACCGGTGTAAAGCATGAGTCGCCGCAGGTCATCCTGCTGCGCAATGGTAAGGCTGTCTGGTCGGCGTCGCACTTCGCAATCACGGCAGAGGCGGTTCAGCGGGCGGTGGATGAGCACGCGGGATGATTCTGGGTTGGAGCAGCGAAGCAGCTCGCGTGAGCGCCCGTCCCTTCGCGCCTTGTGACCGGGGGGCAAGCGCATCGTCTCTGCGCTGAACTCCTACACAGCTTGTCACGTCCGACAATTGGTTGATTGTGTTCGTCCGCTGCGGTGCTCGGCTGCACGCCATCGTGCTTCCGCTTGTCGTGACCCTTCTACCGTCGGACTTGCCAGCTGAGGCTCAACCCCGGCGTCTTTAGTATCGCCCCAGGCCGTGACCAGGCTGCGCGGACAACTGTGGGACCCTTCCCTCCGCCACGCGCTAGCTATGATGGCAATCAGCCATAATCTGCTGGTTGGCGTTGAGCAGGAAATGCCCACGCTGCTTGACGACGTGGTTACGCTACTTGAAAATGAGAGCTGCGATTGCGACTAGGTCGGCCGCTAAGGGAGTATCAAGATGAGCGTGGTGGTCTTTGGCAGCGTCAACATGGATTTAGTGGTGGAGGTCCAGCGCTTGCCCTTAGCGGGCGAGACACTTCTCGGCCAAAATTTCTTTACCGCGCCGGGCGGCAAGGGCGCCAATCAGGCTGTCGCAGCTGCTCGTCTAGGTTCCCATACACGAATGGTTGGGCGGGTCGGCCAGGACGTGTTTGGAACCACGCTACGTGACAGCCTTGCCACGGACGGCGTCGACATTGGTGGCGTTGAGCAGGATCGATCCGCTCCCTCGGGTATCGCGGCTATCGCCGTCGACGCCGCCGGTCAAAACACCATTGTGGTTGTGCCGGGTGCCAACGGAACACTCGACGAGACGGATCTCGTGCGCCTTGAGGACGCACTCGTCGATGCACGGGTGCTGCTGCTGCAGCTCGAGATACCCGTTCCTCTCGTGACTGCGGCGGCCAGAGCGGCGCGTCGTCACAATGTCACCGTTATTCTTGATCCTGCTCCTGCCCAGCCCTTGCCGCCCGAGCTGTACGCGCTTGTGAATATTCTCACGCCCAACCAAAGCGAGGCATCCACGTTGACGGGCATCCCTGTACGGGATCGGGAGACCGCGGCACGAGCTGCAGCCATACTGCTCGAACATGGGGTTCGGAGCGTCATTGTCAAGCTGGGCGCGGATGGCGCTTACTGGGCAACGGCTGCGGATGCCGGGTGGGTGCCGCCCTTCTCGGTCGCAGCGATTGACACGGTTGCGGCGGGTGATGCGTTTAACGGGGCGCTCGCGACAGCGCTTGCAAGTGGCAGGGTATGGAATGAGGCGCTGCGCTGGGCTGCCGCGGCGGGTGCGCTAGCGACCACGAAACCGGGAGCGCAGGCAGCGATGCCGCGGCTGGACGAGCTTGAAGTTCTGCTCAGTTCGTAGCTCTGGCAGTGTACGTGCACGGTGCCTGGATGCCTGCCGCGGCTCTGGCAAGTGACGTGTAGTTCGTGTCCGGCGTTTGTCCCTCCAACGTAGAGTATAATGCTGTCATGCGTCGCCTGGCTCTCCTTCTCTGCTGTCTCGTCCTGGTCGCGCTTGTGCTGTTGACGGCGTGTACGCCGACGACTTCAAGCACTCCTGGGAGCACCTCGCCACAGCCTGCTGCCCAACGACCTACCGGACCGGTTAGCTTGACGTTGTGGCATAGCTGGTACGGGGCCAGGCTGCACGCGCTCAATAGCCTGGCGCGCGCCTACGAGCGTGCTCATCCAGACGTCCGGATTCGGCTTGAGGCGCAGCCTGCCGCCGAAATGCTGCGGCGGTATAACCTGAGTGTCGCCGACGGCTCCGCTCCGCAGCTGCTGCTTACTCATGGACGCTACGTCGGCGAGCTTGCCGAGCAGCAGTATGTCGCACCCCTCGACGCCGCATTTGATACGGCCGCACTCACAGACGTTCTACCCCAGGCACTTGACGGCACGCGTTATGGTGGGCAGCTCTACGGCTTGCCAATCACCTTTGACACGCTCGCTCTCTTTTACGACCGGCGGCACGTCGCCAATCCCCCGACGACATTCGACGAGGTGCTGGCGCTCAACGCTTCCGAACGCAGCACGCCGCCGGAGCAGCGTCCCTTCAGCTTGGCCTACTATCTGAAGCTGGAAACGACACTGCCCTACCTCGACGCCTTTGGCGGCTCGGTGCTCGGCTCGGACGGTCAGCCATCTTTTGCGACCAGTGGCCAGGAGGCGAGCATTCGCTGGCTCGAGTGGCTGCAGGCGCTGCAGCGTGACGAAAACATTCAAGCCTCGGCCAACTACAGCGTGGTGGACGCGGCAATTCAATCGGGGCGAGCATGGAGCGTGATCGACTGGTCGAACCGCCGGGCGAACTATGCTCAGCTGTGGGGCACGGACGCCGTGGGCGTGGCTCCGCTCCCAATGCTGGCAGAGGGACAGGCGCCAAAAACGCTGATCTTATCCCAGGTCTTGTGTATCAATACAGTCACGTCGTCGGACCAGCGCGCCGCGGCTCAGAGTTTTCTGCGCTTTGCGGTGGAACGCTCATCCCAGGAGATACTGGCAACCCGAGGTGGGCTCATTCCAGTGCACAGTGAAGCTGCTGTTGGAACTGAGGCGGAGCCCTTTGTGTCGGTTTCCGCCCAGTCACAGGCGCTGGTAAGCGGTATTACTGACGTTGATGTGTGGCGGCCATTGAACGATATGTTCCGGGCTGTGGTCAGTGGTGCTACAACCCCAGCCGAAGCAGTGAGCGCTGCCGCGGCCGCAGTCCCGCCACCCTCACCGTAAGCGTTGGGCATGTCCTAGCAGCGCGTTGCCGTGCGGAAGCGGGACGATAGTACCGCGGGCCGCTGTTTCAAGGTTGTTGCAGGTGATGGTGCATAGTAGAATCCATCCCAGTCACAACTGTTCTGCCTGGTTCCCCTGCAGCATCGCCCCCCGAATGCGCACTCGACCGGCGACTGCCGACACGGAGAATTACATGGCCACACGCACCGATGAGATGGTCCATCACCTCAAAGCCTTACAGATGAATACGCCCGATATCGAGGCGTCGGCGGTTGTGAGCGTCGACGGCTTGATCGTGGCCTCGGCACTGCCGTCTGACGTGGAGGAGGATCGGGTTTCGGCGATGAGCGCGGCAATGTTGTCGCTCGGTGAACGGATTTCAGGCGAGCTTGGTCGTGGCACGCTGGATCAGGTGTTCGTCCGGGGCGAGCATGGCTACGTGCTGTTGATGGCGATTGGTCAGGATGCCGTGCTCACGGCGCTAGCGGACGGCCGAGCGAAGCTTGGAATGGTGCTTCTCGATATGAAACGTACCGCAAACGAGCTGGCGCGGCTCGTGTAACCAACGCCTCCATCCAACTTTAATTACCGAAACGCGTAGGGAGCTGCTTGAGCGGCCCTACGCGTTTCGGTATTGTCGGCGTGGACAGTGTGAAGGGTGGAGCGGGCACTGGGGTCGTTAGCGCAGCTCAAAGCTCAGCTGGACTTGGGCACTCAGCGTCTCCTCGCCTGCTTCGATCGGCACGAATGCGTCCGCGGCGCGCGCCGCCTCTGGCATCGCGTACACCACTGGCGGCTCTGCGCCAATGTTTTCAGTAATGCTGATGACCTGCCCAAGGGTCAGGCCGGCAGCCTTGGCCATTGCTTCGGCTCGTACCCGTGCATCGGCAATTGCTTGATCGCGAGCCTGCTGCTCAAGTCCCTTGTGATCCTCGACCATGAATGCGATGCCGGACATGTTGTTGGCGCCGACCTCCACGACCTGATCCAATAGATCACCGGTTTGACCGACGTTGCGAATCTTGACGGTGACGAACGTATGGACATTACCGATATACGCCGATCATCCTTCAAGCGGATTTACGGCTTGCAGCTTAGAACGCTCTAGCCACAAAGACTAGACGTAGGGAGAGGGTTAAATGTTCCCTCTCTCTTTTTTGTGCAAAGAAAAACCTGTACGCTTTGTACAGGCTACCTTGCATCTATTTCTACAGGCTCTTTGCCTGATTATGCAATGCCAGTAATTACAGCTACAGCTCCTGCCGCTAAGACACGGTGTTGTGTCTTGTTGTTGGAGTGTCTTACACGGTGTCTTACTGGTTTTATGGCTTCCAAATCAGCTAAATTGATATACAAGACACACAAGACAGAAGATAGGCCTAATGCCCTTCTAGAGAACTAAATGAATGGATTTATTTGTTCATTCTGCATACATAAAAATAGTCCTAATTTTGTGTCTTGTGTCTTGTAGTACTTGTTTTAGGGCTTTCTAATCGTCTACTTCAACAAGACACACCACAAGACACAGCAAGACACACAAGACACAGCTAGCTAGCGTGTTTTGATCTATGTTCCTCCCATATCATTTGAAAGCTAATCGGCTGACTTGCTTTAGGTCGTGGCAAGAGCTTAAGCCCGAAAATCACTCTTTGCTGAACACCCTCAATATAGTGTTTCCCTGTCTTTAACAAGTCAGGGTAGGCAGATACAACAGCAGTTGAAAAACTGTTCTTACCTAACGGCTTGTACCCGTTTTCATAACAGTAGTGCTTATACCTGGCATGGAGCAGGGAAACAGGTACGAACTTACCTTCTTCCATCTCACAGCTTTCATTGAGGAACGACTTTACGCTATCCCCTTCAGTCACAATCTGCTGAAGTAACTCTTGCATTGCTTGGCTTTGAATGATTGTGGCATTCTCTAAAGCTTCTAGACCCTGCGAAATACAAGAAAAAGCAAACCCAGGTATTTCATCTAATAGGTTGTAGAGGATGTTCAGCGTCACACCATGCTTCTTATTTCTATCTCTGATGTTTGGGCAAGCAAGGACGACCATGCGCTGTGAAAGTGCATTCACTCTATCGGCAAAACGTGGATGATCATTTGTAGCCAGCAGAAGTTTTGGTATCCACCTGTTGTCTGTTGTTTCGTCCTTCCCAATCAATCTAGCTTCTGCACCACTATGGGCCGCCATAGCCTTGATTGTTTCCTCATTCCTAAAGGCTTCTACAGGTACTTCATCTACTGCAACAATCCTTCTATTGTTCCACTTTGCTCTAGCACGCTTACCTTCAGTTTCCCTGCTAAAGATAGATGCCCCTGCAAAACTGAAAGCTTCTCTAGCTGGAACACCAC
>JADDQE010000170.1 GCA_016781525.1 bacterium | reverse complement strand
ATCACTCCAAGAACGGAAAAGTCCTATTTGTGATCCTAATGGCGTGTGCATCGTCTACTGGTAGTGCACTTGCCCTTTAAGGCTAATCGTTCCTACACCCGTCGCGCTAGCCGCAATATGTTTAGTCAGGAGGAGGAGCTCTACGGGTTATTAGCGGCAACTTTAGCAATCCGCCGCTCGGACTAGCCACCGCATGCCGTAGCTCGATTAACATCGGCTACTAACTCTACGCTGCTAACGTGCCAACATTCGTGAGGAGATCGTATGAACCAATCTCAAGGGGCGTCTACATTAGCCTCGATTGAGCGTTTGAACATCATGCCGCGCTCGCTGGTTATTGAGAATGGCGTTGAATATGCCGTTGCGCGGGTCGGTGGAACCGAACGGCTCGCAGTGTTGGCATCCGCTGCCATCGAGCTAGAAGCCTTTGAGGGCGAGACATCGGAACAGGGAGGTCGCGCACTGCTGCTTGGTCCATACAATGCTCACAATGTTGGTGTTCTCCGGGATCGTTTGCCCTGGCTCCGGCCACAGCCGCTCGGGCTCCAAACCTCAGCCGGGATGGGCGACCGGCTTGGCATTGCGACGCCTGGTCATGTCCGTGCCTTGCGGGCAGCGGGCGGCAATATTGGCCCGATCTTTCCCCAGCAGTCAATCCGCGAAATGACTCGCTCGGGCCGAACCGCACAGCAGGTGATGGACGACGCCACTTGGGGCGTCTTTGCAGAAGGCTGGCGGGATGGCTTTGGCGCGGACGCCGATCACCTAAAGACGCCGGCCGATATTGATACATGTGTTGCATCCGGCTTCACATTTTTCACGATTGATCCGGGTGAGTATGTGGACGATCGCGCCGAGGCTGTCGATGCTGCGGAACTGCGCGAGCTCTTTCAAGCCTTGCCGTGGGCTGAATTGGAAGACACGCCGGACGAAGCACTCCGTCGGTACGGCAGCCTGTCACTGCAAATCGAAGATCATTTAGTGACGCTAGATGAGGCGGCAGCGCTGCGTGCCGCCGTAAAGTATGGCCGAGCCGTGGCGCACGTTGCGCGAATGTACCGACATCTGCACGCGGTGAGCGGCAACAAAGCAACTGAGCTCGAAGTTTCGGTTGACGAGACTGCATACGTGACGAGTTATGCCGAGCACGTGTACATTGCCTCGGAACTGAAGCGGCTTGGTGTGCGCTGGGTCAGCCTCGCTCCAAGGTACGTCGGACACTTCGAGAAGGGTGTTGATTACATTGGCGATTTGGGCGAGTTTGAAGCTGATTTTGCAGTTCATGCCGCGCTTGCACGCCGCTACGGGCCATACAAGCTCAGTCTTCATTCCGGCTCCGACAAGTTCAGCGTCTACCCGATCGCGGTCCGCCAAACACGAGGGTTGGTCCATTTGAAAACGGCAGGGACGAGCTACCTGGAAGCACTCCGCACCATCGCGGCACTCGATTCCGCCCTGTTCCGGGAGATTTACCAATTTGCCAGGGATCGCTATGAGGCGGATCGCGCCAGCTATCATGTGTCGGCGGAGTTGGCCCGCGCCCCGCGCCCAGAGGATGTCGCTGACGCCGATTTGCCCGATCTCCTGACTCAGTTCGATGCCCGTGAAATCCTACACGTGACGTTCGGCTCCGTGCTGACCACGCGCACCGAGCAAGGCGAGTGGCTCTTCTATGATCGGTTCATGGCGGTGCTGCGAGCCAATCCCGAAGCCTACGCCGCCAACCTTGAGTCACATTTCCTGCGTCACCTCCAGCCGTTCGCCGTGGCGCAGCCTCAACCCGTTTAGGGCAAGCAGGGAGCACAAACGCAATGATTGCTAACAAATGGGCGTTGTCGCCAGACCGCTGTTTTGATCCCAACCCCGTCCAGCGCGACCTGGCGCGGCAGCTACATGCAGCCGTCAAGGACCGGCCGATTGTTGCGCCACATGGCCATGTCCATCCGGCGCTGCTGGCCGACCCCGATGCCCGCTTTGGCTCGCCCGCCGATCTGTTCATCATCCCCGACCACTACGTGTTCCGCATGCTGTACAGTCAGGGCGTGGCAATGGAAGACCTGGGTGTGCCCACCAAGGATGGTACGCCTGTCGAAACCGATCACCGCAAGATCTGGCAGCGCTTTGCCGATCATTTTTACGTGTTCCGGGCTACGCCCAGCGGCCTGTGGCTGACCGATGAGCTCATCAATGTGTTTGGGGTGGATGAGCCGCTCAATAGTGATAGTGCTCAACGGATCTATGATCATCTGGAAGCGCAGCTAGCCAAGCCTGAGTTCACACCACGCGCACTCCTTAAGCAGTTCAACATTGAGGTGTTGTGTACGACTGATCCGGCGACGGATCGGCTGGAGCAGCATCAACGGCTGCATGAGGAAGGGATAACGCTTGTGCGCCCCACCTTCCGCCCCGATGCGGTTGTCAATCTCAATGCGGTCAACTGGCAGGCAAATATCGTGACATTAAGCGACGTGTCAGGTATCGATGTCAATAGCTATGCGGCGTTTATTCAAGCGCTGGAGGCGCGCCGTAACTTCTTCAAAGAGATGGGGGCAACCGCAACAGACCATGCAGCGGTGACGGCCCATACGGAGCGTTTGTCGGAGCACGAGGCCGCAGCGATCTTTGAGCGCGCGCTCCGGGGCCAGGCGACAGATGAAGATGCCGCTCGGTTTACAGCGCACATGCTGATTGAAATGGCGCGGATGAGCGTGGAGGATGGGCTGGTGATGCAGCTGCACGTCGGCAGTATGCGCAACCACAACGAGGCAAACTTCGCGCGGTTCGGCCCCGACACTGGTGCGGATATTCCGACGTCCACCGATTGGACGAACGGGCTACGGGCCTTGCTCAACGCCTACGGCACGGATCGGCGCTTGCAATTGATCTTGTTCACGCTTGACGAAACCACCTATAGCCGTGAGCTAGCACCCCTCGCTGGGCACTATCCCGCCCTGCTGCTCGGCCCGCCATGGTGGTTCTTTGACAGCGTCAACGGCATCCGACGCTATCTGGATCTGGTCGTTGAAACTGCTGGCATTTACAACACCGCCGGTTTCAACGACGACACACGGGCGTTTGCTTCGATTCCCACGCGACACGACGTGTGGCGGCGGGTCACGTGCAACTGGATCGCCGGACAGGCCGTGCAAGGGCTTGTATCTGAGGATGACGCGTTTGAGATGGCGCACGCCTTTGCTTATCGCCTGGCAAAGCGCGCGTACCGGCTGGCCGAACAATAATCAGCGGGTGAGGATCACGACTCATGGCAGATACCATCTTATCGGAGTTGTTCAGCCTGGAGGGTCAGGTAGCGATCGTGACTGGCGGCACCGGGGTGTTGGGCGGCGCCATGGCGCGCGGTCTAGCACGAGCGGGCGCCCGAGTCGGCATCTTGGGTCGCCGCAAGGAGCGCGCTGAAGCCGTGGTTGCCGAGATCGAAGCGGCAGGTGGGCAGGCGTTGGCACTAGGGGCTGATGTGCTGGATCAGGCGCAGCTTGAGGCCGCGCGTGATGCGGTGCTGGAGCGGTGGGGGCAGATTAATATTCTCGTCAATGGTGCGGGTGGTAATGTCCCTGCTGCCACGCTGTCCCCAGACAAGACCTTCTTCGATCTGCCAATCGACGCGTTTGAGCAGGTCTTTGAGCTTAATCTGTTAGGCACCGTGCTTCCGAGCCAAGTCTTTGGTGCGGCGATGACGCGGAGCCAAGCCGCCGAGCCAAGTGAGCCCCCACGCGGCTGCATTGTCAATATTTCGTCGATGGGCGCCTTGCGTGTGATTACGCGCGTGGTGGGATACTCGGCGGCTAAGGCGGCAATCGATAATCTGACACGCTGGCTGGCTGTAGAGCTAGCCCGCAAGTATGGCTCCGGTTTACGTGTGAATGCCATCGCGCCGGGCTTCTTCATCGGCGATCAGAACCGTGACCTCTTGCTCAACAAAGATGGCAGCCTGACCGCACGTGGCCAGACCATTATCGATCATACACCGGCCGGCCGCTTCGGTGAGCCCGACGAGCTTATCAGCACGCTCATCTGGTTGTGTAGTCCCGGGGCACGTTTCGTCAATGGCGTTGTCGTACCAGTGGACGGCGGCTTCGCCGTGTTTAGCGGTGTGTAACGAGTACATCGGGCACCAGAACCGGGCCGTCCAATCTACGGCCGTGCCAAGTTCGGCTGCAGCAACTGAGGAGCACATTCATGGTTGTCGGACACGGAAGTACCACAGAAACCCTTGCACCTGAACAGGTCCAGAGTCTGCTCGCCCAGGCGTTTGGCGATATGCAGCTGGATGACAAACGCGTGCTGGTGATCATCCCGGATGGTACTCGTACGGCACCCATCCCACTGATGTTTCGCTTGCTTTACGAGCAATTGGCAGGCCGCGTGGCGCAGCTTGATTATCTGATTGCGCTCGGAACGCACCAGCCTATGTCTGAGGCAGCCATTGATCGCCTTGTCGGTGTTAGCGAGACCGTGCGTGCGGAACAGTATCCGAACGTCCGCATCTTTAACCACCTGTAATGCCGAAGTGGGCGAGCACCTCGAGTTGTCCCTCAACCGTTGCCCCGCCATGGCTGCCCATCGCGGGAACGATAAACGGCTGTCCGCCGCGCCGGTTTACCTCGGTGACTGTTGCGGCAAGGACTTGATCGATGCGATCAATGCCACGGCTTCCGGCGGTCAGCGCAACTCGCATCCCCAGTTGAATATGGTTGCCGATGCCAGGACGGCCAAACTGGGCGGCGACAGCTGCCCCAATATCACCAACTCGCTCAGCACCGTGCGTAAGCCAGGCACCCAGCGACGCAGCGCGACTCGCTCCAAAAATTGGCGGAGTGCGGCGTCACTAGGCGGCTGATGTGCTGTGCTATTGGCCAGGCTTGGACTCATACAATCCCCATAGGCAGTTGTCCTCTCGTAGCTGGACGCAGTGCCAGTGCGCCGGGGCGGTGTACACGGCCTTAACCGCTCAGCATACTTAGTTGAGGCTGAAGGCGGTCTGGACAGTGTCGGCAATCATGTCGGCGATAGCAAGGGATGAGGTCGCAGCAGGCGAGGGCGCGTTGCGTACGTGTATGGTGTCGCCCTGGTGATCGACCGTGAAGTCATCCACAAGTGTACCATCGGGGGCCAATGCTTGCGCCCGCACTCCCGACGGCCCGGGTAGCAGGTCCGCGGAGGTGAGCGTAGGCATATAGCGCTGCAGCGCCCTAAGAAAGGCTGTTTTATTGAAGTCACGATACATTTCGGCCAGACCCGTCCGCCAGAACTTGGTGGCTAGCTTCTGAAAGCCGGGGTAGCGCAGCGACTCAGCCAGGTCCCTTGGGTTGAAATCAAGCCGCCGATAGCCTTCGCGCGCGAAAGCGAGCACTGCGTTAGGTCCCAGCCAAACTTCGCCATTCATGCGCCGCGTGAAATGTACGCCGAGGAATGGGAATCGTGGATCCGGTACCGGGTAAATGAGACTCTTCACGAGATCGCGCCGCTCGGGACGAAGGACATAGTAATCGCCTCTAAATGGAACAATCCGCGGCGCATCCGGCGCACCCGTGAGCTGGGCAACCCGATCCGCGTGCAAGCCGGCGCAGCTGACGACATAACGTGTCGTTACCGTGCCGCGCGTGGTAGTGAGGTGCTGGGCGCCATCGTGCCGCTCGATCCCATCGACGCGATGCCCCGTGAGGATGGTACCTCCGTGTTCAGCAACCAGCTCCGCGTACTTTGCCGCGACCCGCGTGAAATCTACAATGCCGGTGGTGGGTGCCCACAGTGCCTTGATCCCCACCACGCGCGGCTCGAGCTCGCGAAGTTGCTCCGGCCCGATCAGCTCCAGTCCGGTCACGCCATTTGCTATCCCCCGCTGATACAGATTTTCAAGGCGCGGTAGTTCCTCTGCATCAGTCGCGACGATGACTTTACCGCAGAGATCGTAGGGAATAGCGTGCTCGTCACAGAAACGGAGCAGTCTGCTTTTACCAGCAACACAGGCCCGCGCCTTAAGGGACCCGGGATTGTAATACATGCCGGAGTGAATCACGCCGCTATTATGCCTGCTCTGGTGCTGCGCGATCCGTGACTCCTTTTCAAGCACAACCAGCCGCAAACCCGGCCGACGTGTCAATAGTTCCATTGCCGAGGCTAAGCCAATGATGCCGCCGCCAATGATCGCGATGTCCCATGTTTGCTCGGCCACCTTTGTACTCCTTGCAGGCGTTCACTTGTTGAGCTGCTAAGACCGGGTCTCAGGCAATCGGCTCGATCTGTAAGTCCGTCGCAATCGTTCGCAACAACGTAACAACCTCAGCGTGCAGGGGAATTCCGTCCCGGCTGCGCTGTATCGCCGTTTTGTGTTCTTTTTCCCCCGGAAGCAGTACACCGTCGACGCCTGGTTGAGGTGGGCAACTGCGTAGCGTACGCACGAGCTCGTCCATATCGCGTTTGAAGTCGTCTACGTCACGGAAGCCATCGACGCGATACGCAGCGAAGAAATGACCAGTGTCGGTCGGTTGATTACCACGGCCATGGACCGCCGTGACGTTCAAACTCATCGCCGCCCCGGAAAGCGCGTACGATAGTGCTTCCACGATGGTAGATAAGGCATAGCCTTTGTAGCCCGTGCCTTCGGCAAAGCCGCCGAGCGGTATGAGGCGCCGGATGCGGAACGCTTCGGATGCATCTGTCGTCGGTAGGCCATTCTCTCCAAGCGCCCATCCGAGTGGAATGGATACGCCAGTGCGCAGCGCGACCTCAAGCTTGCCGACTGAAATACCGCTTGTCGCCATATCGACAACAACGGCTGGCTCTGTCCCGCACGGGAACGCCCAACCAATGGGATTGGTGCCGAGCATGGGCTGGGTGCCACCGAAGGGCACGACGTTGGGGCTGGTGTTGCACATGGCCACGCCAATCATGTTGTGCGGCAATGCCATCATTGCGTAGTATCCGGCGATCCCAAAGTGATTGCTGTTGCAGACCGCCGCGGCCGCACTCCCGTACTGTGCAGCACGCTCGATCGTCAGTTCCATGGCACGATAAGCAGCCACCAGTCCCAAGCCATTGCCAGCGTCAACCGTTAAGGTCGTCGGCAGTTCGCGGAGGATGGTTAAGTTCGTTTCCGCCGCAACCATGCCCTGCTTGAGATGTGCTAAGTAATGGTGGAGCCGGGCAACGCCATGCGACTCGACCCCACGCAGATCGGCCGTGACCAACACATCAGCCGCAATCTGTGCATCGGCCCGCCTGAGGCCCGATCGTTCGAAGGCCTGGGCCGTAAATGCCTGTAGGTTCTGGGCTTCAATCACCACTGTCGAAATCATAGCTAGCCTCTCCCAGTCTTTCGATCAAAGGTTGTGTACAGCTCATGGGCGTTACGCTTGTAGCTGTCCTGCGGTCGATCCATACTTGGGACCACGCATTGATGACGACTTGGCTATCTAGTGCGAACCTTTTGCTTTGCAGCCATTGCTTGGCCATACTCCACACCTGGAGCAATCAAGTGCCAGTCCAACCCATGCTACAATAGCGGCTAGTGTAACATATTACATACAAGCTTTATAGTAACTGTATAATATATAGAATGCCATTGCACTATTGGCGGTGAGCTTTTGAATAGCAATCAATGTTTACTGGAAGGAGGGCAACGTGCAGTATCGCTTTCTTGGATCAACAGGCATGAAGGTGAGTGAACTGTGTCTTGGCACCATGACCTTTGGGCGGGAAAGCGACGAGCAGGACAGCCATAGCATCCTTGATCGCTTTGTCGATGCAGGTGGTAATTTTATTGATAGTGCCGACGTCTATACCCGTGGCGTGTCAGAGGAAATCATCAGGTAGCAATCAACTGGCTCCTCCAGCGTCCAGCCGTCACCGCGCCGATCATCGGCGCTCGGACGATCGATCAGCTGGAGAGCAATTTGGCAGCTTGCGGTTGGTCACTATCGGAGGAGCAGCTGCGCCAACTTGATGAGGCGAGCGATCTTTCGCTGCCCTACTATCCTTACAGCCCGACCTACAGGAGCCGCTACCAACGATTGTAAGGCGGCTACAATATTGCAGATCATCCGGACACATTCGATAGCGGTAGGGACATGTACCTGCGCTTAACTGCATCGGTGAGCTCCGACTGGGTTTAAGTTGCAGTTGTTTTGGCTACGTCCTTGATGCCTTGGTCTAAAACTATACGATCGGAGCATATGCGCTCGTGCTAGAATTGAAGCCGATGTTGACATGTTCGTGATGGATCGCGTCAGCTAGTGCATAAGGCGACTATGATATGGAAAGCTCAATCACAACGTATCAACCGCTGGATTACACAGACCTGACGGAACAAACATACAGGATTTTGAAAGACAGAATCCTACGTAACGAGTTGCTGCCAGGTGCACAAATATCGGTACCGGAAGTTGCGTTGGCACTTGGTGTCAGCAGGACACCTGTTACTGATGCGCTCAAACGGCTGGCAAGTGATGGCTTAGTCGACATCTTCCCACGGCGAGGTACGTTTGTCAGCCAATTGACCGCGCGCGACGTTGCGGAAATTTTTGATATACGCTTAATGATCGAGCTGTCCGCCGCCGAGTTCGTTTTCCAGTCAGGCGCTGTTCAGCAATGTTCCTCAACGCTGCAAGTACTTCTGAGGAACATGGAACAAGCCATCACCGGACAAGACTTTAAGGATTACGAGTCATTCATGACGAATGATCGTGATTTTCATACAACACTGGTTAAATTAACCGGCAATAACCACCTCATTCGCATGTACACCCGGCTGCATGTTCATACACATGGTGCGCGCGTCCACTTTCTCGACGGTGATGACGCGCAGAAAACGCATAACCAACATAGTGACATTGTCGAGGCTTTCAAACACGGCAGCGTCGAGCAGGCGAAAGCCGCGCTAGCGACACACATCTCCGCGGCGAAAATGCGGATTTTAGAACTGCTCGATAATCGAGGCGGGAAGCTGTAGTGCGGCCGATACAAAATATCCTGCACCCGAAACAACAAGCGCAGCATGGCGGCTTACCCCGGATAGGTGCTGCGGACGTGTGTACGAAGATGTTCGGGTCAAGCCGCGGGTCTGGAGTAATTTGCCAAGCACCAGCAAGCGTTTGGTTGGCAGAAGGCTGGGCGCGTTCTTCTGGGTCAGCGGTGCGCGCGGCTTCACCTCAGGCCTCGTGAACGTTCTTGCGGCCCCATCCCTGGAAATGCTCCGACGTCTGGAATCTGCCGACTACGAGGGGGCCATGGACGTTTGGGCACAGGTGAAACCGTTTGAAGATCTACGGGCACGCCGTGATAACGCCAACAACGTGTCAGCGGTCAAAGAGGCGATGGCACAGCTAGGCCGTTGTACCCGCGAGGTACGGCCGCCGATCAGCGAGCTACCGGCTAGTGAGCGGGCTGAAGTCAGCTCTATTCTGGCGACGTGGGGACTCGTATAGCACCAGCGTACGTCTGCGTTGAACGGTATTCCTCACAGGGTACAGCTGGAAAGTGGAGCGTGACACGCGGCGCGGGTCGACTGACAGAATAACGGTGCGGGATTGGTGCGGACTACAATGCTTGCGTAGCCCTGAAGTAAGGCTAGCGACGCACCGGTGTAACGGAAGGAGGCGTGCAATTGGCTGAACGCATACGGTTTGGTATTCTCGGATGCGGCGTGATTGGTCCGCACCACGCTCAGGCTATTGCTGGTTTGCCCGACGACGCGGTTCTGGTGGCCGTGGCCGACCGCGAGCTGGATCGGGCGGAAAAGCTGGCGCAGCAGTATGGTGCGACCGCATACGATGCGCTGAATGAACTACTTCGTCACTCTGAGCTGGATGCGGTGTGTATTTGTACGCCGAGTGGCGAGCACGCCGCCTGTGCGGTCGCCGCGTTAGATGCCGGCAAGCATGTGGTCATCGAAAAACCGGTTGATGTGACGCTCACAGCGATTGATCGGCTGCGGGCAGCGCGGCGCTCGCAAGCGCAAAAAGTTGCCGTGATCAGCCAGCATCGCTTCGACACAGCCACGCGTATCGTTCGGGATGCAGTTGAGCAGGGCCGGTTTGGCCGGTTGACCGTCGGCACGGCACAGGTACGTTGGTGGCGCTCGCAGTCCTACTACGATTCAGGCGCATGGCGCGGCACTTGGGAATACGATGGTGGTGGTGCGCTGATGAACCAGTCGATCCACACGATCGACCTGCTGCAATGGATTATGGGGCCGGTCGCCGAGGTTAGTGCCTATACCGGGTTGTTGGCGCACGAGCGGATCGAGGTTGAGGACACCGCCGTTGCCGTTCTGCGCTTTGCCAATGGCGCCCTCGGCGTCATCGAAGGCACGACGGCGGCATATCCAGGGCTCACTGCGCGTCTAGAAGTGCATGGCAGTCAAGGCTCTGCGATCATCGACAATGACGAGCTGCTGTATTTTCACAGTGCTTCAGTCCCGGAGGAAGGCTCTGCATACGGTGTCAGCGGGGGTGGTAACCAGGTGGCGGATGTGCTGAGTCAATATGCGACCGCTCCTGCTGGACCAGCCGCCGGCGCCGATCCTGCCAGTTTGTCGATGGCACATCGCGATCAGTTCCGGGATTTCGTCGAGGCGATCCGTGAGGATCGCGAGCCGCTCGTCAACATCGAGGAAGGCCGAAAACCAGTCGCGATTATCCTGGCCATTTATGAGTCGGCCCGTAATGGTCGGCCTGTGGCCATTCAATAAGGAGCGGTGAGGCGATGTGGACATTGAGCGGCTTTGCCGACGAAATCTCGCCCGACCTAGATGTGCAGATTCAGACGCTGCAGGCTGAAGGAATCAAGCATGTTGAGCTACGCGGGGTGTGGGGCAAAAACGTGCTGGCACTGACCGACGACGAAATCGAAACGGTGAAGACAAAGCTCGCGGAGCAGGGTATTAAGATCTCGTCGATCGGATCGCCGATTGGCAAGATCAAAATTACCGACGACTTCAGCGCGCACCTTGCGGCCTTTGATCGGGCCCTACAGGTTGCTCGCGTCCTTAATGCTCCATTTATTCGCATTTTCTCCTTCTTTATGCCAGCAAATGAAGATCCCTTGCGCTACCGGGAGCAAGTGCTCGATCGCTTGAGCCAGATGGTGCGGCGGGTGGAAGGCACGGGCATAACGTTGCTGCACGAGAATGAAAAGGAGATTTATGGGGATATCCCTAGCCGATGCCTAGACATTCTGACGCAGATCAACTCCCCGAGCCTGCGGGCGGCCTGGGATCCCGCTAATTTTGTCCAATGTGGCGTTCGCCCGTTCACCAACGGTTTCGATGCCTTGCGTCCATTCATCGCGTATGTGCATGTGAAAGACGCATTGCTCGCCACCGGGGAGGTTGTGCCGGCTGGTAACGGCGACGGCGAGTGGCGTGATACAATCGCCGCGCTCCGCGACTCGGGCTTTGACGGCTTCTTTTCAATGGAGCCGCATCTGCAAGAGGCGGGCTCGTTTGCCGGATTTAGTGGCCCGAAGTTGTTTGGCGTCGCGGTGCAGGCATTCAAGGGACTGCTACAAGAGCAGCAGATCACATGGGGTTGAGGCTCTGATGTCCCTGAGGCGAAAGATATTGAGATGAAGTATGCGGTCTTCACGGTTGGATTACCGGAGCTTACTCCAGAGCAAGCCGTTGCTACCTTACGCGAGCTGGGCTATGACGGCGTCGAGTGGCGGGTGACCGATCAACAGCCGGCAAGTGGTGATACACCCGGCTTCTGGGCGGGCAACCGCTGTACATGGCCGTTCAGTAGCTTTGTCGAAGATGCCCCCCGTATCGCGGCCCTGACTGCTGAAGCGCAGCTTGCTATGCCGTCGGTTGGCACATATGTCAGATGCGACGATCTGGCCGCCGTTGAGCGAGCGATGCACGGGGTGACGCAGCTGGGTGCTCCCCAGCTGCGGGTGAACGTGCCAAAGTACGATGGCAGCGAAAGCTACCTGAAGCTACGTGACCGGGCCCTGGGGCAGTACCGCGAGGTTGCGGCTCTCGCGCGGCAGTACAACTTGCGCGCCCTGATCGAGCTGCATCACGGCTCGCTGCTGCCAAGTGCTAGCGCGGCTGCTAACTTTCTTAGCACTATGGATCCTCGCTACGTCGGGGTGATCCACGATGCGGGCAATATGGTTTATGAAGGCTACGAGCACTATCGCCTCGGGCTTGAAGTGCTTGGTCCGTACTTGGCGCATGTCCACTTGAAGAACGCACGTTGGCAGCCGGTTGGCACTCGTCGTGATGGCAGTACTGAATGGGCTGCCGGATGGGCACCGATCGCGCAAGGAATAGTCGACATACGTGTGCTCTTCCGTGCGCTACAGGCTGTGAGTTATGATGGCTGGGTTTCCTTTGAAGATTTCTCGACCGAACAGTCATTGGCCGACCGCCTGCGCAATAACCTCGCCTATGTGAAGCGAATAGCGCAGTCCGTTGCCGCAGCGGAGGGACGGTAGCTGGCTGATATTGTCAGTAACCACCTCCTAAAGGCGGTGGCTTGAGGCGACGCTTCAAGCCCATACTGACCAGCTCGCTCTTTGGAGCAGCCGTTGGATCGGTCACGACACCTTGGAATACGTTGCCAGTTCCAAGCTCTGTCGTTCAGCATCATGAGTTCTGGGGCAAGGGATGAAGGTGCTGGGCGGGTGCCCTTTGGGCGAAGCCGATCCAACTGAGCGAGGCGAACATAACCTGCGCAAGCAGAGAGGTTTTTTTGGTATTGTCACGGTAAGCTGTCGTCGGCTGACACACGTGGAACGTAT
>JADDQE010000230.1 GCA_016781525.1 bacterium | reverse complement strand
CCCTACTCCTGACTTTGCATTAGCCCTGCCGCTTCCGGTTGGTCCTGTCTGTGACCATGCATAACCTGCGCTACCTGCGAGACCGCTTCGTCGTTCAAGATTTGCGGCGCCGCGATCGTGCATCGGTCCCAAGGTGAAACGCTTCATCGCGATTGGCCCGATGTAACAGTTGACCAAGCTTCTGCGGTGTATCTCAGTATTCATCATGCCGACAGTCGCGTGAACAACACGCCGGCTCACTGTAAGGTACGCAGAATTGCTCTGTTGGTTGCAAGCGGACGAGCGAGACGATCGACCGCTGCAGCTGGTTGTTGCGTCGAGCCTGGTTTACCGGCGGTCGCTGGACACTTTCCAACGCTGGTGCAGATTGTGACCAACCTTCTGTCTAACGCCCTCAAATTTGTGCCGCCTGGCCAACAACCACGGGTTCGGATCTTCGGCGAGCAGCGTGCAGCCACTGTGCGTCTGTGGATCGAAGATAATGGTATTGGCATTGCACCGCAGCATCATGAGCGTATCTTCCAGGTCTTTGAACGACTGCATGGTGTTGAGACCTACGCCGGCAGCGGTATTGGCCTAGCTATCGTGCGCAGAGGTATCGAGCGGATTGGCGGCCAAGCAGGAGTCGAATCAGCCGACGATCAGGGTGGCCGTTTCTGGATCGAGCTGCCGGCGGCATCGGACATGGCATAATTAAGGGCGAAAGTGCCGGCGGTTACGCGGATCAAAGGGTCTGGTGGCGGCTGAGCGTAGGACCAGCTCAAGGAGAGCTACAGATGGAAAGTCCGCTTCGAGTTCTGATCGTCGACGATAATCCGCACGATCGTGCGTTAGCAATCCATGAGCTTCGCCGTTCCTTCGCTGGAATGGAGCCGATCGAGATCGGCGGGCCGGCAGAGCTGGAGCGGGTGATCACGGCAGGTGGCTTCGACGTCGTCATTACCGATTATGCCTTGCGCTGGAGCGATGGCCTTGCCGTTTTTGGCCTGGTTAAGGAGCGCTATCCAACGTGTCCTGTCATCATGTTTACCGGCACTGGCACCCAAGAAGTTGCTGTCGCCGCGATGAAGGCCGGGCTGGACGACTACGTCGTGAAATCCCCAGCGCACTTTGTGCGTCTAGCGTCGGCGGTTGGGGCAGCTCTGGAGCGCGCAAGCTCACGTCAGCGTCTTGCAGCGCTGGAGCAGGAGCGCGCCCAGCTTCTTGTGCGTGAGCAGGAAGCGCGGGCAGCAGCGGAGGCGGCAGAGCGCCGAGCTACATTTCTTGCCGAGGCAAGTGTTGTGCTCGGATCTTCGCTCGACTATGAGCCGACGCTGCAGCGGGTGGCGCAATTGATGGTGCCGGATGTGGCCGATTGGTGCGGGGTCGATATTGTCGCTGAGGATGGAACCCTGCAGCGGCTCGCCGCGGTTCATGTCGACCCCGAAAAGGTTGCGCAGGCGCGCACGCTTCAGCAGCGTTATCCCCCCAATCCCCAAAATCCTACAGGTGCACTAGCAGTCGCGAAAACGGGTAAGCGGCAATTTTTTCCGATTGTCACAGATGCCCAGCTGGTAGCCGCCGCACGAGACGAGGAGCACCTAGAAATCCTGCGGTCCCTTGGCTTTACATCGGCGCTGATCGTGCCGCTGATAGCGCGAGAGCGATCCCTTGGTGCCCTGAGCCTGGTGACGGCGGAGTCCGGCCGGCGCTTTGACGCCTCCGACCTGCAGTTTGCCGAAGAGCTTGCGCGCCGTGCTGGGCTGGCGATCGATAACGCGCGTCTGTATCGAGACGCACAGCTAGCGATTCGTACCCGTGATCAATTCTTGTCGGTAGCGGCGCACGAGCTGAAAACGCCGCTAACCACGCTTTCGGGCTACATCGAGCTGCTCCAGCGTCGCTTGGCGCGTATGGGAGAAGTTGATCCACGGATCGAGCGTGCTGTGCTTGCGGTTGCTGCCCAATACGATCGGCTTCAAGCGCTGGTCGTCGAGCTTTTGAGCGTGGCGCGGCTACAGGAGGACCTGTTTCAATTTGATGTGCGAGCTGTGGATTTGCAGCGCATCGCCAACCGGGTCGTTGACACACTGCGTCCGACTACTGAGCGTCATGCGTTGGAGTTCCACGCCGTCGAAGGCCCGCTGCTGATCCGTGGCGATGATCGGCACCTCGAGCATGTGCTGACGAACTTGGTGCACAATGCCATCAAGTACAGCCCTGATGGCGGCACCATCCGCGTCGAGGTCATGCGGCATTCTGACCACGCGTGCATCTCCGTACGCGACCAGGGTATTGGCATCCCAGAGACGGCACAGAAGCAGCTATTTCAACGGTTCTTTCGTGCCGAGAATGCCGTCGCCCAGCAGATCAGCGGGTTTGGCATTGGGCTTTACCTCGTCAAGGAAATCGTGACCCGGCTCGGCGGCACGATTGATCTTTCCAGCATCGAAGGGCAAGGGAGTACCTTTACAGTTTGCTTTCCATTGTTGGGAACTGCGCCGGGGTCGCCTGGGCAGTAGCTGCCGACCCGTCGAGGCTAGGTAGGACGCTCAGGCGACCTGCTGCGTGTGGTGGGATGCTGGCCCGATCGCGTCTTCAACCGCCGCTAGCAGCTGCTCAAGCCTAAACGGCTTACGCAGCACTGCGCTACATTCCGCGGCAAAGAGTGGTGCGTGGTCGGCAAGTGCTCGGGCGTCAGCTGAATACACAATTACCGGCACCGCTCGGGTCGCGGGATCGGCGCGCAGCTGCTCAAGGATCGTCCAGCCCGTCTCCGTCGTACCCAGCCACAGGTCAAGAATGACAAGCTTGGGCTGGAGCTCCCGAACCAGCGCCAGGGCGCGTTTGCCGTCATGGCAGCGCTCGGTCGGGTAGCCTTCGTCTGATAAGACTTCGTCCAAAAATGTGAGGATGTCCTGATCATCCTCCACCACCAGAATCATGGATGGCGTCCTTCGTTAGTGCAAGCCTGGCTTCTCCACAGCAAGCCGATGACCAGCACAGCCCGTGATTTACCTTTTCGTGGCGATCTTAGCCCAACGGCGTAGTTGCGATCCGTCAAATGTTGACGTGCTTTATCGGTCACATGTTGAATGTCCCACGAGGGATGCTGAGCTAGACTTGGCACAACCCACCCGCCGAGCCGAATACGTAGCATACATCAACATCCTGGATAACGCGTTCCGCGACGCTGTAGATACACTATGAGGACTGCCATGACTGCTCAAGATCTGCTCACACGCCTATCCTACGCCCAACGTCTTCAGACTGAGCAAGGTCTGAGCACGGCAGCCGCCCTGACGCGAGCATGGTACGGAACAACTGGACCGGTTAAAGCGAAGGCAGCCACGCCACAAGCCGTCCCTGCAGAGACCCTGGACGAGCTTTTGGATCGATTGACCCAGCGCTTCCCCTTGGAAAAGGGGAACTGCCGCGTCTGATCTTGGCGCACAGCAACACAATGCTCCTAACTTCTGGGGCAAGTTCTCAGGCGAGCCTCACAGCGATAGACCAACGGCTTAACATGTCAGCCTAGCGTGCACCTCCCGGAAATCTCAGGGAAGACTAGCGGGTTCCGCAGCACTCAGCCTCCCTTTTGCTCGCAGGTATAATAAGATAGCACGCCGTCTTAAGCGACCACGGTACGAAAGGGATGTCCATGGCTGAATCCGCCTCGCCAACATTAGAGATTATCGCACTAAGCCGTCTTGAAGTGATTCGCACCGCGTTAAAGGTCTTGCGCAAGACGACCGATATGCGCATTGCCTTGGTAGCACGGGTTACATCCGATTCATGGACTGCTTGCGCAGTCTTGGACGAGGCAGGATTTGGCTTAACGCCTGGCGATCAACTCGAGCTGCAGACGACCTATTGAAGCGCGGTGGAAGGCGCGGTCGCGCCTTTGCGTATCAATCACGCTAGCACAGATCCTCGGTTTCAAAACCACCCTGGTCTCTCGCTGTACGGGATCGAGAGCTACCTCGCAGTCCCGCTCGTACGCCGCGACGGCAGTACCTTCGGAACCCTTTGTACCCTCGATCCGGAGCCGAAGAATCTCAGCGACGATCTGTTCACGATCTTCGAGCTTTTGGCCCAGCTGATCGCGTATGAGCTCGAAGCAGATGAGGAGCAGCAGGAGCGCGCAGCTCGTCTCCGGGCGCTAGAGGATGTCGTGGCAATTGCGAGCCACGATCTGCGCCAGCCGCTGACAATTCTACAAGGACGGGCGGAGCTCCTGGTTCGGAAGGCGCAGCGAAATGCTCCACCCTCGGCCATCGTCATCGATGCGCAGACAATTATGCAGCAAGCGCTGCGAGCAGTCCGGCTGAGCGAGCTGCTGCTAGACATTGCACAGGCCGAGACAGGTACGCTACAGTTGGATCGAAATGTCATCGACCTACCGACACTGGTTGAGCAGGTGTTGGAAGAGGTACGGGTACTTGCACCGCAGCATACGTTGACCTTCGAGGGGCCGTCGCAGCTCTTCGTTTCAGTCGACGAGCGTCGGTTGGGCCAGGTTCTGCGGAATCTTATCGAGAATGCCGCGAAGTACACCCCTGCCGACCGAGGGCCGGTTGTGGTGACCTTGAAGAATGCCCCGGAGCCTGCCGAGCCGGTGGAGCTCAGCGTTGTTGACGCCGGCGGGGGAGTGCCGGAGAACGAGCTCCAGCGTATCTTCGACCGTCACTATCGTAGCCGGAGTACCGCGAATATTCGTGGAACCGGCCTCGGCCTGTTCATTGCCCGCCGGATCATTGAAGCTCATGGCGGGAAGATCTGGGCGGAACGTGCGGCCACGGGGGGGCTGAAGGTAACGCTGCGCCTCCCACGGGAGTAGCGTGCTCCCTGGTTCCAGCCGATTACGCTGCCGCGCCGGATCCAGATACAACCGGAAAACAGCATAAGCGAGGTGGCGACACTGGCGCCACCTCTTCGCGACGTATGTGACGAATTCCAACCCGATGACCGGCGTCGGGGGCTAATGTACGGGATGTCGGAATCGGTGAGCCCTCATTAACCATGCCGTTGTTAATGGGGGCTCACCACGTCAAACCCGGTGATTGTCTTACCTTCGTTATCCTGCAACTGGTGGATAACACTGCGCAACCACCAGCCTTCTAACCTTTCACGGACTGGCTGCCCGAGCTCGCGTCGTACCGTGATTAATCTTCGCTTTAACGTGCCCGCTCCCACCCGGTACTGGTTACAGTGACAACACATGCATTTCGTGCTGTTGGCGGCACGAGCATTGCGGGCTGCTGGAGAAGCAAAAGAGGCTGACACATCCGGCGCACCGTTACGATCCGCGACGACGCCTCGAGCGTTCGGTCCACAAGGGCTGTTATCATAGAACCAGCTTTATAACTTGTTTGGAGGATAATATGGCGCATCACAATCCAGAGCGCAGTGGAACAATGGAGTTTCACGTCTCGCGAAGAGCGCGTGACCTTTACCAATTTGATGATTCGCTCTTCTCCCAACGTGGGAACGTCATTTTTGCCAATTTCCACGCGGCTCGTATGTTTGCGCAGAAAATGAACGAGCGCCGCGATCTGGTGACTTTTCCAGAGCAGGCGGTCAGCGCCGGCCAAGTTAATGCGATGGGCTTGATCGACGAGATGCTGCATATGGTGATTGAGCGCTATCGCGCTCAGCAGAATCCGCAGGTTATGCAGCAAACCCTGGCCTACCTTGATCAGCAACTTGGCTCCAGCGTCGTGGATGCCGCGCTGCACACGTTTGCCGATGAGTTCCCACCGGTAGCGGTATATCGCAACGAAGTCGACTTGCCAGCCTACCTCCAGGGTAGTACGGATGGAATACCCAACCGTGAGGTGCTGCTGGAAGAGCTGCTGCTGCTGTGGCTGGCAAATGCAAACCCCGCTTTTGGGCCGTTCCTCGAGCTTTTTGAAGACGAGCGACTGGAAAAGCAGACCTACTATCCCCAGATTATCACGGGCCTCCAGCAGTTCTTCGATGGTCAGCCTCCGGTAAGCGGAATTGGTGGTGGGCCGGGTGTTGGTGGCGCTGCCCTGACCTCTGTTATCGCCCCGCCGGGTTCCGCGCAGAGCTTGTTCGCCGTGCTCCGCAGCCCGGCGCTTGTCAATCCCCACTCGCTTACCGGCCAGCTTGAGTTTCTTCTGGGGCAGCTTGGGCCGGCGCTTGGAAAGTACACCTACCGACTCCTCAGCAGCCTTGACCTGATCAAGGAAGAAGAGAAAATGGTTTTCGTCGGGCCGGCGGGTCCGGGCGGTGGCGGTGAATCACGTCCGTACGATTTTTCCGGTCAAGAGCAAGAGATCGAGAACTTCACACCCGATCGGGAGTGGATGCCGCGGCTTGTCCTGATTGCCAAGAATGCCTTTGTTTGGCTGGACCAGCTCACCAAAAAGTATCAGCGCCCAATCAATACACTCGACCAGATTCCGGATGAGGAGCTGGACCAGCTGGCGCAAGCTGGCGTGACCGGGCTATGGCTGATCGGCTTATGGGAGCGCAGCATTGCCTCGAAGACGATCAAGCAGCTGATGGGCAATGCCGACGCGGTCGCCTCGGCCTACTCGCTTTACGACTACGTTATTGCTCACGATCTGGGCGGTGAGGCTGCCGTCGATGTACTCCGCGACAAGGCCTGGCAGCGCGGCATTCGCCTCGCCAGCGATATGGTGCCCAACCACACGGGTATCGATGGGTGTTGGGTGATCGACCATCCCGATTGGTTTATCAATCTCCCTTACAGTCCGTATCCGTCATATACCTTTAACGGGCCGGACCTTTCGCCGGACAATCGAGTCGGCATCTTTTTGGAAGACCACTATTACAACCGCAGCGATGCTGCCGTGGCCTTCAAGCGGGTCGACCGCCAGACGGGCAACGAGCTGTATATCTACCACGGTAACGATGGCACAAGCATGCCGTGGAACGATACCGCGCAGCTCAACTACCTGAACGCTGAAGTGCGTGAGGCGGTGATCCAAACGATCCTGCATGTCGCGCGCCAGTTCCCGATTATTCGCTTTGACGCGGCAATGACGCTCGCCAAGCGGCACATCCAGCGGCTCTGGTTCCCCGAGCCGGGTACCGGCGGCGCGATTGCGTCACGCTCGGACTACGCGATGACCAAGGCGCAGTTTGACGCGCTGATTCCGCAGGAGTTTTGGCGCGAGGTCGTGGATCGGGCAGCGGTCGAGGCACCCGACACGCTGTTGTTGGCCGAGGCCTTCTGGATGATGGAGGGCTACTTCGTTCGCACGCTGGGGATGCATCGTGTCTATAATAGCGCCTTTATGAACATGATGCGCGACGAGAAGAACGCTGAGTATCGGGTTCTGATCAAGAATACGCTCGAGTTCGATCCGGAAATTCTTAAGCGCTACGTCAACTTCATGAATAATCCCGACGAGCGCACGGCTGTCGAGCAGTTTGGCGCTGGCGATAAGTACTTCGGTATCTGCACCGTTCTGGTTACGATGCCGGGCCTGCCGATGCTCGGTCACGGCCAGATTGAGGGCTTTGCCGAGAAGTACGGCATGGAGTATCGCCGAGCTTACTGGGACGAGACGCCAAACCAGGGGTTGGTGGAGCATCACCAGCGCATCATCTTTCCGTTGATGCACCGCCGTTACCTGTTCGCCGATGTCGAGCACTTTTTGCTCTATGACGTACAGGCACCCGAGGGTCATATCCTTGAAGATGTGTTTGCCTACTCGAATCGCCATGGCGACGAGCGTGCATTGGTGATTTACCATAACAAGTATGGACACGTCCGCGGTCGCATCAACATGTCGACGGGATACGTCAGCAAAGACGAAGGAGACCGTGGATTACGTCGGCGCTCCCTGGGCGAAGGTCTCGCGCTCCACAACGACGATCAGTACTTTACAATCTTCCGTGATCAACTATCCGGCCTAGAATATATACGCAGCAGCAAGGAGCTAAGTGAGCAAGGCTTCTTGATCGAGCTGGGCCCGTATCAGCACCATGTCTTCCTCGATTTCCGCGAGATGCAGGACACGAGCTGGGGCCAGTACGCTCACCTCACGGCCTACCTCGGCGGCCGCGGCGTACCAAGTATCGAAGAGGCGACGCGCGAGATTTTCCTCCAGCCGATCCACCAGCCCTTTAGGGAGCTGATCAGTGCCGGCTTGATCCGCCGGCTGATCGACACTCGTCTCACCTCGACTAGCGACGCTGCACTCCCGGCCGAGGCTCGGGAGGTCGATCCGGCGGAAGATGTGGAGGTTGTCCCGGCCGAGGCTCGGGAGGTCGATCCGGCGGAAGATGTGGAGGTTGTCCCAGTGGAGCGTGACGGAGTAGCACCCGCCGTGGTTGCCGAGGTCGAGCAGAAGCTGTCTCAGCTGTTTGTCGGCATCAATGGGCTGACCGGTGGCGACCGCGACGTGTCGACGGCAACCTCGGAGCTGCGCGACAAGCTAACATTAATGCTCCAACTTCCCGTTCTGATGCAGGAGCTTACGCCTGTAGCAGCCGACGGTGACGGGGCGGAGGCGGAGCAATCTCAGCTCGCCCTCAGCGACGACCCGATCGCCTGGAGCGCGCTGTTTGGCTGGCTATTTACCCACGCCCTGAGTGAGGCGACGGAAACGCGAGAGCGTGCCGACCTCAGCCGCAGCCTCATCGACGAGTGGCGACTTGGCCAGATCATGGCGAGTGCCTTTCGCGACCTCGGTCAGAGCGATATCGAGGCAACACGAACCGTCGCGCTGGTCAAGCTGCTCGTGAGCAACCAGGACGTTTTGGCACGGCAAGTATCCTCCCCGCAGCGCGCCTACCCGGTCCTCGAAACGTGGCTCGGTGATAACGAGGTGCAGCAATACTTACAGGTCAATCGCCATCGCGGCGTCTTGTGGTTCAACAAGGAGGCATTTGAGCGCGTGCTGGCAACGCTTCTGGCACTCGCGATTGTGACCACGCCGGCGAAAGCAGACCAGGAGGCAGGCGGCGACCAACACGACGCGGGCCGTGGGTGGCTTGAGCTGGTGCAGCACGTGCGGCAAATGGGCGAGGATGCTAACTACCAGCTCGACGCACTAATGGCGGCGGCAAAGGAAGGCGCTGCCGAAGTCGCTCAGACGGCGGGATAGAAGTTGCCCGATTAAGCTCAAGTCCTGCGGCGTGCCCGACCTTTGTGAGACCATCTTTCGCTTGAAGATGGTCTCACACGATTTAATGCCTCAGCGCGTGATCGTCGTGGCGTTCCGGCCCTGCCATGGTTATCCATAGGCCAAAGTTACCTGGTAGTGGTCGATCGCACTGCCGCAACGTAGTGCGGAATCAGGGCCGCGAGATCTTTGGAGCCGTGGCCCGCCGCGGTGGCTCCCATAAAGCTAACCAGCGCCGCCGAGGCGGCCGGCATCGGTACTCCCATACTTTGGCCAGTCTCGATCATGGCGAGTAAATCCTTGCGCACACCTGTCACATCAAAGGCGACTTCGCCCTGCTCGCCAAGAATCGTGGGTGCCTTGGACCGTAGCGCTCCGATCGCGGCTTGACTATCGACGATCAGCTCCAGCATTGCGGACAGTTCAAGCCCAAACTGGCTGCCAAGTGCCAGTGCCTCGGCGAGTCCCTGCCAGTAGATTGCCATCGGTAGGTTGAGCACCAGCTTCATGGTTGTTCCGCTGCCCGTCGGTCCCAGGTGGGCGATGCGGCGGCAAAAGGTCATTAAGACCGGCTCTGCACGGCTTACGTCCTGCGCGGCACCGCCCACCAGTGCCAACAGTTGTCCTTGCCGCGCTGGGCCCACCGATCCCGAGAGCGGTGCGTCCACAAGGGCCGCGCCACGCGCGACGATATCCACGCCAAGCCGCTCGATTGTGCGGGTGCGCACGGTGCTCATCTCAACGAACAGCTTCCCGGCGGCAGGACCGGCTAGCAGGCCGTCATCGGCGTTGTATACAGCGGCGATAGCATCGTCGTCGGTAACAATTGTTAGCACGATATCGCTGGAAGCGACGAGGTCGGGGAGCGATTGTGCCAGCGCAGCGCCCTGGGCCACGCTAGCTTCTGCCCGCTGCGGCGTCCGGTTCCAAACTGTGAGCGCTGCTCCAGCGGCCAGTAACCGGCCCGCGAGCACCGTGCCCATCCGCCCGAGTCCGACAAGTCCTATTCGTTCCACAGATACTCCTTTGATCAGTCCTCTGAGACGAGTGTGCGAATTACATCGAGGTCGACGACGGGCATCCAGGCATACGTGTGAATGCGGCCATATTGTTTAAAGCCGTAACGTGCGACCACTCTGCGCGGCATCGGCTCGGCGTGGATCGCCGCAATGTGATAGGCCCTTGCGTGAGCCTGTTTCAGCCGACGCCGGAGCAGCGTCGAGTACACAAATGCACCGCCAGCCTGCTGTAGCTCGATCATCGGACGCTCCACTTGGTCGGGGGTGAGCTAAATAGCACTCAGCCGTAATCGGTTTTCACACGCAGTGGTCAACTGTAGCATGCCCGAGCAAGCGCGACTAGAGCGGAAGCGGAGCGTATTCCGGCCGGCTGCTTGCGTGGGAACGTATCCCTCTCATGCACACGCAATGGCTGGACAGTTCCTGTGGTAGGATGCAAGCTCCTATGCGGGCGACCACGTGCGCAGCTCCTGTCGTTGCAGATTGGAACGAGCTGACGGATGATTATCAACCAGCGGGCCTATCGCGACGAGTGGGACGCGTGCTGCGTTCCGTGGCCGCGGTATCAGGAAGGCGCTGCTGCACGAGGGCTTGCGGCTGCGCAAGCGCGGTGCTCACGCAGCGATCGTCTACTCCGAGTCGGATAAACACGCCTCGTATCGACTATATCAGCCCGCTGGCTTCACACTCGTCGAGCAGCATCAGTTCTTTTGGAAGCAGGTGTAGGTTTTCCGGGAAGATAGTGCCCTGTGATGCAACGGCGAGCGCGGAGCTCAGCCTTACTGGGGGCCGAAGTCGACGAGCCGGCAGATAGTGCCGCGCACCTCACGGCGAAGCAGCCGCCGCTCCAAGGGCGCTACAATCATCGGTAGCTCGGGTTTCGGCAACAGCACCGGGTGAAGCTGATAATCAATCTGGGCGCCGGCAGCTACTACAAGCCGGGAGCGCTCGAGCAGGGTTGCCAGCACAAGCTTCAGATGTAACAACAGGAATGAGAAGCTTAGGCTGCCGTCGGCCTCAAGGCCGAGCGGAAGGTACTCATCCTGCGAGGGCTCGATATACAGCCAGCGCTCGGGCCGGAAACGCTCTGGGGTTACGAACAGGTTGGCGAGACGCTGTGTTAGGAGTGGGCTAAAGACAATACTGGCCTCTGGTGGCACGGCGTAGCCCAACAGCTCAAACGATGCAGTGGCTTGCCGCAGTCCAAGCGCCTGGGGTGGCAAGAGGCGCAAGCTTTCTTTAATCACCCGCTCGAGGAGCGGCAGATGCCTGCCTCCCTCCGAGAAGAGCCCTGCGCTCCCTGGTGCACCATTGAGCGCTGTACGGATCTCGGCCCGCACGTCGCTCAGCACACGCTCGTGCTGGGCTAGGAGTAGGATGGTCCACGTAAGCGCGCTGGTCAGCGTTCCCTCGATTACATTGACCAGCTGGACGATCTGCTGAAAATGCTCCTCGGGCGAGTGGGAACCCGCTGTGAAGCTTTGATCGCCAAAAAGTCTCGCGAAGCAGTGATCATGCCCAGCAGATTGCCTTGCAGCTGCCACGCGTGCCAGTACACGGAGCTGACGTCGGCGGGCGAGCGCCGGAACGTGAGCTAGGAGCCGCGGCGGCGCGGAGATGTTCGTAATCCACTGATGCAGGAGCAGCCGGCTCTCGAGGTCGTCGCTGGTCTCGATACCCAGCAGCAGATGTATCAGGATACGTAGATGGAGGCGTCGCAGGACGTACACCAGATCCAGCTGCTGCCCCAAGCCCCAGCGCTCGGTCATCTGCTGTGTAGCAGTGACGGCTACGGCGCGATAGGCCGCGCTAACATCCTTGTGCTCATCATAGGTTTGCCAGCTCAGGACGAGTGGCTCAATGTGCTGCGCGCGCTGCTCCGCAGTGCTCAGCTCCTGAAGTGTGATGCTGGCGCGACCGGGATGGGCAAGCTCGAGCGGATGCGGACGGCGCAGCTGCGAGCACGCTCGCAGCTGCTGGTTTGCGGCGGAGCCTAGCGCAAACACAACCCGTGCATCACCGGCGACGATCGCGCTGAGCGGGCCATACGCATCAAACCGCGATCGCAAATAGGCGAGCGGCTCCCGATCGAGTGCCCGGATTTGGGTGCGGTACCCGGCCAGCGCGCGACGCGACGGGCCGGGAATCGAGTGCGGCCCAAGCGTCCGCGCGACCATCTTCCCTCCTTAGTCCTGCTTGTTCGATGGTACCACAAATCAGCTGCCGCGACGGGCCGTATACAACATGAGGTGATCGCGCTGGCTTGTGGTGGCTATCAGACCTCAACGTCGCGCTGGTTCGGGTGTAGGGCCTCCGTGGCATCCAGCATACGTGCTGTCGCCGTTGGCCTACCGCGGAAGCTCGACCTTACGCTTGTCAGGATCGCTTTGCCTGCGATACATGATCACCACGTTGCCGACGATGCCGACGAGCTCGCTTCGCAGTTGCTCCGCGATCTGATCGGCAAGGTCGTGCTTCTCGTCCTGAAAGTCGAGGAACTTGATCTTGATCAGCTCGTGGGCCGCTAACGCTTGATCAATCGTCGACAACGCGTTTGGGGTCAAGCCTTGCTTGCCAACATGCACCACGGGGCGAAGGTCGTGTGCAATCCTGCGTAGATACTGGCGTTGAGATGTTGTGAGCGATTGCATCAAAATGCTCCTTCCAGAATGGCGTACGGTCCCGTTATGG
>JADDQE010000022.1 GCA_016781525.1 bacterium | reverse complement strand
GACGCTGTAGTCGAGCTATTTCTTGAAGCAGCGTCGTAACAACCTCGTCCAAGGCTGCCCTCCCTCGAATACGGCACACTGGCGCCGCCGATGTGTCGTGACCGGCGGCGCCCAAGCATATGAGGGCAACCCGCTCAGGCCGTGCCCTGAAAACAACGGCGAATGCCGCGTCGCAAGCCTCCCCTGCACTACCATTATGTGCCGCAGGTTAGGCTCGTCGAGTACCAGCATGTCTCCGCCTCGACGTTAGGACGCCTCAAACACGATATCCTGCGCGCCCTCCCAAAGCACAAGCTTACCAAGCGCCGCCAAATGTTCTCGTCCTTCGACGATCGTCAAAAAGTGGTTTCCGGCCAACTGGCCCATTTTGCTTGCAAAACGTGCGCTGCCGTAAGGAAAGAGGATCTCGGTTTCGCTGTATCCCCCAGGGTAAAAGAGGATGTCCCCACGTGATGGGTGGCTGGTGTGGTTTTCGTAGCCCACTCCGAGCTGAAACTCGCCTAGGGGAATCCAGCAGGCCTCGCCGCTCCAACGCGTGTGAATGATTTTCTGACGGTACGGCAGCAGCTTAAGAAACGCCGCACACGTTTGCGGTGCCTCTGCTTCTGTTTGAGCCGTAAACTCGTACGGACCGACTTGGATGCGCAGCAGTGTCACGGGTGCAGTTCCTCCCTCGTATAGCCAAGCTGAGCCCCCTGTGATGGAGCATCGCGGTAACGACGTCGCGTGGCATTAAGCTGGCGTTGTTTCGACCCACTCCGCCCATCGATGAGCGTTACGTGCTCCCATATGCCGGCCGCCTCGCCCGCGCAGCTCCATCAGCTCCACGCATCTAGGGGCTGCTTCGCTCGAAGTGCCGCCAACACGCGCTCGGGGGTCATTGGCTGCTGCGTCAACCATACCCCGACTGCATCATGGATCGCAGCTGCGACAGCTGGCGCGAGCGGAACAAGGGGCATCTCGGCTACACCGCGTGCGCCGAAGGGTCCCAGCGGATCAGCCAGCTCCAGCACCACGGGCACGATCTCGATCGGCACGTCGAGCGTCGTCGGCAGCAGATAGCTGCTGAAGTGCGGTGTCAGGACCTGGCCGTTTCGCATCTGAAAATGCTCCAACAGCGCGTAGCCCAGAGCCTGCGCAACACAGCCCTCGATCTGGCCCTCAACCTGCTGTCGATTGATGATCTTGCCGACGTCGTGGACGCTGATGACGCGCAGCACCTGCACCTGCCCGGTCAACGTATTCACCTCGACCTCAACCGCCTGCGCCGCGTAGCCATATGCATAGTTGGGCCGGCCCGCCGTTGTGACGGGATCGAGCGGCGTCGTAGCCGGAGGACGGTACTGCACGCTTGCACACGCCGGGCGTTCCTCGTCTTGCCAGCGGTTGAGGGCCTCCTGGGCCGCATCATGTACCGCGCGTCCCGCCATGAGTGTGAGCCGTGAGGCCGACGCACTCCCGGCGTTGGGCGCCTCGCTGCTGTCGTCGGTGATCATCACGATCGCATCTAATGGTAGCCCGAGTATCTCGGCGGCGATCATGCGTAGCGCCAGATGAGTTCCCTGCCCAACCTCGGCAGCGCCAACTCGCACATGTGCATGATCGATTGTTGCTCCGCCATACAGCTCAACGGTAGCGGTTGCCTGCTCAGGGAAGCCGAACGAGTAGCCGATGTTCTTAATGCCGCAGGCAATTCCAAAGCCGCGCCGTAGGTGGGAGGTGTGAAAATCAGCCTCACCGTTAGTCTGAAAGGTCGTGTTACCCGGCTTGTGGTCATCTCTGCTAGGTACTGAGTCGTGAAAACGTGCCGCCGCCTCTTCCACGCAGCGTTCGAGCACGGGGAGCGCGCTGACGCCTGCCGGTACCGGCTGCTGCGTAGGCTCGATACTGCCTTCACGGTAGATGTTGCGCCGGCGCAGCTCGATCGGGTCAATCCCCAGGGCGTGTGCCAGGCGGGTCACCATGATCTCGCTTGCGAACTGCGCCTGCGGCGCGCCAAAGCCGCGGAATGCTCCCGACGGAACGTTATGCGTGTACATGGCATAGCCGTCGACGCTGATGTTCGGCACCTCGTAGCATCCACTAGCGAAGAGGGCCGCGACTTTGGTGACCTCGATCGAGGTCGAGGCATACGCTCCACCATCCGCGATCACTTCCGCCTCGACTGCGGTAATCCGCCCATCCTTCAGCGCGCCCCAGCGGCAGCGGACCGAGATCGGGTGCCGCTTATGATGGCCGATCATCGACTCTTCGCGGCTCCACACGATCGCGACAGGCTTGCGCAGCTTCCACGCGGCCAGAGCGAGCAAATGCTGAATCGACAGGTCCTCCCGTCCGCCAAAAGCTCCGCCAATGGCTGCATAGCGCATCACAACCTGCTCCGGCGGCAGCTCCAGCATCAGAGCAATCTGCCGCCGATCTTCGTGCAGCCATTGGCCCGCAGTCTCAACCACGATCCGTTCCTGCTCGTCGACAAACGCAATCCCGGCCTCCGGTTGAAGAAACGCGTGCTCCTGCCATGACGTGCTGAATTCGCCCTCAAGTACAACATCGGCCTCGGCGAAGGCACGCTGCGGATCACCCTTGCGGATCGGGACATATCCCAGAATGTTTGAGCCATGTTGTGGATGGACCAGCGGCGCGTCCGGTGCGAGCGCGGCGCGCGCGTCGGTGACGGCAGGCAGATCCTCGTAGGTAATGACGATTCGCTTGGCGGCAGCCGCAGCTACTACTTTCGACTCTGCCACTACCAGCGCCACTTTGTCACCCACGAAGCGCACGACGTCGCCGCAAAGTACGGGCTGATCCGCGTCGATTAATCCGTAGGCGTTATACGGCACATCGGCTGCGGTTAGTACCGCGACGACGCCAGGGTACGCGAGCGCAGCGCTCGTATCAATCGCAACAATCCGGGCGTGTGGTCGACCCGCGAAGACCACCTTCAAATGCAGCATGCCCGGCTGCACGAGATCGCCGGGATAGCGAGTGTGTCCCGTCACTTTTCCTAGAGCGTCCGGCCGCGCAATCGACGAGCCTAGCACTCCGCTCATCGCCACTCCTTCATCATGCACACGCAACGAGGATGTGCTACTCTGCCCGACCGATGTTAGCGTAACCGACGTCGAGCACGGCGTCGAAAATTTTGCGATAACCTGTGCAGCGGCAAATGTTGCCGCTGAGCGCCACCTGCACCCCCTCGATACCCGGCGCCGGCTGCTCCTCCAGTAGTTTCGCACTCGCCATGACCATGCCCGGGATGCAGTAGCCGCATTGGACGGCGCCATGCGCAACAAACGAGCGCTGGAGCGGATGCAACGCCTCGCTCCCCAGGCCTTCGATTGTTGTCAGTCGTGCCCCGTGTGCTTGAGGAGCCGGCACCAAGCACGCCATCACTGCTTGACCGTCCAGCCAAACTGTACAGGCGCCGCACTCGCCCTCGGCACAGCCTTCCTTGGTCCCAATTAGCCCCGCGCTGTCGCGTAGCGCATTCAGCAGACTGAGATTGTGCGCCCCGACAAGTCTGTAAGGAGCGCCGTTGATGGCGGTGACAATGGGGGCTTCGTCTGTTACCCAGGACGTTGGCTCAGCTTGCGCGGCTGGCTCCCTCCCGCGGACTTGTCGGGCGCCTTCCAGCAACACCGGTCGAGCTGGAAAGCCATGCCCTTGTGTTCCGGCCGCAATCCGCTGTAGACCATGCGCGACCAGAGCCGCAAGTGTTTGTAGGCGATAGGCCGCCGAGCCTCGCACGTCGTCGATCGGCGCGACGTCGCAGCAGGCCAGGCGACCCGCCTCGACGCAGACGGGCTCATCCAACCGCTTGCCGACAAGATAGGCTTCGACACTGGGCGCGTGCACAATCGTAGGCGCCAAACAGCCGAGCGTAACCCGTGCATCCGTTACTAGCTCGCCGTCAAAGGTCACGACCAGCGCCAAGTTGATTACCGAAATCGCCTGGGCCCGTCGCAGCCCGAGCTTGAGAAACAGGCCGCGCTGGTTGTCGCGGAGCGGTGCGAAACGGATTTCGCGCAACAGCTCATCTGGTGCGAGCACGGTGCTCCGAAAGCCACGATAAAACTCGCGCAGCGGAACGACGCGTGTACCGTGAACGCTCGCGAGGAGCAACTCGGCGCCGAGCGCCATCAGCGGGGTAATCGTATCATTGGCGGGCGACGCGGTAACTACATTCCCGGCGACGGTTGCACGGGTGCGGATTTGGGGTGCGCCAACTTCCCACGAGGCTTGTGCTAGTGGGAGCCCATACTCGACACACTCCCTCGATGCTACAACATCATTGTGAGTGGCAAGTGCTCCGAGCTGAACCCAATCACCTTCGCGCCGCACATACTTGAGATCATGCAGCCTGCTGATGTCGATAAGGGTCGTGGTCGGCTTTACACCGCGCTGCAGCTCGACCAAGACATCGGTGCCGCCTGCGACAATCCGCGCGGTACCGGCATGCTCTTGGAGTAGGCGCAGGGCTTGCTCGATTGTGGTCGGCTGAAAATACGATTGCCACATGCGACCCTCCTCGAATCAACATCAGGGCTGCGCCAGCTTCTGGAGCGCGAGTCTCCCTTAGACCCGCGGGGTCAATAGACGACCTACCGGCGGGGAGACGATCCTACCGTCGTGCAGAACTGTTGTCCCGCGTACAAGTGTGCGTACGACCCGGCCGCACAGGCTTCGACCAACATATGGGCTATGGCGATGACGATAGAATAGGCTAACAGATTGTAAAGCAACACGGTCGGCAAGGTCAACAAGAGCGATGTCGGCGTCGGCCCCGAGGGTCAGTTGGCCTTTGCCCTGGAGGCGGAAGCGACGCGCCACGTAGCAGGCCGTCACAGCCGCGATGGTCGTGAGGGGCAAATGCCGACGCTCGTACCCCTCCGTTAACAGCAGCGGCAAGGTTGACTGGCAGCCCGATATGCCGCCCCAGACTTTGAAGAAATTGGGGTCGCTTTTCATCTCGGATGGCGCCGGAGAATGGTCCGACGCAATCATCGGCAGCGTACCCGCCGCGAGGTGCTCCCAGAGGGCCGCTTGCTCAGCCTCCGCTCGCAGCGGGGGAGCACATTTGGCTATCGCCCCCAGCTGCTCCATGTCGGCCTCCGTCAACACCAGATAATGAGGACACGTCTCACAGCTCACGTCCAGACCGCGCGCACGAGCCGCGGCGACCAGCATAACACCGCGCCCCGTGCTCACATGCACGATGTGCAGCGCACACCCCGTCTCCTCGGCGAACACGAGCGCCCGCGTGATTGCCTCTAGCTCCGCGACAACCGGCCGCGAGGCTAGGTAATCGCGGACACTTGTGCGGCCGGCCGCGAGCGCCAATCGGGCTAGCCTGCCCGTGATCTCGTCGTTCTCAGCATGAACCGCAACCAGGCGACCCAGCTGCGCCGCCCGCCGCATCCCCTGATACAGCGTCAGATCGTCCACCGCCGCGAAGTCGTCTATGCCGCTGTTGGACATGAATGCCTTGAAACCAACGACGCCGCGCTCCGCCAGCTCGTCCAGCCGGTCGACATTCCCCGGCACCAGGCCGCCCCACAGCCCAAAGTCGATAAGCGACGCAGACTCGGCGGCGGCGCGCTTCCGGTCGAAGCTTGCGCCGTCGAGCGTAGGTGGATGGGCGTTTAAAGGCATCTCGCAATAGCTGGTTGCACCGCCGGCAGCTAGTGCCTGGCTACCTGTCGCAAAACCTTCCCAGTCGGTACGCCCCGGCTCGTTGAAATGAACATGCACATCGATGAGCCCTGGAAAGAGGTGCAGCCCAGCCGCGTCGATCTCGGTGCGCGCGCTGCCCGCCAGCTCTGGTCCGATTGCGACGATCTGCTCGTCCGCGATCGCCAGATCGGCACCCAGCAGCTCCGACTCGCCTACAAGCGTCCCGTTGCGAATAATCACGTCGTACAGGCTCATCGACATCTCCCGGACAAATCGTATCGCACGTCTAGCCAGCAGGAACGGGAACATCTCCTACCGGCCGTCGGCGCGGCCCAGCAATTCGAGGAACTCTTGCAGAACGTCGATCGCCACCGCCACATCGGCGACGGCGACCGACTCGGCGGGATGGTGGCTGACGCCGTCTTTGCAGCGCACAAAGAGCATCGCCACTGGCCCTAGCTCGGCCATCACCACTGCATCGTGTCCCGCGCCGCTGGGCAGCTCGTGAATGGGATACCCTTGGGCTTGAACCGCCCGCCCTAGCAGCGCGACAAGCTCCCGCGCACACAGAAGCGACCCGTGCTCCTGCACCACACCCCATGTTACGTCAATTTGGCGCCGTTCGCCAATCGACAGTGCCTGGGCATGTAGCTGCCCGATCGTCTGCTCACGCAGCCCGTCATCCAGATGGCGTACGTCAAGACTAAGGGTCACCTGACCAGGAATGACGTTACTTGCTCCGGGCTGCACCGCGATCTGGCCCACCGTCGCCACCAGGCCGGCATGCTCCCGTGCAACCTGCTCGACAAGCGTGATAAACTCGGCGGCCGCGCATAGGGCGTCACGGCGCAGCCGCATCGGAACAGTGCCGGCGTGCCCAGCCATGCCCCTCCAGGTCACCGTGAAGCGGCTCTGGCCAGCAATCCCGCTGACGATTCCGACCGGCAGATCCAGCGCCTCCAACACCGGCCCCTGCTCGATATGAACCTCGCAGTAGCCCAACAGGTCGGCGCTATCCCGCGCGTCCGCCGCGAGCGCGGATGGATCGCCGCCGTACGACCGGAGCGCTTCGATCAAGGTAATCCCGTCATCGTCGACCAGGGTAAGGTAGGCGGGATCAAAGCGGCCCGCGACCACATTGCTGCCGAGATAGGCGGTATGATAGCGCAGCCCCTCCTCATCCGCGAAGGCCGCCACCTCGATCGCGTAGGGCAAGCGCCGTCCCGCCTGCTGGAGCCGCTCGACACACGCCACCGCCACCAACACGCCCAGCGGACCGTCGTACTTACCGGCGTCGCGCACCGTGTCGAGATGCGAGCCCAGCAACAACGTTTTCGTGGCGCCGAGCACGCCTTCATAACGGCCGATGAGATTACCGATGTTGTCCCGCCGCACGTTCATCCCCGCGTCGGACATCCAGCCGGCTACGGTATCCATGGCTTGGCGCAGGGTCGGGGTCGCAAAGCGGCGTACCAACAGCTGCGGCTCCTCACTGATCGCTCCAAGGATCTCGGCGCGCTCCATCACGACGTCCGCAAGGGTCATTGCATCATAAGCCATGCATACTCTTTTCCACTCGGGGGTCAACTACCTCGGTATGTGCTGTAGGACCATGGCGATACGAGGAGCGGCACATGGTAGTGTGATCCTCCATCGGCGATACCGAAGCGCACCGGCACGTAGTCAAGAAAGGGCAGTGAGGTTGGAGCAGCGTCAGCCGCAAAGTATGGGCCAACGGCAAAGACCAGCTCATATACGCCCGCGACGAAATCGGCGCCCTCGAGCAAGGGCGCATCGGTCCGGCCGTCGGCGTTTGTGCGCGTCGTCGTGACCAACCGCCGACGCTCACCCTGCTCGTCAAGCTGCCATAGCTCAATCAGGACGTCGGACGCCGGACGCCCTCGGGCCGTGTCCAACACATGTGTCGTCAGACGACCTGCCATACACCCTCCGGTTAGACCTCAAGGTGGGAGCGATCCAGCCGCAGCTTGATCAGCCCCCAGGCCGGGAATGGCGAGCTATACACTTTGAGCTTGGGATCGACCTCCGACTCCGCCATCGGGTCGGGCGTGTGGTTCTGCGCGGCGAAGCTAACCTCGGCCATCTGCGGAAAGCGCCGCAGCATACGCGTGCCGATTTCATGCACGAGGTGCTGGATCGACTCGCTCACAAATTCATGGAAAACCGTCTGTACGAAGTCCCGCACCTGCTCAGGCGGAATGTAGCGACCACGATCCGGCGCGAGCATGTCATCTAACTCATGGTAGCGCCAATGGACGTCGAGCGTGATAAAGAGCGGCCGGTCGACCCGCTCTGGCAGCGTCGTGTAGTGATCACGAGCAAAGCGGGTGAAAGAGCTGCCCGTCACCTTGAGCAGTTGCAGACCAACTCGGCCGCATTGGTGTGCCGCAACCTGCACGCCACCGCCGACGCGCACGAAGTCCAGAGCTGCCAGCGCGTAATCGTCGTGGGAGCGACGGTACAGCACCTCACTCACGCCAAAACCACGGTCACCCTGACCGGGAACAGGCGCGGCCATAAAGGGCAGCTCGCGGCCAGAGATCCGGATTGACTCCATGATAGCGTAGGTGGCCAGCAGCTGCCGCCCGAGAAAGTCGAGGAAGCCCTCCAGGGTAGCACCGTCAAATGCGAGAGCTTGCCGCAACACAAAGTTTTTCATGGTATCTGTGGCGACGACGTTGCGATTATCGCCGACTGTATAGGCCGGCATAAAGTTATCGCCAAACACTTCGACGTCGATCTCGGCGGCAAAAAGGGTATTGCTCCGCCCGGTGTATGGGGACTCAGGGATTGGGGTGATACCGGTAAGCGGGCGGGCATACACGCGGTACAGCGGAATATTGGACTTCCCGTAGCTGATCTCGGCAGTCACATGCGGCTCCTTGTGCGACTCGGCCACGAACCAAATGTGGTAGAGCTAGGTGAGCCGAGTATAGCTCCCAAGTCAAGCTGCACTGCGCGTGCGCGTCAAAGTTTTGCAACGATAGGTATGGAGGCAGGGCGCTCTCCAGCGTCTACTTGGAATTGGTCTGAGGCGTGCAAAAAAGGATAATTGCCACACGTCGTTACAATTCAAGACGGTTCGCACCTCGTGCTCAAGCTTGTTCTATGGAAGGAGCCGATAAAAGCGGAAGAAGAAATTATCGATGGGGAGCACCTCCACATCACGAAACCCGGCGTCCTGTGCATAACGTCGTAATGTAGCCCTGCGCATCACGGTTCCTGTTGCAGCGGATGGTTGTTCGGCCATGCCGACCGGCAGACAGTGCAACACGCTCCAACCGTACATCATCCACTCGACCTCGTTCCCGGTTGGGGTAAAGGTGTCGCCGACGCGCTCATCGACGATGATGACTGCCCCGTCTTCACGCGCCAAGGCGTGCATTGCACGCAGCGCGCCGACCGGATTGGACAGATCATGGACACACTCGAAGGCCGTCACGAGGTCATACTGCCCCGTGAGGCTCGGGTCACTGGCGTCGCGGACATGGAAGTGGACGCGGTCGCTCAGTCCGGCCGCAGCGGCGTTCGCACGTGCGAGCTCAACCGAGGGCGTATCCAAGTCATAGCCATCCACGCGGACCTTCGGGTAGGCTTGGGCAATGCCAATACTTGACCACCCGGCACCGCAGCCAATATCAGCCACCATCGCACTGGGGTCGGACTGCAGGCGCGCGTGGACGTCGGGGATGGCCGGCAACCACTCGTGACCAAGCTGCTGCAGGAACATCGTCCGGTTCATGCTGGCTTGGCCCTCACACAAATCCGCCCCGTAGGCGACGTATGGCACGCCGCCACCGGTACGGTAGGCTTGCAGCAGAGCGTCAAGCGGGCGGGTGGCGCCCACCAAGAGCTGTGTGAGTGGTGCCAGATAGTTGAGGCTCTCACGGTCGGTTAGGACCTCGGCATGGCCAGGCGGCAGCCGAAAGCGGCGCAGGGCTCCATCGGCGGCACCATCGTCGACCTCGAGGATGCCGGCCACCGTCTGCTGCTCGAGCCACTCCCGGGCGTAGCGCTCATGCGTGGCCGTACTCTCCGCTAGTTCTGTCGACGTCAATGCACCACGCTGAGCCAGCGCTTGATAGAAACCCAAGCGGTCACCGAGATACACGCTGAAGATGTCAAACACACCCGAGGCAGACTTGAGCATCCGGTCGAGAAAGGCGTCGCGCTGCTCGGCATGCGGGTCTGAGACCATGGCGGGAACTTCCGTCATCGCTCTATCTTCCTTTCCCTGGATCGAAGGCAGGACGGCGCTCACATGGCGCTAGTCGCTTCGTTCACAGGATCAGCCCGCATATATGGGGAGCGGCGAGAGGAGCGTCGACTACGGTCTGTGATTCCAGTATATGCAAGCTGTCAACTATGATCGGCTAGACACGGTGCGCCGCAAAGTTTTGCAGGGGCTATTAGGCACGGAGACGTCAATCGGAATTTTTGGGACTACGGAGCGGACCGCAAAAATATGACCGACACCCCCGGACGCTAATCCTGTAACAAGGGGTCCAGCCGCAGCTTTGCAATCTTCGCGATTTCATCCAAGGCCGTCACTATCTCAGCATCACGTTGGTGCTCAAGCCGTCGAGCAAAGGCTGCCAAGATGCTCTCCTTGGTATGCTCACGAACGCAGATCACAAAGGGAAAACCAAAGCGTTCACGATAGGCGCTATTCAACCGTGTGAAGCGAGCAAATTCATCCGGCGACAAGCGATCGAGGCCCGCCGACGCCTGCTCGCGCCGTGAGTCCGGTGTCAGCTCGCCGGCGATCGCCGCCTTGCCGGCAAGGTCTGGGTGAGCACAAATTAGCGCAAGCTGCTGTTCCCGTGACGCAGCGTACATCACCGAGCACAATGCTGCATACAGCCCTGATACACTCGCAAACGGACGAGTCTCCCATGCTTGCGCCGCGATCCAAGGCGATCCCTCAAACAGGAAGCCGAGGTGCTGCACGAAATGGTCCCGATCCAAGGCGTTGATTTGATCGATCGACAAGCGGGAGTGGGACATCCTCATTCCTCACAGTGTACGCATCAACGGGGGATCTTCAGGCGGCTCAGCGCAGCCAACCGAGGATAGTATAGCGCAAGGTCACAGCGACAAGATCGCCGAGGAAGCGTGTCGCGATATACCGGAAGCTACACGAGGAGCGAAGCTCGCGGAACTCAGGAGCGCGGCGACAAGCAGTCGACATGGTCGCCGTGACCTTATGCCTCTAACGAGATGGTCCACTCAAACGTGTCAATCCGTTTGAGTCGTCGGCACCATTCGTGTGCGGTGAACGAGTATCGGATGATGGTGGGACCGGAGTGAGCGTCCGTGAGAGCCCACTTACAATCCCTGAGTAATCATTTCCATTTCATGGCATCAAACCCTTAAGAGCAAAGTGCGGTACTGCCCACGGTGGACATTCACTCACAAGCACGCCTCCGATCAGCTTCGAGCCGATCGGAGGCATTGGTCGATGTAGATGGAGGTCTGACTAGGCTTGGGCGGTGCGGGCCGATGTCCCACGCACCTTGCGGTAGAGGACGGTAACGCTGCGGTAGACCAGCTTCTCGACGCCGATCGTGCCCACGATCCTGAAGGCGGCGAGCATCAGCAGCTGCAGCACAATGAAGCGCCCGTCCAGCTCGATCTGGCCAATCCCCGACAGTACAAAGATTACGTTCAGCAGTGTCGCGCCGATCGCCGCCGGCACCACCAGCACCCCACTCACGAACGCCAGCGCCACTGCCATTTCCATGAACGGCATGCTCCACGAGATCAGCGGCGTCAGCCCGCTCGCCACCAGCAGCCCCGCGATCGGCCGCCAGAGCTCCAGCGGAACCGCCAGCGTGCCATCCGCGCCCAGCTGCAGGATCGGCCCGATCGGGTCGCTCGTCAAAAAGCCCGCGCCGATCTTCTGCCAGCCCATCATCAGCCACATATAGCCCAGGTACAGCCGGACCGCCAGCCAGATCGGTGCGGCATACGCATGAGTGAAGGGGGCCAGCAGCGTGCTGCGGACGGTGGCAGCAAAGGACGGGCTGGGCGTGCGGACGGTCGCGCTGCGGCGGGTCGTTAACATCTCGGTGCTCCTGTATCTTCAGTCGGGTCAGTACGTTGCGGTGTGCCCCTAGTAAACCACGTCCAGCCGCCGCCTAACAGCGCCAAGCGCCACCCCCACCGCTACAACGACCGCTACAATCGCCGGAGGAATATCTACCCTACAGTGTGATACGATTTTTCTTGGCTCCCAACTACAAAAGCTCCTCATCCACAAACGTCGTATGTGGGGCGGGGCCGCTTGCGCCAAGCTCCCGGACCGCACTCCTAGCATCAGATAGGACTTTCGCTATAAAGATGACAACCTGATTGACTTACGTGCCTCAGTGCTGTGGTCCGCTACTATTTGCGAGGTGGTAATAGTCGTTTCTGGGCCGACGATTATTCAAGGCAGCCTCCCATCACTTGCCTTTCGGCCCCAAAGCAATCACCAACGGCACAACCAGCTCTACGGGATATCCCACAGATTGTGTGCTCCTGCTAGCGGGGCGGCTGCTCACCTCAGGAGGTGCGGTCAGGCTGCGTCAGTGGTACAGCGCGAGCAGGCTGACTTGCCCATGCTGTAGCGCTGGGAGGGCCAGGAATGGGTTGCACTCGGTCCAGCTGGATCATTGGAGAAATTTGTACGATGGCAGAACAATTCCTGGAGCGGCATGTGAGTCGTCGGCGCGTGCTGCGCGGCATCCTCGGGGCTAGCGGCCTCGCGGGAGCAGCAGTGCTCGGAGCTGGCTGCTCGCCGCTTTCAGCTTTATCAGCGAGTCCCGCTCCATTGACGCCAGTGCAAGCTCGCGTCCGACCTGCTGTGACCGAGGACGAGCGCCGGGACGGAGACATTGTGCTGGGGATGTCAGCAGCCTTTCGAGGCTCTTCGCGAGCCCTCGGGATCGAGCTCTACCGTGGGGCCATGGCCTACCTGTCACATATCAATGCCAGTGGCGGCATCAACGGGCGTCGTATTGTGATCGCCGCGCAAAATGATGGGTATCAGCCGACACCTGCGCTTGACAACACGATCGGGTTGATCGAGCAGGAACAGGTTTTCCTTCTCTGGAACTACGTTGGCACGCCTACCGTCACGCGAGTTCTCCCTCTATTCAAACGTTATCAGGAGCAGGAAATTTACTTGTTTTGTCCGTTTACCGGAGCGCAGGCGCACCGCGATGCCCCCTACGATCGCTTCGTCTTCAACCTACGAGCCTCGTACCGACAGGAAACTGCGGGACTGGTCGATCACCTGGTGCAACTCGGCCGCACCCGTTTTGGTGTCTTTTTCCAGGCAGATGCGTATGGTAGAAGTGGTTGGGATGGAGTACGTCGGGCGCTCGCGCAGCATGATCTTGCCATCGTCAGCGAGGCGACCTACCGCCGCGGTGCTGCGGCAACCGAGAGCATGGCCGAGCAAGTGCAGATCCTGCAGCAAGGCAGGCCGGACGCGATTATCTGCATCGGGGCCTACGCGGCATGCGGCGCTTTCATTCGTGACCTGCGTGATGCCGGATGGCAAGGACCGATCGCCAATGTCTCCTTTGTTGGTAGTGAAAGCTTACTCGACCTCCTGACGAAGCTTGGTCAGGCCAAAGGGAAAGACTACACCCGACAGTTGATCAACTCACAGGTTGTCCCCTCCTACGAGGACACCACGCTGTCGGGCGTCAAGGAATATCGGACGCTGATCGACACCTACGATCCGCGCCCAAGCCAACAGCTGCTGGACGATGATTACACACCGGCGCCCTATGGCTTTGTCAGCTTCGAGGGCTTTCTGAATGCCAAGCTCATGGTCGAAATGCTGCGCCATATGGGCAGCTCGCCTACTCGCGCGCAGATTCCGGCAACTATGGAAGCGATGCAGAACGTCGATCTCGGCATCGGAACACCCGTATCGTTCGCGCACGACCGTCACCAAGGCCTCGACGCGGTCTACTACACCACGGTCGACGCGGGTCGATTCGTGCCGATTACAGATTGGAAGGGGTGGCTTGATTGAGGGGGTCCAAGCTCTTCAAAAAGACAATGCTCGGTCAGATCTCGATCTTCGCCATCATTGCAATTGCCACGTCGCTGCTCTCGGCCTGGAATCTTGACCAGCATCTCAAACGGGAGTACGTCAGCAAAGGCACGAGCATCGCCCGCAGCATCGCAAGCTCAAGCGTTGATTTGATGGTCAATAGCGATCCTTCGGCGATCCAGGCGGCAATCGATCAGTTTATCAGTGCTGACGACGGAATTGCCTATGTCGTCGTCGTCGATGATCGGCACGCCGTCGTCGCGCACACCTTTGTTCCGAACGTTCCCGCCGAGATCATGGAGATCACGGGTCTCAAGGAGGATAAGGAGACAATCACGCGGCGCGACCTCCAAGTCGCGGAGGTGGGCGGTATCATCAACCTTACGGCGCCAATCCTTGCCGGGGTCGCGGGCTACGTCCATGTTGGGATGGATCACGACCTGATCGTGTCAAACATACGAGCAGCCCTGATCCGACAGTTTGCGCTGATTGCCGTTATCTTCGGGCTGAGCCTGGCGGTCGTCTACGTCTGGGTAAGCCGCATCACTGCGCCGCTCGCGCGTCTAACTGCCGCTGCGACCGATGTAGCCGAGGGCGATCTCGAACGCAAGGTGGAGATCCGTAGTCGTGATGAGCTGGGAGCTCTAGCCCGCGCCTTTAACCACATGATCGATCGTCTCCGGACAAGCCGTGACGCCGAGGCCCAAGCCCTCGCCCGCGAAAGCGCACTCCGCCAAGCCGAGGTCGAGGCCTTGACGCGTCTCGAGCAAACAGTTGCGCGGTATCTCCGCTTCGTCCAACAGGTAGCCGAGGGCGATCTCGCGCAACGCCTCGACGTGCAGCACGAAGGTGCGCTCGGACAATTAGGGAATGGACTGAATGCAATGGCGGATAGTCTCCATAACATCACCACCCAAGTCCAACGGGCCAACGCGAATATTGCGAGCGCCTCCGCCGAAATCCTCGCCGTGACGACACAGCAAGCCGCGTCAGCGGCCGAGCAATCGGCGGCGCTTACTCAAACCGCCGCCACCATCGAAGAGGTCAAGGTCATCGCCCAGCAAACTTCGAAGGAGGCCAGTGTCGTCGCGCACGACAACCAGAGCCTGTTGGAAGCGGCTCGCGAGGGCTCCCGCGCCGTTGAAGATACGGTTGGCGGCATGCAGGACATTCGCGGGCGCGTCGAAAGCATTGCTGCCACCATTCTCGCCTTGTCTGAGCAAACCCAAGCGATCGGGAGCATTATCACAACGGTGAGCGAGATTGCCGATCAATCGAATCTGCTCGCGCTCAACGCTGCGATCGAGGCAGCACGGGCTGGAGAGCAGGGGAAAAGCTTTGCCATTGTGGCGCAGCACGTCAGGGAGCTTGCGGTGCGCTCGAAAGCGGCGACAACTCAGGTTCGAGAAATTTTGGACGAGATCCAGCAGGCCACAAACGCGGCCGTTCTGGTGACCGAGGAAGGCACCAAGGGTGTAGAGGCGGGAAGCCGAATGGCGGCGCAAGCCGGCAAGGTCATTCAACGCATTACAGGTGAGGTGGAAGGCGGCGCGCAGGCTAACATACAAATGGCGGCAGCCGCACAGCAGCAGATGGCGGGCATGGAACAGATCGGTCAGGCGATGACCAGCATCCAGCTAGCCACGGCACAAACACTGGACGGCACGCGCCAAGCCGAACGGGCGGCGAATGACCTCTATACGCTGGCGCAGGAGCTCCAGAAAGCGACAGCTCGTTACCGTCTCATGAGCGTCGACGCTCGGAAGTCGTAACGGAGAGGTCGTCTGCGAGCGGCGCTAACTCGCTACAATACCGCTTATTCAATGGCTGAATCATAAGGGCTGAAACTCCGCCTAGCAGAGTTTCAGCCCTTATTTACATCCGACGGCAGGTGGACGGGCGGTTGGTCCGACCAAGCTAATGAGACAGTCGACGTATCCGGAACGCCGCTATCCAAGGGCGGCGGGACGCCACGGTACGAGGCAAACAGGGACGTGAAGCCCGGTCTCCTCGGACCACTTTACCCGGGGACAGGAGCATCGACCCGCCAAACCAGCACCGTGCCGAATTTTGTCCCGCCTCCAAGGACACCACCACTAGCGAGGAGAGTCCCATCGCGGTGCCACGCGAGGCTGTGAACGCGATCCTGGCCCCAGCGGTATGTCAAGCTGCGCTCGAGCGTTCCTTGGGGAACACGCCAGACCAGGATATCAGCACCGTATCCACCACACGCGAGGCGCTCCCCGTCGGGACTCCACGCAAGCGCGTTCACACCGGCGATTGTCTTACAGGTCAGCGTCGCAGCACACGCACCATCCGCGACACGCCATAGTCGTACAGTTCCGTCGGTGCTCCCACTCGCAAGCAGCGACCCATCGGGGCTCCAGGCCACGACGTGCACACGGCGTTGATGCTCCGCGAAGACGGCGTGCTGCCGACCACTGGCTGCGTCCCACACCCGTACGGTCTTGTCGGCACCGCCACTCGCAATCATGGCACCCGTCGGATTGTAAGCAATGCTCTGGACGCTGGATTGATGGCCCACAAGACCCCGGACGACATTACCAGCAGCAAGGTCGTAGATTTGAATAGAATCCGACCCCGCAGCGGCAAGCTCGCTATCGTCGAGTCTGAGCGCAATGCAGGATACGCCCCCCGAAAACTTCGGCAAGGTGCGGGCCAGAGCATCGTTCGTAGACTGCCAGATACGCAGAGCGCCGCTGTCATAGCTGACGGCGAGGATCGTGCCGGACCGGCTCCACGCGACACTGGACACCCCATTGAACAGACCTTTTAGGCGCGCCGGCAAGCCCGTTGGCCGAAGAGTTTTGATCACTTTTCCATCGGAGGTAGACCATAGCTTCACCGCGTCTTCGTCGGTGCCACCGGCGAGCCATGCTCCATCCGGCCTCCAAGCTATGCTTCGAATTTCGGAATGGAGCAGATAGAGCTTGTGCGTCAGGATGTGCAACAGGTTGGGATCGCGCTTGAACATGGATGTCCTGTTCGTTAGGCAAGGTTGGACAGCTGGCCGAGGGCCCGAAGTAAATTGGGAGACGCACCCGCGCTGGTGTAGCTCGCGGCTGCGTCTCCCAATTCTGAGTCGCTGGCAGTGCTGGAAGCAGTACCTACCACCCTGATGCTAGTGCGCCAAGGGAATAAGCACTTTATCACCCGGAACAAATAGGCTTCCCTCCGTCGTCCCCTGTGGCGCAAGTCGCTGCAGTCTGTGACCCAGCTCGTGCGTCGACAGGCTGCCGGCCAAGGCCTGAGAGAAAGCACCGCCGACAGCCGCAACCTGCTCGACCGACTCGTGCACAAATTCTAGCCGAAAGTGGCGAATACCCGCACGGAGCCACTCGTCGAGGTGACTACTCGCCTCCTGTGCTTCCGCGCCAAAGACGGTATTGCGACAGCCGACGTCGGCCATGACAGGGTGAACCCGATTGTTGACGTCGCGCAGCGCCACGCGGTGCTGCTCACAAGGGTGACCGCAGTCTTTATAGCTCGTGCCGTCCGAGAGGAAGCGGCAAAAGACACAGTGCTCGGTATGGAAGACCGGCAGGTGCTGGTACGCGACCACCTCCACGTGCTCCCCGCCAAGACTCGCGGCGAGAGCGGCGACTTGCGCGGCGTTTAGGTCGTGCGTCGGAGTTAACCGTGCCAGCCCCAGCTCCAAGAACGTATCGGCCGAAACGGTGTTCGCCGCGTTCAGGCTGAAGTCCCCAATCAGCGGCGGATGCTCGGCCTCCTGCAAGGCATACAACAGGCCGCTCGAGCGCACGAGGATCTCGCAATCGAGCTTGAGCAAAAATCGCACGATGCGCTGCTCGCTCGGCTTCAAGATTCGAGGACTCGCAACACGAGCGGTAATACCACTCGCCTGGACCCGCTCAACCGCCGGCCGTAGGCCATACAGGTCGAGATAATCGAGCGTAATGCTGGCGGGACGGAGTGCAAGCGCAGCCTCGAGCTGCTCGGCGCCTCGAACCAGTACGTGGAGCTGCGGTGCCATCTGCGTCGCGTTACGCGCAGGTCGCGACCGGTCGAGCTGGGCCGACAGCACGGAGTGCGGATCGTTCACGCTTATGGGGCGTGGCTGGCCCTGCCGGGATGCGAGCTGTTCAACAGCCTGACGACGAAGCTGATTGAGCACCGAGGTCGGCACGAACGGACGACCTTCTATTTCCAGCACGAGATCGTTCAATACATACTGGGTATTGCCGAGACGTCCGAGCTGCTCGCGGACCGTTTCGGGCGTCGTCATGTTTTGCTTCGCAGCCACGAGCGGCTCGGCGGAGCGGACGGTAACCCGAAGGTCGGGATCGCGGGCCAAGATCCACTCAGCCTCCAGCGGAGTGCCTTCGTGCGCTCGGACGCGTACGTCGACCGGCTGGCGATGCACGGGCGCGAACGCCTGCGTGAATGGACGCGCGATCTTGTCTAGATCCGGGTCATGGGTGCGCCAAACTCGGTCGCCTGGACGAATCCGATCGGGATTTAGTGCGTGATTGGCAAACTGGAGCTCGACGCGATTGCCGCGCAGCGGCACGACATGATACAGCCGTCCGCCTTCCTCATGCTCCTCGGGGCTGCGCCAGTCGGCCGCATCAAAGACAACCCCATCGCCGGCTTTCAGGGGCGCGGTCGCCGTGCCCGGCTCGGGCGTGATCACGACCGCATCCTCGAAGACGCGGGTCACACGTCCCATCAGCACGCCGCGGTGGCGCGGCGAGCGGCCCTTTACAACTGCTTGGTGGTTCGTCCCCGAGATAAAGTACGGGCCTAGGCCGCGGGAGTAGGCTTGTTCGAGGTGAATCTCGTCAGCTTGGCTGAGGGCGAACGGCACGCCCGCCCAAGCCGCGTCCACGGCTCGGCGGTAGGCCTGGGTTGTCAGCGCAACGTAGTTGGGGTCCTTGTAACGTCCCTCAATTTTTAGCGCGGACACCCCGATCTGGACGATCTCCGGCATTTGATGAAGTGCATACAAATCGCCCGGAGAAAGCAGGTAACGTGCGTCACCCAGGGGCTTGAGCTGATCGTCGACGATTAGCTCGTAGGGCAAGCGACAAGCCTGGGCGCATTGGCCGCGGTTCGCGCTGCGACCACCCCATGCTTCTGACGAGAAGCACTGGCCAGAGTAGGATACACAGAGAGCCCCGTGGACAAAGAGTTCAAGCTCACAATCCGTCTGGGCCCGGATTGCACGAATATCGTCTAGGGAAAGCTCGCGGGCCAGCACAACGCGGGTCACGCCGAACTGCTGTGCCAGACGGACGCCCTCGGCGCTGGTAATACTCATCTGGGTACTGCCGTGGACCTCGAGGTCGGGCGCAACGCGGCGCGCCAGCTGGGCAATGCCAACGTCCTGCACAATGATCGCATCCGCGCCTGCCTCGGCAATCGCCGCCAGAGTTGTGGCCGCCTCCGTGAGCTCGTGGTCGAAGACCAGCGTGTTGAAGGTGACGTAGCCTTTAACCCCGCGCTTGTGCAGCGTCGGCATGACCTCGCGCAGCTCCTCAAGCGTGAAGCCGACTTTCGCCCGGGCCGTAAAGTGGGTCAGACCAAAATAGACCGCGTCCGCGCCCGCCTCGATCGCGGCGTGGAGCTGTGGCCAGTATCCCGCCGGGCTCATTACCTCCGGCTTTTGCAGGTGAATCTGTTCTGTCATAGCGCCTGTTCCGTTTCGCCTGTAGTCTATCAAAATCGTCAGTAATGCGAAAGGCCAGGTGCGTCGGGACGAACATAGGCGCCGGCTACGGTTGCTTACTCATGCGCGCTGGATGTGCGTCGCTACACGATGGTTGTGGTGCTGGGAAAGACGGCGCGCAGACATCCTATTTGTAATTGTTGTTCCTCCGCATAACACCTGTTGCAGGTGGGCTAGCCTATTCGACTACCAGGCCGCCTTCGTGTTACACGACGGTGCGACTGATGCCTAGGCTTGCTCGTCTTCCACTGCCAGCCGAAACTCGCAGAAAACGCGTGCGAGGTCGCTCGGTCGATAGTGCGCGTTGAGCCCGCTGGGATTCGGCAGCACCCAAAGCCGTGCAGCACCAAGCGTACCCGGTTGCTCGCCGAGCTTGGCCTTTGGTTGTGCAAAGGCGGTCCGGTACGCGCTCACCCCCAGGATGGCCACGACGCGCGGCTGGTACTCCTGCACCTTCGCCACAAGCGTCGCCCCGCCGGCCAGCAGCTCCTCCGGCGTTAGCTCGTCGGCTCGTGCCGTTGTTCGCGCTACGAGGTTGGTGATACCGTAGCCGCGGTCGAGGAGCAGCCGCTCTTCCACGGGCGAGAGGAGCCTGTCCGTGAAACCGGCCGCGTAGAGTGTTGGCCAAAACCGATTCCCGGGCCGTGCAAAATGATGGCCAGTCGCGCCCGAGTACAGGCCAGGGTTAATGCCGCAAAACAGTACCCGTAGATGCGGCGCGATCACATCGGCGATCGTCTTGTCCGTCGCGGCGAGCAGCTGGGCCTTGGTGGGTTTCGCTAAACTCATGATGGTTCGACGTGTAATGATGCCAATTACGCTGACCGGACCCGTATGCGCGGGCCGGGCGCAGCGCAGCAAGGGTAGTCGCTTGTACTCGCCTTGTCAACGCCACGACCGCCGACACCTACCTCCATCGGGCTCAAGGTCCTATGGGTCGTAACATGTTAGCCTTTCGGAGGTTGGATGCAGCCCACACCCCAGGTTACGCTGCACGCAACCATAGCTCGAAAGAGATTACCAGCCATGGACAAAGCACATCTCGGCAAGCGCATCGTGTGCACAACCTGGGGCTCGCTCGGCGACCTGTATCCTTACTTGGCGCTTGCGCTCGAGCTCCAGCTTTATGATCACGCCGATCGAGTGCTCGTCGACGATCTCGTCCGCTTTCTCGAAGCCGGACCGCCGCCAATTGTCTTTACCCTGGGCTCGTCGGCCGTCTGGATCGCGGAGGATTTCTACGAGCTCAGCATCCGCGCGGTTCGGGAGCTTAACCAGCGCGCCGTACTGCTCGTAGGAAACAGGGAACAGCTTCGGCTTGCGTCCGTTCCTGACTCGGTTGGTATTTTTGAATATGCGCCGCACAATCTGGTCATGTCCTATGCAAGCATTATTGTGCACCAGGGGGGGATCGGCACTACGGCACAGGCGTTACGTGCTGGCCGACCGATGCTGGTGGTTCCCTTCGGCCAGGATCAGCCTGATAATGCGCGAGCTGTCACGAGCTCGGCGTCGCACGCGTGTCGAAGCGCCAGCGCTACACGGTACCCTTAGTGGTACGGGAGCTCACAAAGCTGCTAACGGATGGGCGATACCGTGAGCGAGCCACAAATATCGGCCAATTGCTACAAGCGGAAGATGGCACGCGTGTCGCGTGCGACGCCATTGAAGCGATACTGGACAAACAGCGATGAAACGAATGCTTCTTCTCGGCGGGGCGCTACTCTTTTTAATCGGTCTAACATCGCCGTCACATGGTGGCTCGCGAAATATCCCAGTCTAAGCGAGGCCTTCGAGCATTTTGCTCATCGGACGGCGGCTGACCGAATGCTCCTGCTGAGCCTGCCGGACGTGTAATCCTCACCCTGTTCGGCCTGCCCTGGCTTTGGTCCGATCTGCACTGGAGGAGCAGCCTGCCAGGGCTTCGAGCTGCTTGATCGGCGCAATTATGTTCCGCGGTTCAGCGCCGCTCGTCTATGTCGCGTTCCGGCCGGGACGTCTTGTCGACATCGCACGCTGGCACCAGAGGCCTATGCTATACTCATGCGACGTACTTACAGGGAGGCTCAGGCATGCCGACACATTTGTTGCGCATCGATTGTCCGGATGAACCAGGCTTGGTGTATCGCGTCACGGGTGTTTTGTTTCACCATGGCTTCAATATTATCAGCAACCACGAGTTCGTGGATCCCGCGACACAACATTTCTTTATGCGCACTGCCTTTGCGGGTGCAACAGCGCCCGCCGCTGTCGTCGACGATTTACGACAGGCTATCCCGCACGCAGCAATTCGCCTAGCGCCGACGGGTAAGCGCTCAGTTGTGGCGCTGGTGACAAAGGAAGCACACTGCCTTGGTGATTTGTTGCTGCGCCAGGCTGACGCGGACTTTCCTGCACGCATCGAGGCAGTCATCAGCAACTACCAGACGCTTGCGCCGCTAGTCGAGCAATTTGGTGTTCCATTTCACTACATCAGCCATCAAGACCTTGACCGACCAGAGCACGAACGTGCGATTGTCCACGTTCTTGAAGACTACCAGCCGGATTACCTCGTGCTCGCGAAGTACATGCGCATCTTAACGCCGGAGTTTGTCGCGCGTTACCCCCACCAGATCGTCAATATCCACCACTCGTTTTTGCCGGCATTTGTCGGAGCGCGGCCATATCAGCAGGCGTTTGAGCGCGGTGTGAAGATTATTGGGGCCACGGCGCATATCGTGACGGACGATCTGGATACGGGGCCAATCATTGCGCAGGACGTGCTACCTGTCACACACAGCTACACCGCCGCCAACATGGCGCACGCTGGCCGCGATGTCGAGAAAATCATCCTGGCAAAGGCGCTCCGGCTAATCCTTGAGGAGCGAGTCTTCATACACGAAAACCGAACCATTATCTTTGAGTAGGAGAGCGGCTCACCCGGGTTGCATCCTGAGCGGCGTCAACGGCGCCCCATACCAAGGCTGCCTGATTAGCCCTGCCGCTTGGCCGCTACACGCAAAGCACGCTCTTCATCGCGGTCGATCGCGTCGAACTCAAGGTGTAGCCGCGGGTACTGCGAGCGTAGCCGGCGCCGTGTGTCGGCACCACCCTCACGGTAGGCCCGGCAGATTGCTTGCGCCGTCATTTTGTCATTAGTGCGAGTCATAGCTCATGCTCCAGGTGGTGTCCGCACCACCACGTTCTCACTAGGCTTCGCCCGGCAGGTCGGGACGGACCCGCCCCTTGGTAATCGGCTCGTACGCGATAACAACCCAGCGGGGCGCCTCCCCTAGCTTGCTCTCGTCATCGGCGGCAAACCCGCCGGACTCGGCGGCCGCGAGGCAAACCCAGGTAACACCTTCAACTACGCGTGTCTCACGGATTACGCCTCCCCTCGGCAGGTCGGGAAAGACCACTAGCCATCCCATGGACATCTCCTTGGAACGCAGCTTGCCCCAGGCGTTCCTATCATTATCGACGCCCAAGTGCCCTACTTTGTTCCGCACGGTAGATGAGAGTTCGCTGAGAACTTGATGGGTTGCCGAGGTAAACCTGCTTCGTTCATGGCAATCAGCCATGAAGGCTACCTGTAAAGATATGTCTGGAATAGCTAGGCGAGGCGCAAGCAGCGCCGCAGGGCTGCCTTGCCGTGAAGCAGGACCGGCGGCACGAGTTTTGCGAGCAAAGAGACGTCTGAAGGTCAGGCGCAGCCCCAGATGCACGTGGCTCGGAGAAACAACCCGGAGTTATGCATCTGGATTTTGGCTTTGACGAAGGAAGGTGAACGAGATGGCTAGTATCGAGAAGTCAGTTGAGGTCAATGTACCTCTACGGACGGCCTACAACCAGTGGACCCAGTTTGAGGAGTTCCCGCGGTTCATGCAGGGCGTGGAAGAAGTTCGGCAGATTGACACCAAACGCTTGTACTGGCACGCGGAGATCGGTGGCAAGGACAAGGAATGGGAAGCCGAGATTGTCGAGCAAACCCCCGATCAGCGGCTTGCCTGGCGTAGCATTACAGGGGCTCCCAACGGGGGCATCGTGACGTTCGAGCCGCTTGAAGCAAACCGGACCCGCGTTACACTGCAGATGGACTACGAGCCCGAGGGCTTCGTAGAAAGCGTGGGCAGCGCACTTGGCTTGGTATCAGGCCGCGTCGAGGGTGATCTCCAGCGCTTCAAAGAGTATATCGAGTCCCGCGGCAGCGAGACGGGTGCATGGCGCGGTGAAGTCCATGGTGGGCAGGAAGAAAATAGCTCGACGAGCGGTTTTGGTACAGGGGCCGTCGGTGGCACAGCCGCCGGTTTTAGCGGCGACGTGGATCGGGGCTCCATGACTACCGGCTCAACCGGCTACGGCGCTACAACCGCTGGTACAACCGACTACGATACAACCACCAGTGGAACGGCCAACTATGGCGCGACCACCGGCAGCACAACCGGCTTCGACACCACCACAGGCGGGACAGCGGGTACGGCGGGCTACGGCGCTACAACCGCTGGTACAACCGACTACGATACAACCACCAGTGGAACGGCCAACTATGGCGCGACCACCGGCAGCACAACCGACTACGATACAACCACCAGTGGAACGACAGGCGCGGCCGGCTACGGCACGAGTGCGGGAAACCTGGACCAGGGTGGTGAGATTAAGGTACCGATCGTCGAGGAAGACCTCCACATCGGCACGCGCGAGGTTGAAGGCGGTGGCGTACGTGTCACCACTCGCGTCGAGGAAGTACCGGTCAACGAGCAGGTCACGCTGCGCGAGGAGACGGTCGATGTGCATCGACGAACCGTCGACCGACCGGTTTCCGAGGCCGACCTGACGAACTTCCAGGAAGGCACGTTCGAAGTCCGCGAGCGCAGTGAAGAAGTGGTAACCGATAAGCAAGCGCGCGTGGTCGAGGAAGTGACCGTCAGGAAGGACGTTCAGGAACGGACCGAGAACGTGCAGGACACGGTTCGCCGAACGGATGTCGATGTTGATCAACCGGGTGACCGGACTCGGACGGCGGGCTACCAAGATGACAGCACATTAGACGAGGGCCGCAGCTTGTAATCTACCACGGCGATACCTGAGGAAGATGAGGGTACTGGAGCGTTCCAGTACCCTCATCGCATTTTACTCGCCGTCGACCCGACCACCCCGCGGCCGAATGCCGCAAAAGCACCCTAGGGCTTAGGAAATTCAGCAGTCTGTTACACTACATCCGGCTAAACCAAATCCGCTCGCTGCAACCGAGGCTAGCCTTTGGAGCAGCTATCGCCTCGATTGAGCGTGAAAGATACGATATCGATGTCTAGAGCCGATCGATTACTCAAGTCGCCCGAGACCATTCTGCGCGAGCGCTTCGGCTTAGCGACGTTTCGTCCCGGGCAGCGCGCCGTGATCGACGCCTTGCTCGAACATGGCGCGGCACTTGCAGTCTTCCCAACCGGCGGCGGCAAGTCGCTCTGCTACCAGCTTCCGGCGCTGCTCTTCGATGGCGTCACCGTCGTGATCTCGCCGCTCATCGCGTTGATGAAGGACCAGCTGGATGTGCTGCAGCGGCAGCGTATCCCCGCCGCGCGTATCGACAGCTCGTTAGGGCCAGCTGAGCTGGGCGAGGTTACGCGACAGCTGCGCGAAGGCCGGCTGAAGCTGCTTTACGTTGCCCCGGAGCGTTTCACGAACGAGCGCTTTCTCGACTTGCTGGGCCGCCTCCCGATCGCTCTGTTTGCGGTCGACGAAGCGCACTGCATCTCCGAGTGGGGCCACAATTTCCGTCCGGATTACCTCAAGCTGGCCGATACGGCGCGGCGTTTGGGCGTTGAGCGAGTTCTTGCGCTAACAGCTACAGCCACACCGGCCGTCGTCGACGATATCTGCGCCAGTTTCAGCATCCCGCGTGCGGCCGCAGTTGTCGCGAGCTTCCACCGGTCGAACCTCGAGCTGCGCACAACACCCACACCCAGCAACCAACGTGGCGCCCTCCTATTGGATCGGCTGCGGATCAGGCCGCCTGGAACCGGGATTATTTATGTCACCACCCAAAAGACAGCGGAGCAGGTAGCCGCGATGCTGGGAAGTGGCGGCATAGCGGCACGGGCGTATCATGCGGGAATGGACGACGCCGACCGGGCCGCCGTACAGGAGTGGTGGCAGGCAGCAGATGCGGCGATGGTGGTGGCTACGATCGCCTTTGGGATGGGTATCGACAAAGCCAATGTGCGGTATGTCTACCACTACAACTTACCGAAGAGCCTTGAAAGCTACAGCCAAGAGATCGGTCGCGCTGGACGTGATGGTGCGCCGGCCCTTGTCGAGCTGCTGGGCAGCCTCGAGGATCTGACCCAGCTCGAGAATTTTGCGTATGGTGATACGCCGACGACCGCCGCGCTGCGTGGAATGCTTGGCGAGCTTCTCGGCGCGGGTACCACATTCGACGTCAGCGTCGCGGATCTAGCACAACGTCACGATATTCGCCCACTAGTCCTTCGCACCGCGCTCACCTACCTCGAGCTGCGGGGCATCTTCGAGCAGGGTACGCCGTTCTACGCCGGCTACAAAGCGAAGCTCCTCACGCCACTGAGCGACATCCTCGCCGAGTTCGGCCCCGAGCGCGCCAGGTTTATAGGGCAAGTCTTCGAGGCGGCGAAAGCGGGACGTGCCTGGTACGCCTTCGATCCCGCCGCCATCGCTGTGGCTCTGGGCGAACAGCGGGAACGCGTGGTACGGATGCTGGAGTATCTCGGCGACCAAGGCTGGGTTGAGCTGCAAGTGGCGGACGCGAGGCAGCGGTACACGCGCCGCACTCAGGCGGTCAACCTCGAGGCACTGACCGCCGAGCTGGTCCAGCGTTTCGAGCAGCGCGAGGCACAGGAGATTACACGCGCCCAGCAGGTGGTAAAGCTAGTAACGTCTGACAGCTGCCAAACGTATGCGTTGCTGCGCTACTTCGGCGAGCAGCATGACGGGGCGTGCGGGCACTGCAACGTTTGCAAGACCGGGCAGGCAGCCGCCTTCCCGGCTACGCCTCCACCACCAGGTATCGATCAGGTTGTGGATGCAGCAGCAATGCGAGCACTGGTCAGTGAGCACCCAGAGGCGCTTGGGCAGCCGCGGCCGCAAGCGCGTTTCCTATGCGGTCTAAGCAGCCCAGCCACGACCCGCACCAAGCTAGCCAAACACCGGCTCTTTGGGAGCTGCGCGCAACAGCACTTCAAAGCGGTGCTCCGCTGGTGCGAGACCGCGCAACGATTGTAGGTTCGTCATCGCTTCGCGAAGTTTATACCTGTTCCACCGCAAGGCATGGCGGCGAACGTTTCGAATACGTTACGCCGAGCGTCGAACGCGCTGAAGCGCTGGCGGCAAGGCTCGCAGCACGGCGTGCTCGATCCGCGAATGGTGCCGCTGGTAGAATAGCCCCAAGGCAATGACGAACAGCCCAAGGGCCGTCAGCGCGACTGGAAAGAGCAGCGAGTCCGCGAAGACGACGTACGCCAGGTGCCCGAGATAACCGAAGACACCAAGCGCGCCGAAGACGAGAAATACACGCCGGTCGAGCAGCACGGAAACCACCATCAAACCCACGTTGACCAGGCAATACACGAAGCGCGCTAGCTCACCGCCACCATCCATCAGCGATAAGCCACCCCAGAAGGCGAGCAGCCCAAACAGATAGCCCCAGAAGGCGAAGTCTTCTTCCGTTCGCCGGTCAACGAGGAATGCCACGGCAAGCATCACCAGCCCAAAGACAAGCGAAACCCAAAGCCGCTCATCCCAGCCAAAGTCCGATTGCCCAAAGAGCAGCGGGGCCAAATCCATCGACATATACCACCCGGCGAACGCGAGCGGAGCGGTTAGGAATGGAAAGCGAACAAACCACAGCGCCACAAGGGCGGCGATGATTGTACCAAGCTCGATCAGCAGCCAGCTCCCTTTTACCCACTCGTAGAGCCCACGATAGCTACCAGGATCACCCTGGAGCCAAAGGCCCGTCGCACGCTCAAGTCCATAGATCGCCAAGGGTGTCATGCAGACCGCCGCCGTAACCAGTAGGCCACCGGGTACGCGGTAGGCGGGGCGCAGCCATAGCGCTCGGCCAATGGCCAGAAAACCGAGCGCATAGGTTACTGCAATTGCGAATAATCCCACTCCACCAAACGCATCCCAGCCCAGCGTCATGAACCACGTCATCGCCGAGATAACAATAAGCGCGCCCGTGTAGTAGGCGACATGCGCAAGGTCGAAGCGGGCACGACCGGCGGCCCGCTGTTCTAAGGCAGGCCATAATGCGGCAGCTTGCTCAGCGGAGAGCAGCCCCTCGGCTGCGGCCCACTCCAAATCGGCTCGACTGATTTTCATTCAACGCTCCTATGGTGGTAAAGATAGTATCTACCGCTTCCAGTGGGAGCAACATAGCGCATCATTCCCTGTCTCTTCCAGGAACATCACTGCCAAAGTCTGTAAATTCATCAGCTGTGGGGGGATCAGCTCGCAATCACGGCATCCGCAAGCGGCCTGTTGGGTGGGGAGCGCGGCTACTGTTGAAGCAGTCGCTCGATTGTATCGAGCAGCTCGTCCAGCTTGACTGGCTTGGCCAATGACGCCTGTGCTTGGAGCGCCTTTGCGATATCGTCAACGAAGGGAACTGCGCTGAGCACGATAACCGGAATGTCACGCAATGCCGGGTCTACCACCTGCCGTACCCGAAACTGCTGACCACTGAGATTTGGCAACATCAAGTCGAGCACGATGAGGTCCGGCTGCAGACCGTTCTGCAGCTCTGTCAGCGCCTGCTTTCCATCAGTCACTAGGTGAACGCTGTAACCTTCCAAGGCAATCGCCTCGTATAGGGCCTGCCCAATCGCGGCATCATCCTCGACCAATAAGATTTTCGGCATCTCGAACCTCCGAGAATGATCGATCTGGCGTTTCAGCGCTGTCAAAGCTAGGGGCATTATAGATGATTACGGACATAGCGCATATACGCCAATCCCGCCACTGCGTCTGAAGCAGCAGGCGAAAGCTAAGCAGGGAGTCGTGGGCTGGTTCTTGCACACATACCAAAGCCGGCACTGCAGGAACGACCACAGCCAGGTGGAGACAAGGCGCAGAATGGCGACAGCATGACTTCCAGGATGCGCGGCTCGCCAGCATTAAATGAATCAATCTGCACATACGACGCTATGCCCGAAGAAACATACGCAGAGTGGATCGAACAGCAGTACACCTCCGCGCTAATCATATTGTCGGTGCTCATTATCGTTTTCCACCCGGCCTTTCATTTCATTCTGGAACTGCTCCCAGCTATCCCGCCAGACTCGTTGCCGCTGCGGCTCATCTCAGTCGCAGTCGCATGTGTTGTACTATCTGGCGTGCTGCTCGTGCCTGCGCTACGGCGGTATAGCGCCTGGCTTCAAATTATTAATGCGGCGTCGGCCATCATCATCACCCATTTGGTGGTTCTCAACAGCGACAATCACCCGATGTACCTCGCAGCATCACTCACGGCCGTCTACGGTGCGCAGCTAAGCTTTATCCGGCTGCGGGAGTGGCTTCTCACCGTCGCCATGGTTGTCGTGGCGTATGTGACCGCCTCGGCTCACTACGACATGTTCGCCACGCCCGAAGGCTTTGTGCCGCCGCTATTCTATTTAGCAAACTACAGCATTGCCTCCGCCCTTGTCGCGGTGCGAATGCAGACCCAACGCAGGGAGTTTGAAAGTCGGCTAGCGCTGCAACGATCAAACTCCGAGCTACGGGTCATTACCGAGCGGCTGCAAAACGAGCTTGTACTGGCGCGCGAGATCCAGCAAAGCTTGTTACCCGCGCCATCACCCGGCTGGTCAAGGATTGACGTAGTATGTTTTAGCCAGCCTGCACGCGAGGTCGGCGGAGATTTTTACAGCTACCATCGCTTCGGGGAGGAGGCAGTGGCCTTGGCTGTCGGTGATGTTTCTGGAAAGGGCGCATCGGCCGCGCTATTAATGGCGACGAGCATATCACTCTTCAACGCCAACGTCGCGCAGCGTACAACCCCCAGCAGATTGCTCGCCACGCTGGATCAACATCTTGCACAGTACACACTGCCCCGCTCGCAGAACTGCGCGCTCTGTTATGTCGAGATCGACCGACGCACAGTATCCATCGCCAACGCGGGCGCAATCCCTCCGTTTCTCAGACGCCGAAACGGAGATGTCGAGTGGCCGGATGCCTGGGGATTTGCGCTCGGCCAGGGTCTCGGGGCGCAGTGGGGCTACGAGCCGGTATCGCTGGGCGTGGAGCCTGGAGATGTGATTGTGCTGGTCAGCGACGGGGCCGTCGAGGCAAAAAACGGGCAGGGGACCCTGTTTGGCTTCGACCGACTGGAGCAGGCCATTAAACAGGGACCCGCGGCGCGAGCACAGGCAATGGTCGACCATCTGCGAGCGGAGCTGCAAGCGTTTGTCGGCGCTACCGAGCCACACGACGACGTGACCATCGTGGTAGCTCGGATCGGTGCGTCACAACCTGATGATCGAGTCTGAGGAACGGCGGCTTGTGATTGCAGGATTGGGGCGGAGCATGGGGCCACGGCGTTAGAGAACGTCTCGCTCACAACACTCAGTTAGCTGACTGAGCTCGAACCGCGACGTTGCGCTGCAGCAGCCCTTCGATGGAGTACACGCCAAGCGCAAGCCATATCAAGCAGAAGCCGACAAGACGCGTCCAGGTAAGCGGCTCGTGATACACACTTACGCCGATTAGGAATTGAAGCGTCGGCGCGATGTACTGTAAAACTCCTAGCAAGCTCAGCGGGATCAGCCGTGCACCAGCGGCAAACAGGAGAAGCGGAACCGCAGTAGCTAGGCCGGATGCAGCAAGCAGCACATTTGTCGTCGCCGTGGTATGGCCGAATGCGCCCTGGCCGGACCACTCAAGCACGAGCAAGTAGCCGAGGGCCGGAAGAAAGAGCAGAAGCGTTTCAAGTGTCAGCCCTTCGAGTGATGGGAGCCGAGCCGTCTTACGCATCAGGCCATAGAGCCCAAAGGAGACGGCCAGCGTAAGCGCAATCCAAGGGAGCGCGCCATAGCTAAAGGTCAGGTACACGACCCCAGCGAGCGCGATGATGACGGCGACGGCCTGCCAAAACCGCAGCCGCTCTTTCAAAAACAAGACTCCCAGCAGGACGCTAACGAGCGGGTTGATAAAGTAGCCGAGGCTAGCTTCCACCACGTAGCCCGCGTTGACGGCCCAGATGTACACGAACCAGTTCGTCGTCAAGAGCAACGCAGTCGTCAGGAATGTGAGCAAGATCCGCGGGCCTACAAGCACAACCTGCAACCACTCCCAACGCCCTTGATAGCTTAGCAACAGGAGCACAACCAGAAGCGACCAAACCATACGGTGGGCAAGGATTTCCAGGGCTGGAACGCCCTGCAGTGCCTTCCAAAAGAACGGCAGCAGCCCCCAGCATATATAAGCTCCAGCGGCGTAGACCATGCCTCGGTTGATTTGCACAATTTCTCCATTCAAAACAGCGTGATTGTACCGCATGAGCGAGATCCGGCGAGAACGATGGAGAGGCCGGCTACAGCTTGAGCGTTTGCCAGATCGGGCTGGCCGAGTACAATTGAGCCGCGAACCCTTGGTCCGCACTTGTATGTTAGATCGAGTGTTGCATCGGTATCTTGCGCACTATGAGTCGTGGCAAGCTCCACCGAGCAACTGTCACGGCGGCGAATATTCACTTTATTGGCAGCGTTGAGGTCGACTCGCTGGGTCGACGAGCGTAACGTAATCACCGCAGTACGCTCTATGCCGCCCAGGGTGGACTAACGGTGGCTAACCGACGCAGCTGGTCATTCCAGCATGCCACGGCGGGGAGCGCGGCACAGCGCTGCTCGTCATTAGCTCGGCGTAACACGCCTATCATTATTCGACCATACCGGCTCTGGTAGACTACAGCCGCCGGATCATCGCACAGACGGCTCACATGGCGAGGAGTGCAGCGTTCGGTATCGCCAGCACTGCTAGGGTGGAAATAAGGGTAGGCGTGGATAGACCATTGGTTCGTGAGCATCAAAGCGCTGCGGAGCCCCGAGCGAGTTGGCGCAGGCTGTACAGCATCTCGGTAACGCTCGCTCCAATAGTTCCGCTAGCGCTGTTGCTGTTGGCGGCACTGCACAGCTTCGCGCCGCGCGGCCATGGAGTCGTTGCCCTGACGCAGATTTTCGCGCCGTACCTCTTTTACGCGCTCGTGCCACTGATCCCGCTGGTATTCGCTCCAGGCCGATATCTGTTCAAGCTGGCAATGCTCAGCTGCCTCCTTGTGTTTTGCCTCCGCTTCGGGTCAAGCCTCGTCTCCCTCCCAGCGAGTGCAACCCCGAATTCTCGACAGCTTTCGGCGCTCACTTGGAACCTGGAGCTGACAAATCGGCAGATGGGAACGATTCGTGATCAAATCGTACGGACCTCAGCCGATATCGTCGGGCTGCAAGAGTTGACGTATGCGCAAGCCGAGGCGCTCGCTTCGGACGTCGAGCTGCGCACGCGCTACCCTTATCGCCTCCTCACCCCGCGGTCCCGGGCGCGTGGCATGGGTTTGCTGAGTCGCTACCCGATCGTGGAGCAGGACCAGGGCTCGGAGACGCTGCCGCAAATGGTCCGGCTTGACCTTGGGAATGACACGACCCTCACCGTCATTAATGCTCATCCCCGGCCAGCACGTATTCGCTTACCGCTTTTTTATGAGCCGACGCGCCGCGATACGCAGATCGCAGCAGTGCGTAAGCTGATCGACGCGCGTCTGGCCGAAGGCGAGTCACTGCTCGTCCTAGGTGACTTCAATATTACTGAGCGTGAGCCAACCTACCGGGCGCTCGTGGCGGGACTCCAAGACGCGCACCTTCTGGTGGGGCATGGTTCCGGCAACTCGTGGCGGCCTGGCTTGCTCAAACCGCTTCCATTGGGTGTCTTGCGCATCGACTATCTGCTGACCAGCTCCCACTTGCGGCCGCTACGTACCCATACCGATTGCACCCCGCGCGGCAGCGACCACTGCAGCATACACGGCGAGTTCGAGCTCCAGTAGCCGCATCGGACAGCCACTTCGCCGCCGCCATAATCACCGGCCGGCCTCTTGCTTTCTCCGTAATGCTCAGGTTCCCTCGGTACTGGCCCAAACTCCCATAGGGAGGTTCGGCGCGGTCAGTCGAGAGGTTGGCACGACCGGGCATACAGTCATTCCGACAAGGAGGTACCCGTGAGTACAGCGCCATTGCAGGAAGTCGTGGTTACGCATGGCGCAACTACCACGACGATTAATGCGCAGCGGACGAGAGTTAGGTCGTCTCCGCGAGCTGGCGCACAGTATCAAGCGTATCGATCTCATGCGGCAGCTTGTCTTTGCGCCAGCGCACGATGCGGGGGAAGCGCAGGGCGTAGCCGCTTTTATGACGTGGCGAAGGCTGTACGCTATCGAACGCTACCTCGAACACGATCTCAGGCTCGACCAGCTTGACTCGGCCAAAATCACGGATTGTGTGTGCCATGAACCAGTCGGTCAGCTCTTGTACCTCTACATCGGTGAGGCCGCTGTACGCCTTGCCGATGTTCAGGAGCTCAGGATCGTCGGCGGAGCGCCGCACGGCAAAGGTATAGTCGCTTAGAAAGCGACGGCGCGCGCCATTGCCAACCTCGGCTGCCGTCACCACCACGTCAAGAGTGCCAAGCGCCTTTTTAACCTTGAGCCACTCACGCCCGCGTCGACCGGGCTTATAGCGCGAATCCGGATCTTTGACCATCAGACCCTCATTGCCACGCGCGCGTGCCTGATCGAACAGTCGCTCGATCCTATCGACATGGCGAACGAGCAGCTGGAGCGAGGGCATAACCGTGCCAGAGACAATCCCGTCAATCGGTTGGTCAGCCCCGTACGGCCGCACGAGGTCTTCCAGCCGCACGCGCCGCATGTACAGCGGATGGTCGAGCAAAACCTCGCCATCTTGATACAGGATGTCGTAGGCCACAAATACGACTGGTGTGCTCGCCAGGAGCTCAGCGCCGACCTCCTTGCGTCCCAAGCGTGGCTGTAATGCCTTGAACGGCAAGATGCGGCCGTCCCTCGCCGCGAGGACCTCGCCATCAAGCACCCACTCGCCTGGGAGATTGAGCAGTGGACCGAACAGCTCTGGGAAGCGACTCGTCACGTCGTCCAAGGTACGCGAGTAGAGCACGATCCGGTCACCCTGCTTATGGGCCTGTGCACGGATGCCGTCGTACTTATCCTCTACGAAGAAGGGTCCCGCGATGCCCTTACGAATCTCCTGTGGGTCGACAATCGGTGATGCCAGCATGAACTTCAGCGGATGGAACAACCGCATCGTCACGTCGTCCAGACGCCGATAGCGTGCGCGTAGCGCCGTCTCGCCAATATCCCCGAGCAACATGTTTGCGCGCTGCACGGCTGCTACCGGGAGGTCCCAGGCGCGCGCGAGGGCATCTTCGACCAGCCCTTCCTGCAGGCCGATGCGCAGGTCGCCCCCGAGCATCAGCTTGATGAGGTACGCGGCTTCGAGCGGCGTCAGGCGCTCAAGCGTTGTGGCGATAAGTGGCATCTTTTTGGATGGTCCACGCGCCGCCTCAAGCGCCTCGTACACCGCCATCACTTCGGATAAGGTTAAGGAGGAAGACGTAGCGACCCGGCCCAACAGCAGCTGTTGTGCAGCTCGGCCTGCCTCGCCATGCGTCACCACGAGCTGCCCCCACTCCTCGTGCGATGCACCTGTGAGCTGTAACACGGCATCACGGACCACCGCTCCACCGACGTTCAGCACACGCTGATCGGCAAGTGGGAAAGGTGTACCAGCAAAAAATCGCGCGGCGATCACAAGGTCATCGTCGGATAGCTCGGCAAAAAAGGCCTTCAGCAGCGCGGCCTTCTCCAGCTTCTTCGTCGTAGCGGCGACCTGCTCGCACACACGTGCAAATTCGACAAACAGCATTAATATCCATCCTCACCCGCACGACGAAGACCGAGACGGCGTTTCATCGAAGCTATCGCTATGCAGCAACGCGTATGCCGTGAAGCTTGCAATACATCACCATATCGTACCGCACGCGTCATGTCTGGTTGCGCAGGTGATGAGATCGCAGGCGCGCGATCTGCTAACCTAGTCATGATGTAGTGCTTCAGGAGGTTTGTGTGGAACTTGGGATGATTGGCCTAGGCAAGATGGGCGGCAACATGACAGAGCGCCTGCTGCGCGGCGGCCACCGCGTCGTCGCGTTCGACCGCAATCCAGAGACAGTTAAGGCAGCTGTTGCCGGTGGCGCTACCGGTGTCGATTCGTTGGAGGCACTGGTCGGGCAGCTCACGTCGCCCCGTGCCATATGGATGATGGTCCCAGCGGGCGCGCCGATTGATAGCACGATCGCAGCACTCCAGCCACTCCTACAAAGCGGCGACATCCTGATCGATGGCGGGAACTCTCTGTACAAGGATACGCAGGCACGCGCAGCGCGGCTCAAGGATCACGGCCTCCAGTATGTCGATGCCGGCACGAGCGGAGGTATTTGGGGACTGCAAGAGGGCTACTGTTTGATGGTCGGCGGCGAGCAAGAAGCCGTGACAACGATCGAGCCGCTTCTACGGACACTGGCCCCAGAGGGGGGTTACGCGCATGTCGGGCCGAGCGGAGCAGGGCACTATACAAAGATGGTGCACAACGGCATCGAGTACGGCTTGATGCAGGCATACGCCGAAGGCTTTGAGCTGCTAAAGACCAAGCAGGAGTTCGCTCTGGATCTCCATCAAATTGCGGAGCTATGGATGCATGGCAGCGTGGTCCGCTCCTGGCTGCTGGAGCTGGCGGCGCGCATGTTCGAGGTCGAGCCGGATCTTGAAACCATTAAGGGTTGGGTTGCCGATTCGGGTGAGGGCCGCTGGACCGTGCAAGCCGCGATCGATCAAGATGTGCCAGCGCCGGTCATCACGCTAGCGCTGATGCAGCGCTTTGTATCGCGTCAGGACGAGTCGTTCGCGGCCAAAGTGCTCGCGGGGCTGCGGAACCAGTTTGGCGGCCACTCGGTGAAGCGGGCAGGCGAATAGGTGCCGCGAGCGACTGGCGCGAGAGGAAACAGTTGAGCACCTGGCACGGCGTGGAGCAACCGATAGACGAGCGGCAGAATGCATCGAAAGTCGGGGTTGATTCCCGGAAAGGACCGTGCTAAGCTCAGCGTAGCTTAGACAAAGGAGGCAGCTATATGGCGCGATACGATGACAACTTTGTGCTCGGCGCTGCAAATGCAGTGTTCCGGTGCATCGTCTGAGTGCGCCTGATGGCTGTTTGCTAAGTCATTCACTCAGCGCTAACCCCCACAAATCCATGTGCTAGCTGTCTCTTTTGGCCATTATTGTAGGCCTTGAGTCAGCTTCCGCCATTACGTCGGCGGAGCTGCCCATACAGCAGCCATGATTCATAAACGGTAGGGTATGCGGCCACGGGCGCACGTTCGCCTCGTGGCCGCTGTGTTTGCCACGAGGTCCAGCTCGCCTCGTGGTCGCCTAGCTATCTCGACCACAGGTGCGTCCTGTGGTCATCTTTTTGTACATTGGAGTACCTACCGTGCGTGGATTTGAAACCGCGGCGCAACTGCTCGCCGCGCGCCGAATGACCGGAACGACCTCATCCGGTACCGTGTTTAAGAAGGCCCTGGGTCACTACTGGGTCAACGTCGATGGCACAAATGTGGTCTGCTCGCTTTCCAGCCGGCTGCGCAAAGTTTTAATTTATCCGGTAGCCGATGCCAGCTCACTGCATCCACGAGTGCAAGATGTCGAGGAGATTCGGGTGGCCGACCCGGTAACAATCGGCGATATCGTGAGCTTCGTCGACGTCGGCGACGGAACCGGCATGATCGTCGAGGTGCTCGACCGTGTGAGCGCCCTGGTACGTGGGGCAGCCGGTCCAAAGCCGCTTGAGCAGGTGATCGTTGCCAACGTCGACCAGGTCGTCTGCGTCGTCGCGGCTGCGCGACCGAGGCCAAGCTGGGAGCTGCTCGATCGTTACCTGGTCGCAGCGGAAGCGTCGAGCCTTCCTGCGCTTGTCTGTATTACCAAGGCCGACCTGCTGGACCCCGCGGAGCTAGCAGGCGACCTGCGACACTATGAGCAAATCGGCTACAACGTCATCCTCACAAGTGCGGCGACTGGGTGGGGTATTCCCGAGCTGACACAAGCCCTAGCCGGCCGCGTTTCGGTTCTGGCAGGCAAGTCCGGCGTCGGCAAAACCAGTCTGCTGAACGCAGTTCAGCCCGGACTAGGTCTGCGGGTCAATGAGGTCAGTGGCAAGACGGGTAAGGGCAAGCACACGACGACCCATCTCGAGATGTTTGGGCTGAGCGTGGGGGGAAGCGTTGTGGATACGCCGGGCATGCGCGAGTTTGCGTTGTGGAACGTGCGCGACCGTGAGCTAGGAAGCTTGTTTCCAGAGATGCGTGCGTACCTCGGCGAGTGCCGGTTTGGCGCCGACTGCGGCCACTCGAGCGAGCCGTGCTGCGCGATCAAGGCGGCGGTTGAAGCGGGAGAGATCACGATGCGGCGTTATCAGAGCTACCTCAAGCTACGGGCGGAGTGCGAGCGGACACGCGGGTAAAAGAGCGGTACCCGGCGAAGAGAAGGGCAAATGAATATGAAACAGGGCGAAGTCGATACAGCCAGCTACCGGATCGACGTAGAGCATGTCCGCGACGAGGCGAAGCCCAGCTTTGTTGTCCAACAGCTTCACGCCTTCAATCGCCGCAATCTATTATTGGCTGCGCAAGGACTTCGTCTAGTGGTGGCGGCCGGCGCGTCAGCGCTCTTCCCGCTCGCGGAGCCACGCGTCGCGCTGCTGCTTCGTCGTCAAGAAGAACTCGTCGAGAAAGCTGGGGTCGTCGAGATGGTCGGCAAGCTTGTCGAGCAGCCCCGCAAATTCCTTAAGCTCCTGCCGTAGGGCTGCGGCGTTGGTCAAGCAAATATCGCGGTGCATGACGGGGTCGCCCGAGGCAAGGCGCGTCACATCACGATAGCCAGTTGCCGCAAGCCGTCGCATCGTCTCCCAACGCTCGTCCGCCGCCGTGTGCTGTACCAAGGCCGCAGAGAGCATGAATGGAAGATGGCTTACTGCCGCTACGGAGGAATCGTGGAGCAAGGGATCGATCTGGAGCGGGCGCGCGCCAATCAAGTGTACCAGCCGCTCCAACGTCGCAAGCACATGTGGCGGCGTGTCGGAGGCCGGCGTAAGGCAGTAGACCGCATGGCGAAACAGATCGGCGCGCGCATGGGTAATACCACTGCGCTCAGAGCCGGCCATAGGATGCCCACCGATGAACAGTTCGGGCGCGGGCAGGAGCTCCCTCGCCCAATGCGTTACATCCGCCTTGGTACTGGCCACATCCGTGACAATCGCGCCCGGTTTTAGATCGGGAGCAATCGCCGTCAGCACCTCACGCATCGCGAGCACCGGTGTGGCGACCACAACGACGTCTGCACGCGCGACCGCATCGGCCAGCACCACAAAGCCCGCGTCAATTGCACCGCGGTCGAGTGCGGCGTCGATCGTTTGGGACGTACGGTCCCAACCGATCACGTGTATGTCGGCATCCGTGGCTCGCAGGGCTAACCCGAGCGACCCGCCAATTAAGCCCAGCCCAATAATTGTGACGTTCACAACCGCACATTATCAACGACCACTGCTCAATCGGCAACCCCTCAGCTGATGGCTAACGGCGTACCAATCAGCGAAGCAGGTAAGGCAGAGGTACGTCCCACTGCACCGGCAACCGCGTTTACCTGCTCCATGAGCCGAGTGAAGTTTTCGAGCGTCAGCGACTGGGAACCGTCGGAAAGCGCGCGATCGGGATCTGGATGGACCTCGATGATCAGTCCATCCGCACCACACGCAGTCGCCGCCAGGGAAAGGGGCGTAACAAGCTGCCACTTACCAGTACCATGGCTCGGATCGGCAAGGACCGGCAGATGGGTCAGGCGCTTGGCAAGCGCGACCGCGTTAAGGTCGAAGGTATTGCGTGTCGCGGTCTCGAAGGTGCGAATGCCGCGCTCGCACAGCATCACCTGCCTGTTGCCCTGCGCCATCACATACTCCGCCGCGAGCAGCCACTCCTCGATCGTGGCCGACAAGCCTCGCTTGAGCAGGACCGGCGTGTTCGTGCGGCCGACCTCTTCGAGGAGCAGATAGTTCTGCATATTGCGCGCACCGATTTGGAAGACATCGGTGTACTGACCAACCAGCGCCACATCGCTTGGCGTCATCACCTCGGTGACGATGCCAAGGCCGGTCTCGTCGCGCATCTTCGCTAGGAGCTCGAGCCCACGCTCGCCCATGCCACGGAACGCATACGGCGACGTACGAGGCTTGTAGGCACCGCCGCGCAGCAGCTTCGCGCCGCCCTCCAAGGCTCCATGAGCCGTCCGCCGCAGCTGCTCCTCGCTCTCGACCGAGCAGGGGCCGGCGATAACGACAACTTCATTACCACCAATCGCGACGTCGCGGACCTGCACGATCGTTGGAACCGGGTTGAACTCACGGCTGGCAAGCTTGTAGGGCTTGGTCACCCGGAGCGTTTTCTCGACTCCAGGAAGGGCCTCCAGCGCAGCGCCCAGCCCAGGAACGATCGGCGAGCCGAGCACCCCAATGATGGTGCGCTCCTCACCTTGCGTCAACCGACCCGCCAGGTTCAGCTCTTCAAGCCGACTCAACACATCTGAGATCTGCATATCGGTCGCTCCTGGCTGCATCACCACAATCATCGGTCTGCTCCTCAGGTTGAATATCGAAGAAACAAAGGTTGGCTATCACAAATTTGGGCGGGAGATCGCAGATCAGCGCAGGGAACAGAGCCTGTCATGCCCTCTGCCTGCACTATCCCTGTGACTACGCCAGGGGCATTACGGCCTACGATTCGAAAGAAGTTAAGGTCACGCTCCGGTCGGGCCGTAGGTTTTGCGCACCGCGGATGTAGACATGCTTGATATCACTCTGGGATTTGGGGGTGTTCCAGTGAATCAGGACACGAATACAGCTTTGGAGCGCGCCGGGCACGCTCATTTCGTGGCCGCACATCAAAGCAACATCGTGCCAACCCAATTGGCGGGCGGCAATTGCAGGGAATTCGGCGGTAAGGTCAGTGGTGGTGGAGAAGATGGCGCTGCCGATGTCGGCGTTATCAAGGTCGTTAGCCTCGATCAGCAGCAGCAGAAGCTCGCGGGTGGCTTGGAGAATCGCCTCACGGGTATTAGCGTCGACAGTTGTCGCGCCACGGATTCCACGACAATATATCGTCATGCTGGCCTCCGGATACTGGGCTACTCATGTAGCCGCACGGTGTCGGTCGGGCCCGCCAGCAACGTCGGTGGCGAGGACAAACAAAACGAGCGTGGGCTTTGCTGCCTCACGCTCGTTGGGTTCCACAATCTTGTGAACACGCCTCAATCAGCGATCAGCAGCTGGCCTCGCTCGGTAAAGTAATAATAAAAGCTAAAGGCGTGGGTAATGTTCACAGTCTGTCCTTGTTGGTTGCGGAGACTATAGCACAGGCCCAGCGGGCTCGTCAAGAGGCGCTGAAGGTTCGGCAGGGCTA
>JADDQE010000181.1 GCA_016781525.1 bacterium | reverse complement strand
ATATCCGAAGCGGCGGATCTTGGCTATAGCTTGTGGTGCTGCGCTGGCCGCGCTCAAAAATATCTGTCCCTGCAGCGATGATGCTAGACGTCCGCCAACTTCGATGATGGTCTCGTGGATCGCGCACGCGCCAGACAAGTAATCGTTGAGCGTGTAGGCAATTTCGCTTTCCTTCACCCCGAATAGGATGTCCAGACCAGCGGACGCTAGATTTGCGTCGACGATGCCGACACGTCGCCCTCCGGCTGCCAGCAATACTGCTATATTTGCAAGGATGGTGGATTTACCGGTTCCACGACGGAATGAATGAAAGGCGACAATCCCGGCCATTGACCTTCTTCCCCTGGGTTGCATTGCCGTGACTGTCATCACGTTGAGCCTTATATCCTGGGCACCGACCGATTTCCTCGACCGAAAAATTTCCGCTAGCATACCCCGCCGGGCGTTGCCGCTACCTTCTGCGGTTGCCGTGACCGCTGGAGCTCACGTTCCGAATTTCGGGACTGACAACTCTCCAGCCATCTCCGGATTGCGCTTGCGTCTGTCGACGATTGCCGGCGTCCTGTCGGGTAAAACATCTGCGTGGGAACCAGCGCCGACATGGTTGTTGGCGGGTCGCCGAGAACAACAGGGCTGTATGCTGCAAGGCGACCGGAGACGCAATCTGATGAGCTACCTCGGCGGATTGCAGGCGCAAGCAAGCGGCTGGGCCGCAAATGCTGTCGACACCACGACACGATATTACATGTCGGCCTAACGAACAGCGCGTGGGCAACTGCTCTGTTGGCGGACGCAGTAATCGGGCCGTAGCTTTTCGGCGTCGCGCAGTAATGCTGTGGGGAGCGCGTGTTCCTCGCGTCCAACGAAGTTATAGGTCGGGCGTCGTGATGCAGCTAACTATAGCTAGCGGCAATTGTACCGAACTTTGTGGGTAACTAGACGTCCATCGGTCAATGTTTTGGGTATAAGCGAAGCAGGGAGCGGCCCTCGGCCACGCAAAGATGTGCCTGCTTCGCTCGCACCAGGGACTACCGTACGTTCATGCGCATAGGTGGTCCAGCAGTTACGCTGCCCCACAAATTGATCTGCAGCTGGACGAGACTCGATCGCTACGTCAATGCCTATTATGGCTCGCTCAGCGGTGCAGTACGAGTCCCACGCGTACCGTTCAGATAGAGACGGCAGTCCTAGGTGATGTTGGCCCGGCTGCCAGTGATGTGTGCTGCCCTACGCTGTTAGACGCTGGGCGAGCCTGCGTAGTTGGGCCGTTACCGGATGATCTGGATAGCGCAAAGCGAAAATGCCAGAGCTGGCAAGCGTCATCATCTCGTCCGAGTGCGGCAAAATTGCCGCAACCTCGCAGTCATAGGTCTGCTCAACCTTCGCCCGCACCTCGTTGGTATCGAAGCTCATCGGGACTTTGTTAATCACCAGCAGGAGGCGGGCGACGTCCAGCCGACGCGCAACCTCTACCGTGACCCCAGTGCCCTGATAGTCCTGCTGGTCTGGTCGCAGAATAATTGCCAGCGCGTCGGACATCGCGATTGATAGCAGTGTCTCTTCGCCCATCCCGGGGTGGGTATCGATAACCAGCGCGTCAAGGTCGAGGTCGCTCAGGAGAGAATTGAAGCCGTCGTTCAGGACGCCGACATCATAGCTTTCTTTGAGCACGCGCATGATCTCGCCACCCTTGATGCTTGAAGGGATTAAGAACACGTGCCCGTCGACCGACGCGCCAAGCCTGCCGGTCACGTCGTAAGCTGTATCCGCGATTTCACATTCACCGCGCAGGTAATGGTTGAGCGAGAAGGGCATATCGTCCTCTTCCATCCCGAACAGCACGTGAATGCCTGGCGACTGGATGTCGGTATCGACAACGCCGACCCGTTGCCCCTGCGCTGCAAGTATCGTCGCGACGTTTGCGGTTGTATTCGACTTACCCGTCCCACCTCGAAACGAGTGGACTGAAATAATTTTCGACATTCTCTACTTTCCTATCTGCTCTCGTCATCCAGCGGATGCGGGCATTCGTCGTATTGCAAGCATAGTAATGTCGTCGAACTGATCCGCCGTCGAAATATGCCCGCGCAGCGTTGTGTCGATGCGGTCTAGTGTGCTCACTGCCGAAGTGATGGGCTGGTCGAGCAGCGCTAGAAACCGTTTTTCGGTGAAGAAATGGCCGGCAGGATCGCGTGCGTCCGGTACGCCGTCAGTGTACCCAAGCAGCATATCACCAGGGTCAAGCTGTGCCTGCTCGATGCCAAAAACAGTGTCCGGCATCATGCCAACCGCTAGGCCGGTTGCCTTGAGGCGCGCCTTGATCGTGCCATCCGGGGCCTGAATGATCGGATATTCATGGCCCCCGTTAATGTAAATCAGCTGACCCGTCGCCGGATCTAGAACGGCGAAAAACATCGTAGCAAACATCGACGTCGTCGCGTGAGTATTGGCAACATAATTGTTGGTGCGCTCGACGGTATTCTTCAAGGCCTGCGTGCCAATCCGCGGCAAGCGCTGGCGGCGCTCGCCGCTGGCTCGACGAGGCGATGTTGCCGCGTCGGCTGCGAGCTCGTCGAGTAGGCCCAAGCTATAGTGCTGCTGCGCCAGCGCTCGAACAAGACTCCGAAACAGTGCCATAAAGAGCGCAGCGTGCACGCCCTTATCGCACACATCGGCGATCACGAGCCCAACTCGATGGTTGGGCATCGGGAAGGCATCGTAAAAGTCGCCTGCCACCTGCCGTGCGGGCGACCAGCGGGCCGCAATTTCGTAGCCCGGCACTTCGGGCAAGGCCTCGGGCAAAAAGCTCGTCTGAATCTGCCGGCCAATCTGAAGCTCGCGCTCGTACTTAAGAAAATTCTCGTGCTCTTTTTGGCTCACGAGCCGGCGCGCCTCGAGACAGGTTTCGATGCGTGCCTTGAGCAGGGTCGGCGTGAATGGTGGGCAAATGTAGTCCTTGGCACCGACGGCCAGGAACTGCTCGATACCCGATTGATCGTCGGGCTGTGCCAGTACGATGACTGGAGTCTGGCGCAGTGCCTCGTTTGCTTTGAGCTGCTCCAAGACTCCGGTTGCGGCCGAGCCTGGGAATCTGCTGTCAACCAAAACGAGATCGATCGGCTGCGTCGCGTCCAGCTGCAACGCCTGCGTGCCGTCGATAGCGGACCTGACGTAGTAGCCAAGCTCCTCCAGCTGGTGAATAAGTTGGTCATCCTGGCCCGTACCGACGACGAGCAGGTGACCGTGTTCGATCTGCATGCTCTGGATTCCTTACTCTACCTCAGGTGGCAGGCGCGGCCGATGGCCGATTAACCACGAAAATATTCCGATTCCGTCCGTCGACACGTTCGTAGTGGAAGTCATCGACGCCCTCAAACGCGAGATAGACGCCTAGCCCGCCCATCTGTCGGTCTTCCAACGGCCGTGTTAATTCGTCTTCGTCTGGCATGGCGTGCTGACGTGGATCGAACTCCGGCCCGGTATCCTCCAGCGCGATCTTCAACACGTGGTCGTCGATGGTACTGGAAACGATGATATCCCCCTCCGTGCCCGACGGCTGATAACCGTACACGACGATGTTCGTGGCGATTTCGTCAACGGCGAGTCGCAGCCGATAAGACGCCCGCTTGTCGAGCCCGGCTTCGGCTGCTGCTGCCATGACATATCTTCCAATCTCCTCCAGGGCCGGCAGCATTCCGGGCACTGTTAATGGTTCCATGGTGGCCTCGCTCACTAATGGGTGGGCTAGCCGCCTACTACGTATTCTCGATTACGGCTGGGTCGTATGTCTCAAGCTGTGTAACACTGTGATGGAAGCCGGTCTTTTCCAATGTTTCACGAATTGGCTCCTGCGCGCCGACTACGAAGATGTCAACGTTCTGAGCCATCCGCTGGCGAGCATAGATCAGGACTCGGAGACCGGCGCTCGCCATGTATTCCAGATCTTGCATCATTAAGACGAGGCGCCGCGGCTGTTCGGCAGCAACCTTCTCGACTTCCGTGCGGAAGGTCGGCGCTGCGGCTGCATCCAGCTCCCCTGCCAGCGTTATCTTGCCAATGCCGTTGGTCACGTCGGATGTTGCGGTGAAGGCCATGATCTTCTCCTTGGGAAATAGCGCCAGCCATGTAATTGGCTGGCGTGCAAAACCAACTCAAGCGGGATTTATCTGCCGACCAAAATAACCACGGAGCGCGGTCCAACAAGAAACTCGCGCTGGTTTTCAAGCCGCGGCTCGTTGCCAGGCTCCCAGAAATCCTCCGGTGAGGGCATACTTGTGTTCGCGCTGATATACCACTGTCGCCCACCCGGCAGCTGCGGTAGCTCAAACCCGTGCATGTCCCAGTGCATGTTCATTGCCACGTAGATGTAATCATCGCGCGGTATGTCGCCATGCACGTGGGCCCCATCCAGCATGAAGGCCAGGACGCGGCTCTGGCTGGACCAGTCTGCGTTCCATGCGCGCGTGCCGTGCCAGCTGATGTCCGCGTAGCCTGTTCCCGCATAGTCCTGGTTGCGCAGGTGGTCGGCCTTGCGTAGAACCGGGTGGGCTTTACGGAAGGCGGTACACTGCTGGACGAAGCGCAAAAAGTCGGCGTTTGTGTCAACAAGCTTCCAGTCGAACCAGTTGAGCTCGTTGTCCTGGCAGTACGTGTTGTTGTTGCCCTGCTGCGTGCGGCCAACCTCATCACCCATCAGGAGCATTGGGACGCCCTGACTGACCATGAGCATCGCCATCGCGTTCTTCATCTGACGACGACGGAGCGCATTGATCGCGGGGTCCTCGGTCGGACCTTCCCAGCCGCAGTTCCAGCTTTCGTTGTCATTTGCGCCGTCGTTGTTGTTCTCGCCGTTTGCATAATTATGCTTCTCGTTGTAAGAAACGAGGTCGGCTAAGGTAAAACCGTCATGAGCCGTAATGAAGTTGATCGAGGCACCCGTACCGCGGCCCGAGTACAGGTCGGGCGAGCCCTGAATACGTTGCGCCATGGCTCCGGCTAGGCCGGCTTCACCCTTTAGGAACTTGCGCAGGTCGTCGCGGTACTTGCCATTCCACTCTGCCCAGCGACCATACGCCGGGAACGTTCCCACCTGATACAATCCGCCGGCATCCCACGCCTCCGCAATCAGCTTGCACTTGGCCAGAATGGGATCGAATGCCAAGGTCTCGAGCAGCGGTGGGTTGACCATCGGCGCGCCGAAGGGGTCACGGCCGAGCACCGCCGCAAGGTCAAAGCGGAAACCGTCGATATGGTACTCGGCAGCCCAATAACGCAGGCAGTCGAGCACCATGCCGCGAACGACAGGGTTGTTGCAGTTCAGCGTGTTGCCACAGCCACTGAAATTAAAGTAGTAACCCTCGGGCGTCAGCATGTAATAGGTCTTGTTGTCGATGCCGCGGAAGGAGATCGTTGGCCCGTATTCGTTGCCTTCCGCTGTATGGTTAAAGACCACATCCAGGAAGACCTCAATACCGTTCTTGTGGAACTCCTTAATCAGCGTCTTGACTTCGTCGACCTGCATCCCAAAACGACTTGTCGCCGCGTATCCCGCCTTGGGTGCGAAGAAGCCGACAGTGCTATAGCCCCAGTACTGATAGAGCATCTCGTCTCGCTCAGGATGGGGCCGGCTGTTTTCGAACTCATCGAACTCAAAGATCGGCAAGAGCTCGACACAGTTGACGCCGAGCGATTTGAGGTATGGGATTTTATCGCGGATCGCCGCGTACGTACCGGGATGTTTTACCCCCGAAGATGGATCGCGGGTAAAGCTCCGCACGTGCATTTCATAAATTACCAAGTCCTCGAGTGGAAGCTCGAGGGGACGGTCGTCTTCCCAGTCGAAATCGTCGTAGACGAAGCGCGCTCGATGCTGGTAGGGATCGCTCCAGTCAGGGGTCTCGCCCCAGATATCGCGGCCAGCGATCGCCTTCGCGTACGGATCGAGGAGAATACAGTTCGGATCGAAGCGCTGGCCTTGCTCGGGCAGAAACGGCCCTTCCATGCGAAAGCCATACTCAGTATTCTCGAAATCCAGATCGAAAACGATCATGGTGAAGACGTTACCGATGCGAAACTCATCCCGAAACGGGATCTCGATCATCGGCTCACGCTCACCTTTCCGGAAGAGCACCAGCGTGCAAGCTGTAGCAAATCGGGAAAAGACGGCAAAGTTGACGCCACCTGGAACCGCTGTAGCCCCAAACGGAAATGCGCGTCCCATCCGTAGCTTATATGTTTGGAAGGTATGCGTCGGGTGAATGTCAATGCGTTCCATCGAGCCCTTGATCCTTACCCCTTAAGGGCGGCAATGCCCTCTTCAGGCGTCGCACGTAGTGTAAAAAAGTTGATGAATCCTGTCACGGACATCGTGTCCTGGATCTCCTCCGCCACCCCGACCAGCACGATGCGCCCATCCTTACCTGAGAGCTGACGATAGGTCGAGAGCAGCATGCGGAGGCCTGCGCTCGACATGTAGGGTACGCCTGTGAGATCCAGCAAAATACGGCATCCAGCCGTCGCCAATGGCAGCAGCTGCTGCTGGGCGATTGGCGCCGTAGCGGCATCTAAAGCCCCCTCAATCGCGACAACCGTGATATCGTCGATTGAGCGAATATTGACATCCATCCTGCGCTCCTTATTGTTGTTGCCGACTACAATGAGCTCTCCTACGGGGGATGAAGCCGCGCACAGCTCGCAGTCTCAAGCCAAACGGCTGGACGTGTGCTTGCGCCGTCTGTCTTGAGACCGCGGCGCCAGGCAGCCGTGTGACCGCCTGGCAGAATGGTTTTTATGCGGAGGTCGGAACGATGCGGGCCTTGACCTTCACCCGCTCTTGTGTCTGTGGGAGTTTGACCGACAATTTCTTGCGATCAAAGTCGGCATACGGCTCATCGTTAATCCAAACCTGGTCGAGCTCGATGCTGCCGGGCGGCAAAATGTCGGGCTGCACACGCAGGATGTTGTCCTTAAAGCCGCCTGGGTATGGCTTAAAGTAGAAGTCCATGGGCTGCTTCGTAATCAGCAGGTTGGTGTACACCGCCGCCAAGTAGCAGAGCTCGGTCGAATGGTACCCGCTCTGCGAGTGGCTGCCCTTGAACCGCTCGGTTCCGAGCAGGTACGGCAGGCCGTTGGCCTGGGTAGCGAAATAGACGGCGCCGTCATCCTTGTCGAGGAAGAAGGCATTGTAGAAGGCTGCTGCCTCGTGCGCGTGGCGCAGATGCTCGCCCTCTTTCAACACACCATGCAGGATCAGATACGCCAAAATGGCTTGCTCCTGCTGCCACCACGCTTTGCGATCATGGAACACAAAGCGGTAGTGTTCTTGCCCTGGCTGGAGTTTACGCTCCAGCACATCATACCAGCCACCGCGCTGCCGGTCGCTGCCGACTTCCGGCATGAGCTCGCCGATCTTGCGGGCGAGCTCGGCGTACGTCTCCTTCGGCTTGAGGCTGTGCATGCGCATCAGGTTCCAGGCAATCTTGAGGTTATGGCCAACAACCGCACGGTTTTGCTGTCCGACCCAAGTTGTATCGTGGCTCCAGTCCTCGAAGAACCGCTCTTGGACAAAGGGGCTGTTGTCGTAATCCGGGAAGTACTTGGCAATGGTGTCGAAGGTATCCTCGAGCATCTCCGCGTATTCGGGGCTCCCAGTTGCAAGCCAGAGGTTGATCAGGTACGCCGGTGCATGGTCGCCTACCGAGTTCCAGTTCTTGCGCGCACGGTTGACGCCAAGGGACTCACTGCGAGGATCCAGGGTTATTGGATCAAGGCTCGAAAAGTAGCCGCCCTGCACCTCGTCGCGGTAGAAGTTTTTGAAGAGCTTAATCGTTTTCTCGGCGTCGTCCAGGATGCGCGGATCACCGGTCGCGCGGAAGGTCTGGATCGGACCGGCCAGCGCATAAATCTGCTCGTACATCGGGATCGACTCGCGGTCCTCGCTAAACGCGTCGCCGTGCTCCGAGCTGAGGAGCTTCTGCTCGAGGTTACCCTGCACACGAATACCGTGATACCAGTAGACAATGTCTTCATCGGTATCAACGAAGCGCATGTGGTCACGCAGGTACTCCGTACCCCGTTCGGCACCCTCCAGAAAGCGATCTTCGCCGGTCATGAGATACGCTGTTGCAAATCCATAGACGAGCCGCGAAATCGTATCCGTCTCCTGCAGGAAGTCTTCGCGATTCTTGGCGCCGGCGAGGTGCAAGTTTGTGCGATACTCGCGGTAATCAATCGAGCCCTCAGGATAGCCGAATTGCCACTTTAGGTACTTGTCCCCGATTGAGCGAACCTGATTGATCCACCAATCCTGCTCTTCGTGGCGATACGCACCCTTGGTTCCGGGGAAGACGAGCTCCTGCGCTTCGAAGGTATAGCCGCCACCTTCAGGATAGAAGATACCAAACGCGAACACGTGTTGGCCGGGCGAAAGCATTTCGTACAACATGCCGCCCGCGTCGTGCCAGCCTTCTTCGAGGTTTTGTGTTATGTGTGAGTAGGTCATGGGCGTCAGGCGCACTTGGTATTCCCGCCCGTCTGACGTCCTCATGCCGAACCGCTTTTCATCACGGTTGAAATCCGTAACGTAGCCGGCGATGCGGTCGGCGAAGGTAAAATCGATCTGGTTCACTGGCTTCCTCCTGTTGGTTGGTTAACACACAGCGATTATTCGCTCAACATCTCTTGCCTGGTGACCTGCGAATGATGATAATGATCCAGCGGGTTCGGCAGAATATAAAGGACGGCGACGACGACGAAAAAGACTTTGGCCAGCGTCAGGCTGATGAACGAGGCCGCGATGGCCAACAGGTACAGTACCGGAGCCATCAAGACCCGTCGATGGACAAAGCGAACAAGCTCCGGATCGATGTCCTTCTCAACAAGCCGGCGATCATGCGAGGCGTACCACCAGATAAGATTAAGGGCGAGCCCGGCCGCCGCAAGCGTAGCGGCGTAAATGACAACTGCAAGCTGCTGTTGCCCGTAACGAATCAGCAGTCCAGCAGGAAAGGGCATGGCGGCGACGATCAGCAGGAACAATATATTCAGCCACATAAAAGTGCGGTCGTGGCGCTTGATGTGGAGGAACATGTTGTGCTGGCCAACCCAATAAATCCCTAGCACCACAAATGTGATGGTATAGGAAAGTATGGTCGGGATCATCGTCCAAATGGCCTGCCCAAGATCGTGTTCGGGAACTTGGGGGACGCGTAGCTCGAAAGCCAGCAAGGTGATAATGATCGCGAAGACCCCGTCGTTCAACGTGTTAATCCGTTCGTTGCCCGATACACTGCCCGTGCGTCGAGGCGGCCTCACATGCTTTCTGAGCCGTCTACCGATCATCTTCCCCGGTTCCTTCTCTGCTTGGGACTCCCGATGCCGGACCTTTGTTCCGCCGTCCACGCCTAGCTGCCTGACCTTTGGTCGGGGTCGGTGTACCCCTGGCTAATCTCGACGATATTGCCTTCGGGATCGGCGATCCAGGCTGTGCGCCAGCCAGGGATGAAATCGTCGAAGTTGAGCGGACCGAGCGTAATTCGCGCATCGTCGCCCATCTCGGCCAACTTGGCATCGACGTCGTCGACCTTGAAGCCAATGTGTCGCCAACCGGGGTATTGTGGGCCGTCTGCGGTCGGCGGGCTGCTCGGCGCATCGCCTTTCGCTGGGAAGAGCTCGAGGTAGACATTGCCTGCGCGAATGAAGATAAGGTCATCCTCTCCAAGCGAGAAGGCCTGGGCTCGTTCGAAACCAAAATACTTTACATAAAAGGCTTCGACGGCCTGCTGGTCTTTGCAGGTAATTGCGATGTGATGGTAAACCGGACTGTTCATCTGGTACCTCGCGCTGACTCTTGCTCACTCAGCATGTCGATGATGGTGCGGGCAAAGAGATGGCAGTGGCCGCCGGTGCGCCCGGTCACCAAATCGTCGTCGACCACAACGTCCTCGTCCGTGTAGATCGCACCCATGTTCTTGACATCGCCGTACAAGTTGTTGTGCGCAACCACTCGGCGGCCGCGCACCAGCTCAGGAACCGGCGCTACCAGCCACATTCCATGACAGATAATCCCTTTGATGATGTTCTTTTCAGCAAAGGCGCGCTGGATGAACTGAACGGCAGGCGACAGCTTGTTGATGTCTTCTGTATATCGGAGACGATCCGAGACGAACGCGGACGGCACAATGATCGCCGAGTAGCTGCGTAGGGTCTCGTCGTCCATGTTCTCGAAGCTTTCGTGGCACTCGAACGGGTATTTATGCTCGTGACCCGTGAATGTTAGATAAGGTTGTCCCCACAACCGTGTCAGGAAGTGAAGCTCAATACCTTCTTCGGGAAAGCGATGCTCGTAATAGAAGATTTCTTTCTCGTAAAAGTCACCTTCGATCAGAATTCCGACCTTTTTCCCCTGCAGCTTCATGTCTATGTATACCTCCGTGATGGGATTTCCCGGGCCGCGGCGTGACGCTCAGCCACGCCGCGGCACTCTGACGATTTAGGATAGTGACCCATCCGGGTGCTGCACCATTCCCGCGAAGTGAATAGCGATCTGTCCATCGCGCAAGACCCAGCTATCGGCGAAACGCATCTGGGCTTCGCCGTCTGCGGTCTGCATCGTGATCTGCTCCGTGATCATCAAGGTCTGGGGGTTCTCGGTCTCGGCCCAAAAGCCAATTTCGGTCTCCAAGCCTTGAATGCCCAAGATGCCTTGGAAATGCTCGCGCAGCTCGTCACGCCCGCGGTAGATTACCGGCTTCTTCATGAAGCTGCTGATCAGCAAGGCATCGTCGGTGTACTGGTTGAGCAGCCCTTCGATATCCTTGTTGAGAATCATATTGATGTGTTCCCGGTACATCGCGCCCATGGCAGTGTCGGGTACGTTTTTCATTGCTCCTCCTGTACGCAGATGTGCTGCGGGTCTAGCTCAAACCATTCAGGATCATGTCGGCGGCCTTTTCACCGATCATGTAACAGCCGGCCTGCGTATTACCGCTCGGTACTCGTGGCATCACCGAGGCATCTGCAACGCGCAGCCCTTCAACACCGCGGACACGAAGCTGTGGATCGACAACCGCCTGGTCGTCAGTCCCCAGCTTGCACGTGCCGGCAGGATGCCACAATGTCGAAGTCGCAGCGCGAATATAACCCTCCAAATCGCCTTCAGACCCAGGCACAAGCTCTTCCGCCGCGAGGCCTCCTAGGGCTTGGGTCCCTACCATCTCCCGGATCAGCTTGACGGCCTGCACAAAAGTTTGAACGTCGGCCTCCTGCTGCAGGTAATTCGGGTTGACAACTGGCAGGTCCTGAGGATTTGCGGACCGCAGTCTGACTTCACCAATGCTGTCGGGCTGGACCAGAATAGGTAGGAAGATCATTGCGGGTACAGGTAGATTCAGCACAGGAGCCAAAGGCGCTGGTACCGCCGGAGTGTAGTTGAGCTGCAGGTCAGGTGGCGCGTCTGGTCGATCCAAGCGCGTATTGACGAACAACACATTGCCGGTCAGGATATATGGGTTCGGCTGCTCTTCCTTCAGCCGGAACACCACTGGCAGCTGGAGGTGATCTTGAAGATTCTGCCCAACTCCCGGGAGGTCAACGATCGGCTCGATCCCGTGGGAGCGCAGCTGATCGGCTGGTCCAATGCCCGAAAGCATGAGCAGCTTCGGAGAAAGGAACGCGCCCGCACTGACTATCACTTCGCGTTCGGCTCGTGCTCGTTGTAGCTGGCCTTCGTGCTCGTACTCGACCCCGACCGCGCGTTGTCCATCGAAAACTACTCTGCCAACGAGAGCGCGCTGCCGAATCGTGAGATTTGCTCGGTCGCGAATGGGCTCCAGATATGCTTCTGATGCGCTCGCACGCCTGCCATCTTCTGTGATGGTAAACTGAATGAGGCCGGCTCCATTCTCTTGGCGTTCGCCGTTGGTGTCCCAATAGGGCCCATCATAACCAAGCTCGGTAGCGGCAACCATGAACGCTTCTGACCGCGAGGCAGGATCCGGGCAGTCGCGGATCGAAAGCGGGCCACCAGCACCATGGTACTCTGAAGCACCGCCTTCGTAGTTTTCCGATTTCTTGAAATACGGTAGGAGTGCGTCGAACCCCCAGCCCTCGGCTCCCCGAGCTTCCCATTCATCGTAGTTGCGGCGGTTTCCCCGTACCCACATCATCGCATGGAGCGCAGTGCTTCCGCCGATAACCTTGCCCTGGTTGATCAGAATCTGCCGTCCGTTCATGCCCGACTGGGCTTCCGTCTGCAACTTCCAATCTAAGTCCGAGCCCCATAGCTGCACGAGATTACCGGGCTCTGCGATACGCGGATCGGTGTCGACGTCACCCGCCTCTAGCAGCAGGACTCGGATATTGGGGTTAGCAGTCAGACGGTTGGCCATGGTACAACCTGTTGCACCAGAACCAACGACGATATAGTCAAAGGATTGTTCGTCTGCCACACGTCGCTCCTTGAATAAGTGTGGGTCGATGAGTATGAGGCGCTGGAAATTGAGGGACGGGTTGATGCCATCGTTGTGTCGAGGCGCTTGGTGAGCCTCAACCCTCATCCCAGAACAAACAGTGAGCTAACCTGGCGTGCCACCAGTTCGAAACGTGAGACGGACGCCTACAGACGTGCGAAACCTGGGGCATATTTGAACGGCTCGACCGTCGCGTTATAGGTCACGATCTCGAGCCCATACGCATTCTTGTTGGAGCGCCTAACTGTCCAGCGCTGTGTTGCGTCCATCGAGGTACGCTTGCTCTTGGCTGCCGGTGGCTCCCACCAGCTTGCCTGCCAAGCGACGACAATATCGACTTCGGCCTCATCCCCCGAGATGCGGGCGTTAACGCTGGCGAGGTTGTGATTTTCATCAAAGAAGAGGTTCGTGACGCGGTCATACCACCGCTTAAAGCTTTCCATATCACGAATGTTCCCGTCCGGAAACTGAATGTTCAGCCCCTCTTCTGCTAGGAGCTTG
>JADDQE010000084.1 GCA_016781525.1 bacterium | reverse complement strand
ACGTCGACGATCCGCCCATCAACAACCCGTACCGTCGTAGTGCCACCCCAGGTGATATGTTTCCCTGTGGCTGGGATTGGACCAACCGGGCTCTGCCACTCTCCCTCGTGCGTACCCTCCGCCTCCCAGACCGTCGCCACCCTGCCATCCTCAGCGACCTGATCCACGACACGAATATGGAAGTCGGGGAAGGCAGCGCGAAGCATGCGCGCCAGGCCTAACGTCGCTTCGCGAAGCTCCGGGCCAAGGATTTCATCGGCGAGGTCGAGTTGACGCTGCCTGTGGAACTCTTCGAGGTAGCGCCGGACAACGAGCCTACTCTCCTCCGCAGACATGCTCCACCTCCTTGCGTAATAACCCGACTTTTCTGGTATCGATTCTCGCATAAATCAACGCCCGTGACTACACCCAGTTCCAAGCGATCGCACTGAGGTTTGCAGGAGGTACGTATCATAGCGAGCCGAGAGGGGACATACGCGGGGCTTGGCAGGAAGCCGCCGGGCAGCGCACCGGCGAGGCGCGCTACGGCCTGCCTGTCATCGCCGTACGTCTGCCCGCGCTTGGTGTGATTGTGCAAGCTCATGGGAGTGCGCTAAAACTAGCGCTCCTGTCCTTCTACCTCAGCCACTATCACAACCCGGCGACCCGGTTGCCAAACACGTCATGCCTCCAGCAATGGCGCAGCCGCCCGATGTGATGCATTCCTAGTACCGATTGGTGATCGCATACACGACTAATAGCTTGCTGGCCGGCGCAGTCAGGAGGCTACAATGGCTGCGTCCATCTCAACACTTGACGTATGAGGATAATTATGCTCCCGGTTACAATCGGAATACTCTCGCCACTCCTTGAAGGGTCGTATTTCGGGGCTCTTTTAAAGGGTATGCAGGAGGTCGCTCAGCTCCATGATGTTCGCTTGATCGCTATTCAGGTGCCATCAGACGATTACAAAGCACCCCAGCCAACATCTACTTTGCCTCCTGCGTTCGGCCATATCGCTGGCTGGATAGGAATCCTTGATGCTGTTCGGGGGAGCTATCTACAAGCGATCAAGGGTAGCGGCAAGCCGATTGTCGCCATCAGCACAACGATCCCAGAAATACCCTGCCCGATTGTGGTTGCAGACAATTATGGCGGCATGGCGGCCGCTGTCCGGCATCTCCTCGATCACGGTCATCGGCGGATTGCCTTCGTCGGCAGCTTGGAACAATACGATCTCCAGCAACGCTATGCGGGGTATCAAGCGGCCCTGCAGGAACGCGGCGTTGCTGTCGATCCGTCGCTTTGGTTTGCTGCCGAGGATAATCTTGAATTTGGTGGACGGAACGCCGCGCAGCGCATGCTGAGTGCTGGCGTTGACTGCACTGCCGTCGTGACTGCTACTGACCTCAACGCGCTCGGCTTCATGGAAGCCATGCAAACAGCCGGGTATCGCATTCCTGAAGATATTGCCATCGTTGGCTTCGACGATATGCCGATCGCTCAATCGGCGAGTCCCTCACTCAGCAGCGTTCGCCAGCGCTTCGAAGAGCTTGGAAACGCTGCGGCTGAGCTCCTCTTGCGGCAGTTGTCCGGGGAGGCGGTGCCAGCGGATATCGTACACATTGAGACAACTCTGGTCCAACGCCATTCGTGCGGCTGTAACCGCATGAATGCGACGCTGCAGAACGTTAACGCGTACGACATAGGCGACGCCGAGTGGGATGAACGCGTGGCCCGTACCCTGGTTTCGATTGCGCTCTATCCGCGGAACGTCCCGCGTGAAGTTGCCCCCGCCTCCCTATGGCCTGGTGTTTCAACCGTGGTCCGCGCTCTGTCTGCCTCGATCCGGAGCGGGACGCCGCCGCGACCCAGCCAACTCATCGAAGCCTGGCAGGAAGTCCTGGCATTGACGACCGACAATGAGTCGCTCCAGGCGCTGATCAGCTATATCGAGCAAACGGCGCACGAGCAGTTGAGCATAATTGACACCGAGCCTGAGGCGTCTACGCGCTGCCGGGACTTCATTCAGCAGGCCCGCTACGACCTCGCGCAGGCTGCGCAGCGGGCGGAAGTTGTGCGGCGCACACACATAGAGGCGGTGATACAGGCGAACTATGAAATCAACCTCACGTTGCTTGGAGCGCGGCCGAGTGTCGCCAAAGATTTGGGCTGGTTGGGGCATACTGCCATCATTCGGGCATGCGTCGGCCTGTGGACCGCAGCGGATACCGGAACGCCGGGCATCTGAGCATCGGTGGTGCCTTTGCTCGGGACCACCAGCGCACGCCGGTACTCGGCACTCTCTGCCTGCCGCCCGCATTTCCGCCACGTGAATTTCTGGCCGGTGCCACCCAGGCTGACCAGCACAATATCACATACGTGCTTCCCTTACGAACGTCAACCAAGGAGTGGGGGGTTATGGCGCTCGTCGGCCCAATTGACACTTCGCTGACCCAAGGACGGGGGAGTATGAGCCAGTGGGGCGGACTGCTCAGCGGCGCACTGGACCGCGCTGCGCTTCTTGAAGCCGAGGCAGCCCAGCGCGAGTCGTTGCGGCAGGCGTACGAACGTGAACGCATGCTGGCCAACACGGTACGCGAGCTGGGCTGCCCCGTGCTCCCATTGTTGCCAGGTGTCCTCGGCATCCCGCTGATTGGCGCCATCGACTCGCATCGCGCGCAGCTCCTGATCGATACGATGCTCGCGCATATCAGCGACCACCAGGCGACCACGGTAATTATTGATCTAACCGGGGTGCCGGTCGTTGATACCCAAGTGGCAAATTCATTGATCCAGGCCACACAGGCGGCGCAGCTCCTTGGTGCGCGCGCTGTCCTCGCTGGGGTGCGGCCAGAAATTGCGCAGAGCATCGTCGGTTTAGGGGTTAACCTCAGCCACATTGCGACAGAACGGTCCTTGGAGGCTGCGCTGCAGTCGCTGTTTCAGACGCGGCAGCTGCGCCGTTGATCCCAGTCCCCCATCCTCGGGGCTACGTTGGTTCGGCCGAGAGGCGCCACCACACATACCGGTGTGTGGTGGCGCTACCGTTATAGGCAAGCCAAAGAAATCTTAGCGACACAGCTCGATTACCACCCAAACCAAGGGTGGTTGCGTACCTCTTCAGCACGAAGTCGCCAGCTCCGGTATGGATACCCTGGACAATATGTTGGTTCCACGCTGCGGGAGCGCAAATGGAGTGACAGGCGGCACCAGTGTATAAGCTTGAGGGAAGTGCACAGGAAGCGTATCGAGCGCATCATCCATAAGGCAAGGGCACAAGTATGAAGCCCAACCGTTTAACGACTAGCTTACCGCCATCGAACCACGGTTGCAATGTCCCATCAACACACGTTGCCCATAAACATGTCCATTTGGCATGTTCACCGCGTCTGCGCCCTGCAGCTCGCTTGCCTCGGACACCCCGTGGGTATCTTTTGATTATTGGGGAAATAATGATTATCGGCAAAATTTACGGACACAATCGTCTTCACTAATAGCGTACGTCGGGTATCACGCAAAAGGATTTACTACCGAACGCGCAAGCGTAACGTTGTCCTACCCTACCAGGTCAAGTGCAGCTGAATCCAGGAGGATGTTGCAGGCGCCCAGTATACTCACATTACGAGTTTTTCCAACACGCTGTGTACTTTTCGGGTCCGACCCCGCTCGACTGTTCAGTTGCTACTCCTGAGGCTCGGATACAGCAGTTGTTTCGCCGCTTGCAACAGCGCTGTCGAATCGGTGATGGTGCGGGTATCCACGGGCGAATGTTCCTTTACTCATGGCATATCGTCTGCTATCAGCACAACCAGTCGGTAAGTTGGGTGAAGGAGACACGATTGGGAGCAATGAGTCCGATGTAGACACAAGACAACATGGTATACGCAGACCACGCTCCGCCCCAGGCCGCGACTTGGGATGGCAGCCAAATCTGCTGCGGCATAGCTGCCCGCTAACAGGTGAATCTCACCCTTCTGCATAGCCAGTGTCATGCGTAAAGCGTTCGGAGTGATCGGTTGTCACCTATCAGTAGCGAGCCGGCGGCTGCGTGTGAGCGAGGTTTGGAGCGATAAGACTGTCGACGCATACTAAGCTCTTGATCGGTGCCCGCCAAAGCTTAAGCACTATCCTCATATTTGAAACTGATCCCTGCCTATGAATCTCAACCATATCATTGGACACTCGATCGAGCTGATCAACCCGGCGTTAGAGCTACCATTGTGGAGATATGTCTATGGTGGCAAGCCCAAGCCGTATTTCCACCCGATCTGTACGCCCGCGGGCCATTGCCTGACGCTCTTCGAGCCGCACGATCACGTCTGGCATCGGGGGCTATGGTATGCGATTAAGTTCATCAACGGCGAGAACTTCTGGGAGGAGCATGAGCCCTTCGGTATTCAGCGTACCACCCTGCCCCCGGCAGTCGCCCATACGGCAGACGGGCGAATCGTCCTCCGATCTGAGCTCGACTGGGTGCGGCCCGACGGTGAATCGGTCGTGTTCCACGAGCAGCGCACGATCAGCTACATACCGCTCGATGACCAGGCCTACGGGCTCGATTTCCATACAACATTGCGGGCACGGGCAGACCTGATGCTTGACCGCACGCCATACACTACTTGGGGCGGGTACGGCGGGCTGATCCTGCGTGGCACCCGCAATTGGCAGGAGACGCGTCTGCTCTTCCCAGACGGGTCGACCAGCGATCGGCCTACTGGCATCCCTGCGACCTGGTGTGACCTTTCTGGCAAGCTCGACGGCGGGCTGGAGCAGACGGGCGGGCTTGCCATCTTCGATCACCCGAATAACCTGCGCCACCCGACGCCGTGGTACGGAGCTACTGGTCCCGGCCACTACTTCAACGCCGCGTTCTTGTTCCACGAGCCGCTGAGCGTCCCTAGGGGAGAAAGCTTGACCTTCCGCTATCGCGTGTTGGTCCACAATCAAATCTGGGATGTTCCACGTCTGCAGACAGCATACGAGGTGTACACAGCCGAACGAATACCTGAAGACTGAGGCCTCCATAACGACGCGGTTTGATCCAGGAGATAGGGACACAACGTCGCGTACCGCGCAGCGCAGCGCCTCCGAATGCAGTAGAGGAGATATTACATGCTCGAACAAGTCCAGGTGCCGGCGCTTCCCGGGTCGGTCGGCGTCACGCATCTCAAGGTGTACGACACACAGGCACCGGATGGGCGGATCGGTGGTAGTCCGCACCTGCACTTCGCCTGTACCGAGGCCTACGTGGTGCTCGCGGGGCGTGGAGTGGTTCAGACGTTGGGAGCAGGCGGATTCAAGGAACTGGCGCTTGAGCCCGGCCGGCTCGTGTGGTTCACGCCCGGGTTGATCCACCGGCTGATCAACCTCGATGGCCAGCTTGAGATCCTCGTGCTGATGCAGAACGCCGGGCTGCCGGAGTCAGGTGATTTTGTGCTAACCTTCCCCCCGGAGGTGCTCGCCGATGAGCAGGCGTACCTGAACGTCGCCTCGCTTGCGCCGAGCGGACACGTTTTTGCAAGCAGTGCGGAGGCGGCGCGGCGCCGGCGGGACCTGGCGGTTGAAGGTTTTACCATCCTGCGCGAGCAATTCGAGCGCCGCGGTCCCGCGGCGTTGGAAGAGTTCTACCGCTTGGCACTGAAGCTGCTCAAGCCGAAGCTTGACACGTGGCAGGCGGTTTGGGAGCAGGGGCCGCTTGCCACGGCTCACCGGACCGCCAGCCACCTCGCAGGGCTGCGACATGGGCAGGTCGATCATTTGCTCGCAGGCGAGATCTACGGACTGCCAGCGCCTGACGACCAGCGCCGTTTGGGCGTATGCGGCACGCTGGGAGTCTACCAGCCGGAGGGCATGCTGCGATGATCCTACGAACGATTCATGTTGGCGTGGGTGCGCGGGGCGAGTGGCCAATCGAGGTGATGGGCACGGACCCAAGGTTCCAGCCCGTCGCCCTAGTCGACGTCAATCGGGACTTTCTCGCTCGGGCCCAGGCGCGGCTGCAGCTACCGGACACGGCGATCTTTGGCGATGTTCTGACGGCGCTCCGCTCCGTCGAGGCTGATGCGGTCGTGATCTGCACCCCCACCGTGACACATGCGGAGCTCGCACGTATCGCCTTCGCTCACGGTAAGCATGTCCTCGTGGAGAAGGGCATGACCATGGATTGGGAAGAGGCCAAGGCGCTAGTGCGCGAGGCGGAACAGGCGGGCGCGCGGTTCTGCGTCGCCCAAAACTATCGCTATTTCGCCAATATGGCGACGATTAAGCAGCTTCTCAACGCTGCAGATCACCCGCATCACCCGGGCAAGATCGAAATCGTGGATTTCATCCACCACCGTTACCGACCCGAGCCGCGCACGCTCAACTACCCGTACGCGATGGTCTGGGATATGAGTTGCCACCACGTCGATCTGCTGGCGTACTGGTTGGGCCAGATCAGCCGGGTGACCGCGCTGTCCTATAACACATCCTGGAGCCAGTACACGCATGACGCCAATATCGCAGCGCTTATCGAGTATGCGGGCGGCGCGGTATGTTACTACGTCCTGACCCACAGTGCCACGATCAGCGACTGGCGGATCATGCTACAGGGCGAGCAAGGGACGCTGCGCACTGGCGACGTACCCGGTATCAGTTTCTACCAACGACCGAGCGGCCAGCTTGGCTCGAGCGAGCCGGTAGCCTGCGACGTGCCCCGCTACCCGGCGAGCGAGCAGGGGGTTGCCGACGACTTCTACCGCTTTGTCACGGAGGGGGTCGAACCGGGAATCAGTGGGCGCAACAACTTAGAGACCCTCGCGGTATGTGAGATGCTGGTGCGCTCGGCGGGCGAGCGACGCCCGGTCCAACGATCCGAACTGGGCTAGCCAACGGCTTGCGACAGGGGCCTCGAGCTTATAGGCAGTTTCCTGCTCGCGCTGCTTTTTGACCCGCTCGCAGGAGAGCCATCGCTCAGAGGCCCGCGAAAAGCGTTACGGAAGGACTACAACAACACCAAGTAACACTTGTGATCAATAGCTACGACAGCTACGACGACTTCCCTAATCGTCGGCTCTTCAGGCACCTGGGTCAACTTCCTGGCGGAGCGCAGGTCTTTCGATCGTCTTAGCAAGCTCGTGCGCCTCCTCGACGTGACCATCGCCCAACAACTCCAGCACGCGATTGGCAGTCCCATGGTCAAGCTCATCTTGATCAATGTCTGCCGCGACGACAGGCGTTGATAGGTTTTTGTTGCCATCCGCGATTAACGATCGCACCGCCTGTTCAAGTAGATCTGACGCCACAGCCTCAATTGATATAGCCGCTCTAGGCCCCTGCTGTCCACTATGCTGCAAGTCCTGAGAAGCACCCTGGGCTTCTGTCTTAAGATACCCGAGCACATCCGGCGCGACGTGAATTGTGATTGGGATCCGTTCACTCATGCTCAAACCTCCTGTCCCGCTTGGACTATACCATCCGCTAGCACGTTACTTCTGACATAATGGTCCCAGGCCCTTGCTCAAGCGGTCGTCGCTCCCCGAGACTGGCACTGTGCAGTCACCATCCGAGGGGCCCGTCTCAACGAGACACCCTTATGCTTCGGCGCTGCCTCGTGGCGTCGAGCTCCGCGTGTCCCAAAGCACAAATGTCAGCGACGGATTTTCGGATGCGTCAGTCACGCGTGAGGCTGCCCAAACGTATGCTGGATAAACCCACATCGGCTGCAACCCCCTGCCCCGTCCGCAGTCCATTGGGGATGATTACGGGAAGCTCGACGACGCGTTGCAGCGCCACTATAGGGACTGTGAAACATGTTGTCAAAAGGAAACAACAAAAACACCCTGCCAGCGCTCGTAACACCGACAGGGCACGACACAGGACACTTGTTCCCACGTCAAACAGTATCTTAGCACAGGTGGTCATCCGTGCGCGCCTCGAGACTCGGTCTCCTGTGACCAGTGCAGCATGCATACAACACTGCCGATCGTAGAACGTCGTTGGGCCGAGGGCCCCACATGACGCCGTCAGGTCGTTGTAGCCACTCCCGCCTCCCAGACCTTAGGCACCATCAGCTTCTGGTTGGTCGGCGCCGACCGCTAAGCCGAGGATCACCCCTTCGCTGCGGCGTATTCGCAGCGTGCCACGCACATCCTCGTCGTGCCGATCCCCACAGGTTGATATGCGGATCACGCCGCGCCAACACGAGGGAAGCTCGATCTGACGCTCCTCATACGCAAAGTTCAGAATGATCACATACTGCTCCGCTCCATCCGAGCGTACGTAGACAACGCAGTCATCGGGCACCTCGTTCCATGCGCGATAGCTACCAATTGAGAGCGCGGGAGTCGTCCGCCGGAGTTGCAGCAGCCGACGGGTTAGCGTGAGCATCGAGTGTGGGTCGGCAAGCTGCGCGGCAACGTTGAGGCGTTCGGCCTGGGGTGCCAACGGGAGCCACGGCCGTGTATCGGGAGGACAAAAGCCGGCGTTGGGTCCCGCATCCCAGAGCATCGGCGTACGTTCCGGATCGCGACCAAAGCCTTGTCCCGGCGCGTTGCGTTCCCAGGGGTCTTGGGCATCTTCTGGCGCGATCAGCACATCGGGCATGCCCAATTCGTCGCCGTAGTATAGCGTGGGAGTGCCGCGCAGCGTCAGCAATAGCATCATCGCCAGCCGCGCGTGTTCAGCACCTACACGTGAAGCGATGCGGGATTGATCGTGATTGCCAAGCACCCAGTTCGGCCATGCCCGCTCCGGTAGCGCCGCCTCAACCGCATCAACAAGCCTCTGGATGATTGTTGTGTTCCATTCCACGCCGAGCAGATGAAAGTTGAAGGGCATGTGCAGTTCGTCAAGCCGCTGGCCATAATAGCTTGCCCACATCGAAAGATCGCGGTCGTGTAACTCGCCAACACTCATGCGTGGCTGCGTCGCGCTATACGAATCCAGCAACTGGCGGAACTCACGGTACACGCGATGTACATCGGGATGCGCCAGGTCATGGACATGGAGCTGCAGTGCCCAAGGTCCCATTGTGCGTACCCAAACTGGCTCGGGATCAGGATCGGGCGGATTGTCTCGCAGCTCGGGATCTTTCATGATTAAGAGTGCCACGTCGATGCGGAAGCCATCCACACCCAGCTCGAGCCAGAAGCGCGCAACGTCAAACATCGCCGCCTGCACGGCGGGATTGCGCCAGTTGAGGTCGGGCTGCTCCCGGTGAAAGCTATGCAGGTAGTACTGTGCGGTCGTCGCATCCCAGGTCCACGCTGAACCACCGAAGACACTTAGCCAGTTATTCGGCGGCGATCCATCGGCTTGGGGATCGCGCCAGGTATACCAGTTGCGCCGGGGATTGTCGCAACTGCTGCGCGATTCTTTGAACCACGGGTGCTCGCTCGACGTGTGGTTCGGCACGTAATCTACGATGACCTTGAGGCCATGTCGATGCGCCTCGTCTAGCAGCCACTTGAACGTCACCAGATCGCCGAAGCGCGGATCGACATCGGTGTAGTCGGAAATATCATAGCCGAAATCAACCATCGGCGACGGATAGAATGGTGTAATCCAGATCGCGTCAACGCCAAGCGTGTCGCTGATGTAATCAAGGCGCTGGATGATGCCACCCAGATCACCAAGACCATCGCCATTAGTGTCTTGAAAGCTCCGAATATAGATTTGATACACAACGCCGTACTGCCACCACAATGGTTGGTTGTCGGGGGGGTGACTCTGCTGAGTCGGGGATGCCATCAAGGGTTGGTCCTCCGCAATGTAGAATCTGCCTGGGCAGCCGTATGCACAATCCGAACCACACCCATCCAGACCTCGACCGGAACCGTCCCCTATTCCGGTGCTTCGAGGCGAGGCCGTGCTTGACGCTTACCCTGTGGCGCTGGCCACCCGCACGTACACAATCGGCGCCACCCGCGGGATCGTTACCTCGCAGTATGGCCTCCAGCTCATGCCGCACTGGAACATTTCGCGCATCCCATCCGTTGATCGCCTGTTGGTTCCGGGAAGTACGAGCATGACGCATACGGATGCAAGTTTGGTAGCGGTCGCGGGACGGCTGACGGCGGCCATCGTGCGCTTACACGACAACGCTCAACCTCGGTTTGCCTTTGAGGCGCCGCTCGAAGATCTGGCACGCGAAGAGAATGTGCTGATGCGGCCTTCGCCAAACAAACGGTTGGAATACCGCGCTGCCGCGCGGCAGTTGATAGGGACCGGCTGGCCCGTGCTGTTGCTCCTGCAACCGCTGCTCATCGGGGGTCTCGGGGTCGTGCTAGCGCTCTGGCTGACCCGCCGCTACGATCGCCAGCGCTACCGACGTAGCATCCAGCAAGCTGCCGATCCCGCGCGCTTGCCACGGTCGTGACTGTCCACGCGCGCGAAAGCCTCAGTAGCGATGCTGCCCGCCGTTAGAGATGCGGTATGTCGGCAATGTCGGCTGGTCACTCAGGCCCGGGCTCATAACATGCCGAAGAAATTCGATAAGCGCGAGGAGTGGCGCTACACTGCTCCGTGCGCCACGCTTGAGCTGGTTCCTCCAGACTACAGATCGTGACGGCGCGAGGACCGGAGTATTTGGAAGCAGTGCTCGGGATCGGCGTACGTAAGCCATTGCTGTTCTCCTTGCCGCGCCATGGTACGGTCGGCGCGACGGGCGGGGATGAGCCCAAGCAAGCAGCCAGGAGTGAACGATGAGGGCTACCACTTCTATCTTATGTCACCTGTCAATCAAAATACAGTAAAAAGAGTATCGTGGGGCAGATGGACGTGATCGACAACTTAAGTGCCCACACGAGTGAACGCGTGCGCTCCCTGGTCGATGCCCGCAGTTGCGAGCTCTGGTTCCTTCCGTCCTACTCGCGGGACTTCTCCCCGATCGAGGAGCCGTTTTCCAAACTCAAAGCACTAGTACGACGGGCCGAAGCGCGTACACGAGACGCGCTCTACGACGCAATTGCATCGGCGCTGGAACGGACTATGGCGTAAGATGCAAGTCCTGTCGCCACGGCGGGTATGGGACACAGGCTCCATGATCATGCCCACCGCTCTAGGGATTGGAATCCTGCGTACGATGCGCCGTTCGTTTGCACCGATCATGTGGACAGGGCGAGGTATGCCCTGGAGATCAGGACCGCCGAGCGCTCGATCTCACACGGGGCCGATGGGCCAGGTTCCGAGGGCGCCGCGACGTCCTTTGCAGCGGCGTGTTAGGTGGCGTTCGGGGCCATCTCAGCCAATCATTTGGGGCTGAGCTTGCAGCTCACGGTAGTGGTGCTCGTAGCGTGCTGCTAGGGCTTCGAAGTACCCTGCAAAATCACCCCAGCGCTGTTCCATTTGCGCTCGGGTCTCCTCAATCACGTCGTCTTCACGTCCACGTCGTGCGCTCCGCACCGTCTGCCAAATATGACGCGTATGCCCAACGACTTGCCGGGCAAGCTGGGGAAGCGGACTGGATGTGGTCGATAGCACCTGCTCCATCGCTTGCGCCGCAGTGCGGGCGGACGCCTCCGTTTCGAGGTGTCCGGATGCAAGCATGTAATCCAGCAAGAAGGCACGGTGCCAGTACTGACTTAACTTATCGCTGGCCTCCTTAATGGTCAGAAAGTACAGTAGCTTGCGCGACAAGCGCTGGACCAGCCCAATAGTTAGCGTGAGTGGGAGCATTAGACATGCACGGAACACGTTCCCAGAAGTGGGCCGCAGTTCAGCTTGAATGCCGGCGGGCAGGACCCGTCCGCGTGAACGCGCAATGGCGGTTGGCATGCGTCGGCGGAAAAACGTCTCAAAGACCGTATCAACCAACGGAATAGGGATGAGGACGGAGAGGCCCGCGAGGGTGGCATCTGCGTACAGGGACCAGTCGAAGCTAGTTCTCGGTTGCGGGCTCATCGGTATCTACGCTCCCTCGCCACGTTTGGCTCGTACCGCCCAGCATACCAAGGAGGTGTGTGCGTCGTCAAACCAGGGCTAGTCTCCAAAGTGGTGGTTGATCTATCGCTGCATACTGGTGCTGGGAACATAGCAGCAGAATTTCGCAGACTTTCGGGCGTCAGTATGTGGGTGACAGCGTTCCTGGTGCTACGCGGCAAAAAGTGCAGCCTGCACCAGTTTTCGCAACGTAATCGCGCGTCGTCTGGAGCTCCTGGTTCGGCGGAAGCGTGCTGCGGTACCACGGCTGCCGGACGCTGCCTGCCGAATCACGACGCAGCGCCTGCGCGATTCGTCTGGCGCACGCAGCGCCACGCCCAGGCCGACGATCCCGCTTAGAGCGGGGACCAGTAGTGGCGAGCGCAGTCCTCAGCTCACCGCTTGCTTCACGAGCGCGCCGATCCGTTCCTCTTCAGCAGCGGTCAACTCCTTCAGAGCGAAGGCGGTCGCCCACATGGTGCCTGCGTCGAGGTTCGCCGTGTCGCTGAAGCCGAGCGTCGCGTACCGCGTGTTGAACTTCTGGGCGCTTTGGAAAAAGCAGACGACCTTGCCGTCCTTAGCATACGCGGGCATGCCGTACCAGAGTCTCGGCGAGAGGACTGGCGCGCTGGCTGTGATGATCGCATGGAGCCGCGTGGCCATGGCACGCTCTGGTTCCGGCAACTCGGCGATCTTCGCGAGCACGTCGCTTTCCCCGTCCGCCCTGTGCTTGTTCGCGCGGGCTTCCGCCTTCAGCTCTTTGGCGCGCTCCTGCATCGCGGCTCGTTCCTCGTCGTTGAATCCCCTAGACTTTTTGTTGATCGCGGCGGTGTTCGTAGCGGACTCCTGCGTGCCCTTCTTTTCACGTTGGCTCATAGAAACCTCCTCATATTGAATTTCGGCATCGTGGACATCATAAGAGATTGATGTGACATCTACCGCCACCACATTCCACAGGTTTACAAATAGTTGTAGATATAGAAGCCGCCGAACGCCCAAGCTGCGCTGCCACCAACGCTACGCGAGACCGATTTAGTCTACAGTACCAATTTTCGCCACGTGTACACAACGCGACGTAGGCAGCGGTCAACCTCAGTGACTTGTTCGGTGCATCCCCTTATTTACAAATCCCATCTACCAGCAACACTACCTTGTTGATGGTTCACTCGCGGTTGCTAGCTTCCTGATCCTA
>JADDQE010000168.1 GCA_016781525.1 bacterium | reverse complement strand
TCAATCGTCGTCGACTTACTTTTCCATACATTAAGCGACACAGCTGTTTCATGGAAACGAAATGCAATGTCCAGAGCATTCGAAGAATCTCGGCCTCTATCACGGGATCGTTAAGTTTGGGAAGTACATGTGGGCCCATGACTACTCCGACTGCTCAAGCAACGTTGTAACTTCGCCGCCTGACGTTCGACCTGTTCGGGGAACCGCCAGCACATCGCGGAGCGCGTGAAGTTGTAAGGCGTAGCTTTCTAACAAGTCTTGTTGATCGGGACGCAAGTGGTCCATGATGATTGCAACACGCTCCGCTCGTTTCGAATACCGTGGTGCACGTGCTCGTTCATCCCTTGTGCTGCTGAGGAGGACAGCCGATATCGGATTGGCCATATTCATCGGAGACCTGAGAGGAACTAGTCCAAGTATCTGCTCGAGGTCTGATACCTGCATCTGGAGCGCAGCGGCTACCTTGGAAAGTGTTAACTTTCTCGGTCGTCGTGTCTGTCCATTCTCAAGCTCTTCCACAGTGGACTTAGAAATGTGTGCTACCTGTGCCAAAGCTGCCCGTGACAGATTAAAGTGCCGACGCAATTGAACCAGCCGCATTCCGAGCGGGACATGTGGCGGCAATGGCTCGGTCATACGTATTGGCCGGGCGTATGAGGATCCTTAGCGACCGTCGCCAAAAGCGCCTCATCCGCATCATAGTCAGCCATGCCGGTCGCGTCCTTAATGACCTGCTCGACCGAACGGGTGTCGTCTTCCAGCATCTTCCCCAGTCCCTTGATATGGACGTTTCCTGTACTCGACATAACTAATTGACCTGGTAGTGGAGCACCTTTTGCCGATTTCGCGCCACGATCCTTGCCCTTTCCGCCCTTTGCACCATCATCAACCGATTCCATCACGGCGAGCTGGGCAATCGTGCGCTCAACGTATGCTGCGACCTCGATCTGCGGCTCGGCGATCGTCAGCCGGCTCAGCCACGTAATGCGCTCGCGGGTATCCGGAATTGCTGCCGGATTCGCGCTGATGAAGGCGTGCTGCGCTGTGCGATGCTGCGCGCTGCGTTCGCGATACAGGTCGAAGATCCGACCGGGAGCCGTGATTAACAGCTGCAGTGGTGCGTGTTCCAGATCATTCGCCATCCGCTTTGTCTCGAAGGCGCGATCGCGCAGCTCCTGCGCGTCATTGGGCCACTCGCCGCGGCTCTTTTCATGCCGATCCCGATGTGTATCCGCCGCGCGCGTTTGGCCACGGTCGAGCAAGTTGGCTTGAGATTCCAATGCACGGGCCTCATCACGCCGGATGGTGGCCGCGCGTTCGTAGTCCTGGATGCCGGCGATCTTGTCATCCATCCACGCCTGCCAGTCTGCGGTAATTGGCGCTCGGACCTCCCGCCAGTCCTCATGCGGTGCTGCGCCGAGCGAGCTTTCCTTGAGCGTCGGCCACAGCGGCATCGAGCGGGCCCGAAATGGCGGTGTCTTCTGCTCATTCATCTGGATCTGCAGATAGATATCTTCGCGGCGACGCATCCCGGCGAAGTCGGCAGCAGATAGGTGCGTGCCCCAGCGCTGCGTCAAGGTTGGGATGTCACCGCCCATCGCTCCCAGGCAGATCGCGTTCGCCACGTTTGACTCAATCTGTATGCGCAGGTCCGGCGGGATCTGCGCGCTTGATTGATACAGGTACACACTGCCGACGCCCATGGCGCGCAGCTTCGAGATTTGCGTCGCCACGGCGGCCGGGTCGCCCGAGTTAACCGCCTGTTGGAATTCGTCGATTAAGTTGAGAAAAAAGCGCCGTTCATCAACCGGAACCTTGTCGGCAGCGCGGGAAAAGGCGGCGGCATTCAGCAGTTCCTGAATCATCATCGCCGCAAAACCGCCAATCTTGACGCCGATCGTCTCGACCGGCACACTGGCCAGCACGATGTGACCGTGGTCCATAGCCTTCCGGTAGTCGAGGGTGGTGCGCGACCGGCAGACGACGTGCCGGATCACCGGGTTCATGAGAAACATACCGAACCGACGAATGAGGGCATCCACACTCGATTTCGCCTGCTCACCACGGGCGGGGAAATCGCGGACCCAGAACTCACGCACCATGCCATCGTGAATATGGTCGACAAGGCTCATGCGGTACTGTTCGGAAAGCATGAAGCGGTGCAGCTTGAGGAGGTCCGGCGCGGGCTCGGCTTCGACCAGAGCCAGGCAGGCGTTGCGCGCAAACTCCTGCATGCCTGGTCCCTGGGCAAACGACTCGTCAAAGCGGCTGATCAATGCCTGGAGGCCGTCTGCCATTCGTCCGCGATCGCCCGCATCTCGAACATCGGCACCCGGCTGCATGAGCGGATTGATCGCAACTGGCCACGCGGTATCCGCCATGTCAACCACCCACGTCGATGTTTCCTTGTCCTGGGTCACCATGCTGTCGAGCATATCGGTCACGAGATCAGCTTTGAAGTCGGTGACCGACACACCGGCACCAATCCGGAGCATCTCGCCGAGGATGATCTTTGCCAAATGGGTCTTGCCGGTCCCCATCGGTGCCATGATGGTCATGGCAGTCAAGAAGTCTCGCGCGAGCATGCCGACGTAGTCGTAGGTTCCGTCTGGCCGCTCAGCTTGTGCCAACCGGATCGGATAATCGCCCACCGTCGGAAGCGCATCCGGTTTGCGTGGCCGCGGCGTCGTATAGTCGGGTATAAATGCGAACTGGGGCGGCGGGAGAAATGTGCAGGGCTCCCAATCGACCATGTGGTCGAGCTCAGGCCCCGGCAATGACCAGAGTTGGGCAAATTCAGCGGCTGAGCCTACTGTAGGACGACGTATGAGATCAATAAGACCAGGCATGGTCGGTGCTTCCTTTATCAAGTTGCTAGCAGAATGGAAAGAACGGAATCGGGAACAGTGCTCGTACATCGGGACGGAACGGCGCGCGTACACGGAAATCCAGGGGGATCTCGTGTTGGACCGGCTGGCTTACGGTCTCTCGGCCCAACCGCAGGCCGATCCGGTCCAGGGCCTTCGCGGCACGGCCTGGCTCCTGCCGGTCGGCAGCTGGTGCTTGCAGGTGGAGGCAATACCGTCGATGAACGGTGAGCGACTGGCGCACAAAGCTATAGCGCTTTTCACTACTGCCGAGCGCGGTCACTACTGCATCCCGCTCGGCAATCGCCGCCTCGCGTGTCTTTGCAATCACCTGGACCCGAACACATACGCGTGCATGCGCTTGCTGCGCCTTGATGCTAATCGCGTCCGTTTCGGCCTTCCAGCGCTCGTCAAACTTCCGTCGATACCGCGACATCCAAGACCAGCGTTGAACCAGTTGATTGACCCGTGCGGCCCACAGATACAGCTCCGGTGTGGCAATAATGGAGACGCCACTGGCCATGACGTCCGTGCGCGGCCGTAACGTGCTGACCAGGGTTGGAAGTGTCAGCCCATCCGTCGGCAAGGGATAGTAATCGCGCGCGCCCAGGTTGAGGATCGCGCTGGCATAAAAGCGAATGCCGGTGTCACGGGGATCGTCCGGATCGAGACGCAGCGCTTCATCGAGCGGGTCATTGACCTCAACGAGGCGCGCCTGGGGACGATCAGCGGTTATCAAGCGCCGAACCGCGTCCCGCTCAGCCTCCATCATCTTCGGGAGATACATGCCCCAGCGGACACGGCCACTGCTGTTGCCCCACAGTTCAACCGATAGATACGCGTTCGATCGCTTGTTGTTCGCATGCTGCACAATCGTCAACAGGCGGTCCCAGAACACGAACGGTGCATCCGGGTTGGTGTTCATCGAGGTGCCGGTTGTGCCCTCCGGGCGCGGCATGACGACGACCATGTATTTCCCGCGAAACGTGCGCATTGACCGACGCCACCACCACATCCGGGCTGGAATGCCGATGCAGGTCATACATGCAATCATGCTCAGAAGCGCAAAGGACGCGTACCAAAGGTAGTCCGCTAGCCTGTATATACTCGCGCCGTGGTCCAGCATAGAGCGCTGAAATGACTCGCTCGATCGCTCTATGAAGGCAACCATGTGCTCGCCTGTGAGACCGAGCAGGCATACAAAGAAGTTAAGGATCGCCAACGTCCAACGTGATGCATCGGGGTGATACGGTTTCTCGCCGGCCTTTTCGCCAGCATTTAACAGGTCGTCAATAGTCCCGGCGCCTCGTTTGCTCATGGTGATACCTCTTCCGCTTCAGGTGCTTGACCGGCAACCACGTCGTCGACACTGATGAGACCGTTGCTACCCTCGCTGTCTGGAGCGAGCACATCGTCACGGTCAACGCCGAACTCCGCCATCGGCACACCTTCGCCAACGTCGATGCCTGTGACCTGCCAGAGACCGGTGCCCGAGACAGCCGATCTCCTTGACGATGCGGCAGACGGGGTAGGCTCCGCTTGCTGCTCCGTCTCGGGGACAAGATGGTCGTTTGCCGTCGCAACAGGTGGCGCCGCAGCGAGCGAGTTCTGTGTCTCCTGCTCGGTATTGCCGCCGTTGCTTGCATCGCTCGCAGCTAGGGCTTCAGCGGTTGGAGCTGGTGGTGTTGCCCATGGCCCATCGGGAACGTGCTCGTTAGCAATCGCCTCGCTCACGCGCTCATAGGTATAGTGGCCCTGGCGTGGCTCCCCAGTGATGATCTCCCTATCTTTGAGCGCGGCCAAAATCTGCACGGCCAGGGGTTTCTCCAGCGCGAAAAGTTTTTGAAGCTGTTTGATACTGACCGTCGCTTCATTGTGGCTATAGGTGATTCCGTTCAGTACGTGCCCGATCAACGCATCATCCACAACCACGTTGCGCTGCTCATCGAGCCGGATCGGGTTGCGGAACTCGGGGGGTCTCGATGGCTGGCCCTGCGGACGCTGTGTCAGTGCTCTCCGCAGACGTGTCCGGCCTGTCCGAACCCTCGCTGGATACGCCGTCGGAGCCTCTGCCCGCCTCATCGTCCCTTTCCTTCCGTTCATTCGCGGCTGCTTCCGCACGTTGTTGCGTGGAGCCGGGAATGAGTGTCTCGGTTAAGTGATCGGGTGTGTGCCAATACTCGTCCGTGCTCACCAAGGTTGGAAGTGTTGCTGCATCCGGTAGCGCCCACGACGCACCGGGGTCGCGATAGGGTAAGCGAAGGGGTGTTTTTCGGCCCCACTCGTAATACATGCCGTACGGAGAAGCCCAGTGGGCCTGCCGATCCACAATCCGCAGGATCGGGACGCGTTGGCGAATGAGCTCTGGAAGATTGTCCTCGGACGGCGTCGCCATGACTAGCGACAGGTTGAGATAGGCCGAAGCTCGCATCAAGGGAATGACGGCCTTGTGGCAGCGCTCTGGGTCGGTGGCATACACGATCACCATCACGGGCACGCCCAAGGCGCTGATACTGCCCAGGACACCGAGTAATTCCTGCTCATCATCAGCCCGAGCGGTTGGCAGCCGGCGTGGAACACCGCTTAGCGCCCGCGCGATACTGCCGTCAGCGACATCGAGAATACCGAGCCGCACGTCGGACCGACCATCTACCAACGGAGCAACGAGTCCCGCCAGTACCCCCGGCAACTCAGGCCCGGCGACAATGAGATGATGGGTACGACTGATCGGGCGATAGCGGGTGAGGTTGTCCCGCAATGTGCCAAGCTTGAGCACGGGTGGCACCATGCCAGGTGCCGTGGTGGCTGTGTTGCGGAGGCTTACGGTGAACGTGGACCCATCCTTCACAAGCAGCGCGGAATGATCAGCATTGAGAGCGGTTAAAAACTGCTCGATGCCATCTGGGTGGATTGCCGCGAGTTTCACCGTCCACGAGTCCGGATACAGATCGAGGAACTCGACGCGCGCGCCCAGTTCCTGCACCTCACGCGCAATCGTGGTGGCGTGACCATGCGCAATGACGTCCGCTGCCAATGGGAGGGGCGCTGGCTCTGGGAGATCCGGCACGGGATCGTGCTCCACGTCGCGTGACGTCGCTACGAGGAGATGGGGCGCGAGGCCCTGTGGTACGCCCAAGCGCACACCTGGCGTCCGGACAGTGCGGCCTCCATAGAGGCGTAGGAGCGCGGCTTCAGCCTTCCCAGCTCGCATGAAGGTCCAGTTGCGCGCGCCAAAAATGACCTGTGGATCAGCGGGGCCGCCGTCGCCGAGCACCAGGATCGCGCCGACCTCCATCCGCCTCCCAAAGAGTGCTGGTAGATGGGCCAGTAGCGGCTTTTGCTCAGGTGCCGGCATAGCCCCACGCGCCCAGGTTAGCGTCAGTCGCGCTTCGCGCCATGGATGCAAGAGTGATCCGTCAAGTGGCTGTGCGTCATGGCGGGGCGTGCCAATGTAGACTCGCGTGTACGGACGTTGGGCGAGGCCCTTCCCCTGGCCCTGCTCGACGTAGCGCAGCGATGTCGTGCTGCCCCACCCTGACTTGAGCACACGCTCGAACAAACGAACTCGGCAACCTGGCGTGCAACGGCCAAGCTGGCACGCGCCGCAGCCATACAAGCGCACGTACGACCGCTGATGCGCTCCAATCTGCATCACCGCGGTCGTGAGGGCCTGCCCTGACAAATCGAGGTGCTGCTGCAACGCTGCGGCGACATCGTTGTCGTGTTTGTCACCGGCGTCCGGCAGACGTTCAATCGCCCAAAGTGTTGATGGTTGACGTAACATGGCGGGCTCTAACTTCCTGCAAACGCGCGTGTTTCTTGGAGGTTGGTTTCGACATTAGTGACATACACGTCATTGTTGAAGATCATGATGGCCTGCCCCGCGACTGCCTGCGAGAGAAAGGCAACGTGCTCGGATGTGAGATCGCTGATCGCATCACCCACCCGCCGCGCCGGCAGATCGTCGAGGTGGAACAAGACCTTGCCGGTGCTGTTCTCCCAGATAAACAGGCCGTACTTGTTGTCCAGAAAGGTTGTTGGGTTTTGATCCACCGGCACGACCGCCAGACGATATTTACGGGCCACCTTGGCGATCTCAGCGGCCATGCGCGCTACCGCTTCCGTCCTGGTGACATAATGAAATTCGTCGATCAGCAACAAGGTCGGGCGGGACCGATCCCGGCTCCCGTCGCGCATATAGCGATTGATGGCGCCGATGGCTTGGCCGTAGTAGAACGCGCGGAGCGTTTCCGGTACATTCGAAAAGTCAAAGTAGTTGATGTCGGATGCAAAATCCCAATCAATCGTGGTGGTCGCATTGAAGCTCGCGGCCATTGATCCGCTGAGAAACAGCCGGAGGTCACGTGCCAGCCGGTCTGTTTCTTCTTCGCCAAGCTCTTCCAGAATCGCCACGAAATCGCTCAGAATTGGCATTTCGTGCGGCAAGCCATCGGGATCGACCTGCGCGTACAGCGCGGACAACGCCTGGTCGAGCAGGCCACGCTCGGCAATCGAGAAGCGCCGTGGCAGCAACTCTTCCTCACCCTGGGCGTTGGTGCCCGGCTCGCCGAGCAGCATGGCCAGCTGTCCGATGACATGCTGGACCTGCTTCCCGATCCAGCCACCCTCCTCTTCTTTGTCATACACGACGTCGAGGATATTGACCGAACTTTCGAGCCCAAACCAGTTACACCGCGCACCAATGCCCGCCGCCTGCTCGATGCGCTCGCCGTTACGAAATGCGTCGATACCAATGACTTTCCAGCCGGCGATCGCCGTCGCGCGCAGGGTCATCTGATTCAAGAACCACGTTTTCCCGTAGCCGGTCTTGCCGAGGATGCACATGTGCGCAGCCTGGTTATTGCCGAATGGGTCATGGAAGAGCGGAGCGCGCCGCACTGCATCCAGGCCCCACAAAAGTCCCTTTGTTGAGCTGGCTCGGTGATACCCGATGATGCCCGCGCAGCAGCCGACCCCTTGTGACAGCATGTTCCACGGCTTGGTCGGCAGATCGAGGCGCTTGGTCGGCGTGGGTGACCACAGCTTCATCAACTCGCCTTGTGCGCCCGCAACGCGGGTTAAGCGCAGCGTTGTGCCGAGGCGGCTCATGATTTCCGCAACATTGTCTTCGAGCGCCTGCTCCGTTTCGCCGGAGACCAGCACCGCAATCGTCACGAGGTGGAGCGACTGGACGCTCAGCTCATGCATGACGCGCTCCGAGTCATGCAACACGCGGGCTGCACGTGTATCGATCAGCGTGTCATCCCGTTGCACCAGCTTCGCTGCCGCATGGGCCGTTTCCGCCATGCGCATCGCTTTGTTGCGGGGCAGCGTATCCACGTCGATGACAACCGAGAGATCGAAATTGCCCTCGAGCAACGGATGCAAGCTTAGGGCATTCCACTCGCCGCGTACTTCATAACTATGGAGCACGGCGTAATAGGGGTAGCCGGGTTGCAGCGGGACTAACCGGGTAGCCTCCTCGGCATAGGCACAGCCGAGAATCGAAGGCACGCCCTCGCTGATCTTGACGTCACGAGCAAAGGCATGGCGAAGCTGCGTCTGTACAGCTTGAGCGCTCATATCAGCCGGCTCCCAGGTCAGCAGGTAATGCTCGATACTCCGCAGATGACGTTCTTCAAGCGCCTGGTAGAAGCGGATCATTTCCTTCTGCCACGGCAGCGGCCAGATTGCCATGGCGAGCTGTTCGGCGATCGTCACCCAGTGGTCTTTTGCGGTGTCAGGATTGTCGATCTGCCCGTTGCAGGCAGCCGCGAGAAACGCCTGAAGGTCTGGGCGGCGTGGCAGGGCACTGGTCAACCATGCCCGCTCTTCCACGTCATAGGCCGCGAGAATATCCAGCGGATTGGCCGACTGGTCCTCAAACCAGGCATCGATTGCGGCAAGCAACGGCTCTGCTTGTCGTGCAAGCCGGGTCATGTGCTGCTGTGTTTTTTGCAGGCGCGTGATCGGCGGTTGCATATCGAAGCGGCGGGATACGGCGATCTGTCTGACCGGATAGGTGCTTGCCGCATACCATTGCCCGAGCCGCCATTCGAAGCTGTGGAGATCGCTGATCTGCTCGATGGGAAATGAACCGAGCTTAAAGGTGTGCATATGCGGCTTCCTCGACCACGCCGTGCTGTTGACCTGAGGCCTCTGCTTTTGATGCTGTCGCGCTCCGCGCCGCTTCGCGCTCAAGCACTTCATCAAACGGTGACGAGCTTGGCATAGCTGAACGTGGACCCCCGATCGTGGGAGGTGTCTGGAGTCGCCGAGCGCCAAATGGTGGACCCTGCGGAGGCAAAACGACCCGAATAGGTCCATCTACGGGCAGAATCTGGACATGCGTTGCCACGGGCACCGGCGAGAACTGATCAGGTGTAAGCACGGCACCCGCTGTTTTGACCCGCATGAAGCCGCGGACGCGCCACAACAGGCGCTCGTATATGGGCAGTCCGGCAACTTCGAGCGTGATGGTGACGCCCAACACGGCCGCCATAATCAGCAGACTGACGCGGAGGAACAATGATTGAAATTGAGCGGTTGCAAGGTACACCGGTAATGTTGCGAGCAAGAGCCCACCCATATTTTCAGCCGTCAGAAACAGGGCGACCTTCTCGCGTTTTCTGGATCGGATTTCTTCTAATTGCTCGTAGGCCATCTCGATACTCCAAGTCCGACGTATGACGATGAAACACAATGATTGAAGGGGACGGAACCAGGTTGCCAGTGTTCCACAACCTGGTCCCGTTCCGGGCCGACTATCCGCCGGTCCCGCCCAGGCCGGCAAGGCCGGTGATGATCGCGGGCACGAAGCTCAAGAACGCGACGCCGAGCATCGCGCGCTGCATGTAGCCCTTCATGGAGCCCATGGCATCAGGCAACAGTGGCGAAATCAAGAACGACAGGATGAAGACGACAATACCGAGGATTGCCAGCGGGGCCGATAGGCCCATCAACTGGTCGGTCAACGACTGCAGGGCGGTTGTAATTGCATCCATAGAAAAGAATCATCCTTCTGAACAAACGATATAAACAAACGCGTACGGTTCCGACGGGCGGGCTCGGCTGGCTACTGAGCGAACAGGGGTCAGTAGCCAGGGTGGACGGTTGATGTCATGGTGTGCTGTCGTTGGGTGCAACACCCCTTTCACCCTGGCCGGAAAAAAAAGCAAGCGCCCGCGTGAGAACATTTCTCGCGCGGGCGCTGGTCCCGGACCGCATGCGTACTTAAGCTGCCCCACGCATGCTCGGGGCGAATGACGGGTTAGAAGTTAAGCTTGAAGCGGTCCTTGCCGATCGTCAGTATCGCTTCCTGGTCTGGTCGCAGTCCTTCGATTCTTACCGTAACCGTCCGCTCCTCCTGGGCTGCGAGTGGTTTGTCCAGCTCGGGCACCAGCGGGAGCTGTACCCGGACGGTGTTTTGTTGAACCTGAAGGTCGTTCTGCATAAGCTGCAAGGACGCCAGGCCGGTGTTGCGCAACGTGAACTGCAGCAGCGCTGCATTCCCACTCGTTGACGGCTGTACCCCAACCGCCGATACCTGCAAGAACTGTCGGATCAAGGCCTCGTGTGTCGGTGGCATCTCGAGGTGCAACCGCCAGCGCAGACTTTGTTTTGCGCCTGGCGCTGTCACGGTCCACGCGGCGTCAACCGGGACAGTAAATGCGGGAACGAGATATTCCAGCTCGGTTGTGTCACCCTGTTGCCTGGGTGCCTGATGGTGGACCTCGTTGCCGTTCTGCGTCGTCAAGGTGGCATTCAGTGTGCTCCAGTCGAGATCCTTTGACCCTGTGATCTGGAGCCTCACACGAACGTTGTTTGCCGGGACGTCGGGTTCTTCACCTTGCCCAATGACCCGGACCACCTGCAACGTGACTTCCTGTCCTTCGGACAAGGTTGCTGGCGTGTTCAACGACTGAGAGGCCAGCGGCATGACTTCTTTGATCGTGCCGTAGCGCGCCCAGGTTCCGCTGGCTGCGCCGCACGCTGCTACCAAGAGGTCCGGTTGGGCCGGCGCCGTGGCCGTGATGGTATAGGTGCGCTCTGGTGTGTCCGCGCCACCATGGAGCCGCAGCGTTGCCAGTGTCTCAATCGCCTGCGCTGGGAGGCAGACCTCCAGCAGATAGGCCGTCTCCTTATGCCAGCGGCCGGCCGGCTCCGTTCCACGCATGCGAGGCCACTCCGTGCCGTTCTGCGCTGCCAGCGGATACCGCGTGACCGCCCCATTCGTGTCGATACCGGTGGCCTCGGTCACGTGCCACAGCGCCGGCGTCACATCATTGATCTTCACCGGCAGCGGCAGGAGCACTGCACGTGAGCCGGCAGATCGTGGTGTTGCCAGATACATCAACAGTGGCGTCGCCAACAGGATGGCAAGGATCAGGATGACGTTGCGTCGCTTCATTGCGGCGTCGGAATCCTGCGTAATGCCGTACTCGTCGGCCACCGGGCGGTTCAATACCTTCGCGACCTCGACTTGTCGGAGCGAGTCGCCGTACGGAAACTGCCCCCAGCCGGTGGTTGTACCCTCTGCCTCGGCTAGCAGCTGCTCGTACATGGCGCGGTCCACCACATCAGCGTCGAGCGTCACCCGATGCCGTCCGCTATTCGTCCGCTGCGCGTCTTCCTGTTCGCGCTGTACGACGTGTCGGCGGGCGTCACGGGTTTTGTCAAAGAGCGTCTTGCGGGCCGTCGGAATCCGCTTGAGCAGTGTTGTTGCCTCCGCTCGTCGGGTTTCCGGCGTGTCGGCTGCAAGCTCAAAGGCTTCCGCACTTGTCCGTCGGGGATCTGCCTCGATCTGTTGCACATCAAGCAGCGTCAGCTGAGCCTTGAGATAGATGACCCAATCCTGCCAGGTTGCTACCTGCTCGGCCTGTTCTAGCGTTGTGTTGGTGTTCGTACTGGGTGTTCTGCAGCCAAAAAGGGCTTGCATCGTCATTCCGCCGTTCGTGGCAGGTCACTTGGTAGCGCAGCGGGTCTGTATACCGCAAGCCATCCGTGATCCTGCTTGTTATACTACATTTGACCAGGCGTGCCGATAACCCAACACGCCCAACTACGCCTAGTCCATTGGTCCCGTATATGACATTGTTTTGGGGGTGGGGCGAAATAGGGGGAATTTGCCCACTATCTCAGGAGCCGCTTGCCGTCTGGGGTAATTCGATGGTCACTGCCCCTTTATCGGTTGAAACAAGGTCCTGATTGACCTGGGACCGGATACCCGCGCCTGGGACCTGAATATAGACAGCAGCGCCCGTGGGTACGGCCGTGGTCAGCGTCACGCGCCCCGAAGTGGGCGTGAGGGCTTCAGCCAGCACCTCGCCAAAGACATTCACCAGCTGGACCCGAACACCGACAATGGGGCGTCGTGGAACCGGTGTTCCATTCGTCGATGTTTTGGCATTGCCAGTGGCAGCAACGACATCGACCGTAACACTGATGGGCATCCGGGAAACCTGAGCCCCTGGTCCTGATGGTGGTACAGGGTCAAGCCGCTGGACTGTCGCAGTAGCTGTGTCTGTCGCTCCGGACGGGGGTTCCGCCGGCACCGGTGGAATTTGTCCGTCGGCTGCCGGAACGCTTGATGGAGTTAATGTTGCCGCTGGTCCCTTGGCGCGCTTAATCGTGCCTTCCTGGGGCTTTAAGTCGGCAGCATAGACCCAGCCGGGAACGACCGAACTGAAGGGCTGGACACGAACCCACGCGCCCTGAGCTTCACCAAAGAGGATCACCTCCTCGTTCAGCTTGATCCGCGTGATGACCTCTGTCCGTGCGCCCGGCGCAACATGCAGATCGGTCGCCTCGACTACAACGATTGCGTAGCCCTTCGGCGCATCATTGATCTTCGATACCGCGGGTGACGCTATCCCACTGTCTGAGGGGCCGTGCCTTCGAGGTGCCGGCGATGGTGCTGGTGCCGCTTCAGCGGCAGGGCGTGCCGCGGGTGCTGGTTTGGCTGGAGCTGGTGGATGAGACGTAGCAGGCGCCGGTGCTGGTTTGGCCGGTGCAGGAACAGGGGCAACAGGGGCAACAGGGGCAACAGGGGCAACAGGGGCGGCGCTTGGCGCAGGCACAGTTGTCGGAGAAGGAACGGGCGTCGGTGTGGCTGGCTGGACGACCGCAACCTCCAGCGTGTAGGTGCGGCTGGCTACGGGTTCAGGTGGCAGGCGATTGCCGACATTCCCAACAAGCACATAGCCGCCGGCCGCGCCAAAGGTGTCGGGGAGGCACAGCACGGCTGCGCTCCGAAACTCGCCTGGCGCCGCGTCATC
>JADDQE010000133.1 GCA_016781525.1 bacterium | reverse complement strand
CTGGATCGAGTATACTAACGGTGTTGTCCCCCGTCGCAGTGCTATCTGAAACGAATCTCCATATATGACCAAATTATCGCTGAGCGAGCCAATCGACCAGCAGTACGTTCCGTCCGTCGCTGTGCTGGCGCTCGTATTGATTATCTTTCACCCAGTTTTCCACTATATCTTTGAGCTTGTTCCCAACATCCCGCCGGACTCACTCAACCTTCGGCTGATTTCGATGGCCGTTGCTCTCTTCGTGCTGATCAGCTTGCTGTTCCCGGCGGGTCGGCGCTACGCTTCCTGGCTTCAAGTGCTCGACGTCACCACTGCCCTGGTGGTAGTACATCTGCTCGTAATCAATAGCAGAAACCATCCCCTCTATCTAGCGATCTCCTTGACAGGTGTATTCACAGCGCAGCTCGCCTTTGTGCGCCTCCAAGAATGGCTGTTGACATCGGGCTTGGTGTTTCTCTGGTATGTTGGGGCGTCCCTGGCGCAGGGCATGTTTGCGTCGGCCAATGGCATCGGCACATTCCTGTTCTATTCGGCAAACTACATAATCGCCACAGCGCTGGTCGTTGTGCGGGACCGTCTTCAGCGGCGTGAGCTGGCGAGCCGACGCGCGCTCGAACAGAAAAACGAGCAGCTGGCGGCGATGAATCAACAGCTTAGCGTGGTAACCGAGCGGCTGCACAACGAGCTCGTACTTGCTCGCGAAATCCAGCAAAGCCTGCTGCCGCCATCGTCACCTCCTTGGCCATTTCTGGACGTTGCATGTTACAGTCAACCGGCGCGCGAAGTCGGCGGTGACTTTTACAGCTACCACACCGATGACGCAGGTCGCGTCGTGCTGGTCGTAGGAGATGTTTCCGGCAAGGGCGTATCGGCGGCGCTGCTGATGGCAACCAGTATCTCACTACTCAATGCCAATATTGTCCATGACGCGCCGCCGAGTAGCTTGTTGGCGCGCTTGGATACCGATTTGGCGCACTACACAAAGCCGCGCAACCAAAACTGTGCGCTCTGCTACATCGACCTGAATGGCTCGGTCCTGCGAGTGGCGAACGCGGGCGGCATTCCACCCTATGTGCGGCGCGGTTGGCGGCGTCGAGTGGCCGGCTGCTTGGGGCTTTGCGCTGGGACAGGGCTTGGGCGCTGAAATTGGCTATCAGGCAATAACCCTGCATGTCGGAGCAGGTGATCTGATTGTGCTGGTAAGCGACGGCGTCGTCGAGGCGACCGACAGCGGGGGCATGATGTTTAGCTTTGAGCGCCTCGAGCAGGTAATCGAGCGCGGTCCAGTGGATAGTGCCCAAGCTATGGTTGATCACGTAGTAGCGGAAGTTACGCGGTTCGTCGGTCGAACGGAGCCCCACGATGACCTGACTATCGCGGTCTTACGAGTCAAGTCCTTGACGCCACAAAGTGCGTAGCTTCGAGCTTTGGGTCTTTACCCTTAGCGCCGGGCAAAATGTAGTCCAAGAGCAGCCCACACAATATGGACGAGGTTAGCCGGCATGTTGAGTGCCATGCCCATCACTATGTGGATTTGGGTCGACCCGCGAACGCGGAGCACACCAATCAGCGCAAGCGCCCCAAATAGTGCTGCGTGCAGTGATAGCGCGCTGCTTTTGCATAAAGACGGAGGTTATTTTCAACCGGCGCTGGTCCCGGCCTCGTCTAATGCATTTCGGCAAGCTGCGGCCGATACGCCTGAGCATGTTCCGTGAACCGACACCGGATGACCACTCGCCACGATATTGCAAGCCAAATCATGTGGATACCTGCGCGCCGCAGGACGCATCATCGACAACTACGCATTGGCCTGTCCTTACCGACGTATGCTCTTCACTACCAAACCATCCTATCGCGAGCAACGGCAGCATTGGTATGCATCGTGCTGCTTGAACGGCACTGTGAAGGAGGAGAGAAGAATGGGCAACGGAAACAACACGCCGCCGACACCAGGAACAGAACAGGCTCCAGAAGCAACAAATGATGCCGAGGCGATGGATGTTGTGGTCGAGGCATACGATCCGCGACCCAACACAGTCGACGCTGCCGAGCACCCGGGACCGATACAGGTGGATCGCCAACAAGGCGAAGGCAACGGTCAGAGCACGAACAACGCCGGGAGCTAAAGCAAGCGCCGGCATCCTCGGGCTTAGCCTGCATCTGCGGGAGAGACAGGTACGAGCGCGCCAAGGCTGTGTTACAGTTTTGGGCAACCTGGCCTAGCTCGTCACCCGGTATTCCTTGACGCCGGATGGTTGTTCCGCTCTAAAAAACACGCGCTCTGAAGCACGCCTACGTCCGTTGGGAAGAGGAGCAGCGTGATGGGCGCTTGAACGGCACTCGATTAGCGTTCACCGGTAGCCGCTGTGCACGTCTAGGACAGTGGTTGCGCTGGCCTTACCTGTCGACCGACGCCGGTCCAAAGCGCATAGCCCAACGTCAGCCAGCCGGCGCCCAGAAGAATTGCGCCAAGCCATGCGAGCACCAGCCATAATGCGGGCGACGCCGTGGTGCCGGCGTCGGGCCCGAATGTGGCTCCTCCAAGGCCCACGACCGGCAAAAACGCGACCAAGCCGAGCATCAAGGGCCAGACACTCCATGCTCGCAGCACCTTCAATCGTACGAGAGCAGTCCCAAGTATGACGACGCCAGCAATCAAAATTAGCAGCCCGGCCCCGAATAGGACTGTCCCAAACTCGATGCCAAAACCAGCTTCCGCGATATTCCCGATCGAAAAGACGACACCGCCGAGCACGGTAACAGCATAGCCGATCACTCCTTGGATCGAGGTACGGCCGGCGTCATAGACCCATAGTCCCGTTAATCCGATCAGCGTCAATAACCCCGCAATGCCAAGCAGCCAGTGTCCACGCATCTGGTCTACGACCGGCAGCATGTGTGACATTCCTGCAAAACCGACGATCCACAGTAGACCAGCTGCCATCGTAACCAGCCCGGCGTGACGAGTCCAATGTTGAGAAGCCACGGTTGTTTTCCTTTCCCGACGATGGAGTGGAGTTCGTCCATGAACACCCTGCAGCTAGCGAGGTTACACGATGTTGAAGCGCATCAAGTCCAGCCTGTCCGGCGCAAGCCGGCAAGATGCGGCATATGAGAAGACTGCTAGGCCAAGCGCCGATACGCGTCTTGCATGCATTGGAATGCGCTCGGCGAGCGTCTACCTCGCCAGGCCTGAATGATCTGCCGTGCGTTGTCTGCGGGTGGTGCCAAAGTTGAGTCAACTACCGCATCATAGGGACCGAAGGTATGCACAACCTGGAGATGATCGCGCGCCTCACCGATTGTGCGGTCCCCCCGCGCCCGTTCACGCCGTTCGAGCTCCTCCAAGGAACAATGGACGCCGACAAAGAAAACGTCATAAGCAGCCAGCAGGCCGACCAGCTCCTGCATCCAAGCTGCAAACTCAATGACGTGGTCAACAATCAGATTATGCTCGGCACTAGCTATCGCGGGTAAGCAGCGGTGAAACGCTCGAAAAAACCGCGGACGCATAGCACTCCAGGCAAAATCGCCGCCTTCGTCACGCCGGTCGGGGAGCATCTGTGCCGCGACAAACTGATCAGAAGACACGTGCCAAAAAGGTTCATCAATCTGCTGCTGGATCGCTTGCGCCAGCGTCGACTTTCCGGCGCTTGAGGGACCATTCAGCAGAATGATCTTACCAAAGCTCATACAGCTTCACGACATCCCAATGGCTGATTGAGGTGTACTACTTGCGAAGGTCTCGTCATCTTGGAGTGCCTGCAAGATAAGCCGGGCCCAGCTGGAATGTATCCACGTAAGCCCAGCATTCGAATTACCACAAGCTTTAGGAGCCGGAGCTTGGCAGTCGGTGCGCGAGCAACCAACTGTAGATTCGCTCGTCCGCGTACGCGAGAGCCGCGGTTCCCACGTGATCCTCGCCTTGGTCAACGTAGACCCGATCGCCTGACGGGCCATTGCCCAATCGTTCCAAGCGAAGCCGCTCGATGAAGTTGCGCTCACGCCGCCGTGACACCTCACCAGAGGAAACCCAGACGGGTCGGCCAGGCTCTTGCTGGGGTACGCGTGTAGGATCGACCGGCCACAAGGCCGCCCAGGTCCCAGGTTGTTTCAGCGCAAGATCAAATACGCCATTTTCACCAAAGCTAAAGCCGGTGAGATAGGTATGCTGTGGATCGCCGTGATGCAGCGCTTGCACCTGCTGCACGATTTCCTGTACGGCATCTGCATAGTGATACCACAGATCGCCACGGGTGGGCAGCTGCGGGGCAACTACAATGAATTCGGTCGTCGCTCGTGGTGAGCTAGCAGCGCGAAGCGGCCCGTGTCGCGTGAGGGCCTGACGGATCTCCAGGGGAGCCCCTTCATCATACCCGTGCAAAAAGCACAGGACAGGCCAGCCTCCCGATCCCTCAGCTTGTACGCCCGGCAAGGAAAGCAGATACGGCAGCGTAGCGGCTTCGGTCAGTTGTAACGTAGCTCGGCTCATACAGCTCCACGCGAAATACTGCTAAAACACCTACCACGATTGTACACCGACCTGGCCTACACGGTCAGACGGGAGCATAGGCGTATGCCATCCGGCAGTGTACGCCTAGCACTGCGGTAACTGTTCCTGCGTACGCCACCTTTAACGCGCGTGCCAAGCGAGCTAAAGGGCCGTGGCGAGAGCCTCACCGGACGTAATTCCGCAAATCCAAGGTTACGATGGTAGGCGTGAAAGCTCCGAGCCCGGCGACGGCACGGAGTATGATATGCGCACGTACTCGTCAGTTTGTGTCCGTTAGCTTGAGGAGCAGAATCTGCATGAGCACGTCGCGTCCAAAAGATCGGAAGCGCGCGATTTTAGCACTCGTCGCCCACGATGAGAAGAAAGACGACTTGACTGAGTTTTGTGTCCGCCATAAGCACGTCCTACAAGATTGGGACCTTATCGGCACTGGCTCGACCGCGAAGCGCGTCAGCGAAGCGACCAGGCTTCCAGTACACGCCTACTTGTCAGGGCCAGAAGGGGGCGATGCGCAGATTGCTGCACGCGTCGCACTTGACGAGGTGGGCGCCGTCATCTTTCTACTTGATCCGCTCAGCGCACACCCACACGATCCAGATATCGAAACCCTGCAGCGCGTGTGTAATGTCCATAACGTACCCATCGCCACAAATCTCGCGGCCGCCGAGCTGATTATTCAACCAAAAACCATCAACGAACAGGAAGAGTGATAGCGCATTCCGGCAGGTCTCAGAACTTGCACGTCGGTCCGGTACCAAAGATACCAGCGCGCAGAAAGCGATCCTGAGGCCCTGGAGAGGCCAACATGAGCATGGTTGCCCAGGCAGCCCTATAGCCGGCACGTCCATAGACGCGGGCAGCCCATCGTCGATCAGCATCGCACGCTGTGCTGCCCGTCACGGCTTAGCTTGTCGTGGCCAACAAGGCGTGTGTTTCATCGACGAGCTGGTGGAGTATGTCAACTGCATCCGCTATCGATTGGCCTGAGGTGCCCAGCAGACAAAAGGCCTGCTCTACACGCTCCCGCAGCCGAGAAGGAGACAGCGGAAAGGTCGCCGCCAGCGCAACCGCCCCTTTCTCGTTCATCCAATGCTGTTCATTTAGGGCAAACAGTGTTTGGGCCATGCAGGCGACGGACCGGAAGCAGCAGCCAGCTGCGTAGGCAACATCTCCACGACTGACACTTTTACGCGCAATCCCAAGCGAGAACCCTGCTTCCCAGGCAAACATCTCGATAACTGCTTGCTTGAGTTTTGGTGGATACGGTTGTGCTTGCTTCTTCAGAGCGGCCACGGTATTGTACGGGTCCCATAGCGCTTGGCAGAGGACGATCTCAGCCACATATATGTACGACACAAACGCGTGGGGATGGCCAGGCTGGTATGCTCTTTCGATTCGCCCGTCCCAACAATCCGCCAATACGTTCGAAACTTTGTCGAGGTCACGGTATAAGAAGTCGACGGGGACAGTATCAACCGTGAGCCAGCCACCACCATTGATCCACGGACCCCAGCCGCCGATCTCGGTGATCAAGCTCGTAGGATGCTCATCGTCGATCTCGGCAGCGATAGCGGCGAGCTGAGGAACATCAAGTGGTGCGGATGGACGGTAGTAGATTCCAAGATCGATGTCGGAGGTAGCTGTATGTGTGCCGCGCGCACGCGAGCCGCCGAGTACAATTGCTTGGATCCCGGCAACATCCTGCAGGCGCTGTACAATCATCGTAATAAGCTCAGGTGTATCCATAAATGTTCATAGTAACTCCCGCGGCAAGTGACACACCGGGTATACCTGATAGATTGTCCGTCTAGGCAGAGCACAGATGCATGCTTCTCACCTAATCGTCTCGTTCAAAGCCGCGTACTCGGCGCTGCCCGGCATGTTAGCGGATGACGACCCCGAGAACTGGCCTGGCATCGTTTCCGTCTGGGCCAACGCCATGGGGTACGCTTGGGTGTGGCAGCGCGAGGCAGCGCAGGTCCGCTGCCAAGAGCGGCACTTCCGCCCTTGGGTGCTCAGCCGCTTTCTCGACGACTTGTCCCACCTCGGCAGCGGATTGATGCGGGAGGGCGCACCCACGGCGGGCGCAGCGCCGGTCACCTATCGCGAGCTTGACGGCCCATCCGAGGCGTACCGCTTCCTGCTTAGCGCACGGCCCGGCTTTGCCCTTGAGCGCGCCATTATCACGGGCGCGTCTCGACGCTTGAGACGATCTATCTCAAGTATTCATGATCTCGACGAGCTGTATTATCGTGTCGGACCGGTCGAGCAATACCTGATGTCAAGCGGTCATGTCTACTTCCGGGGTCTCACATACCAAGAGCTCCATCGGCTGCAGTTTGATCTGGAGACGACCGCCCTCGATCCACAACAGGGGCGCATCTTCCTGGTTGCAGTGCGGGATAGCCAGGGACTGGCTGTAACACTGGAAGCACCGTCGCCGCGTGACGAGCCCCGCTTGATCGCCGACCTGTGTGCCTTGATCCGCGAGCGTGACCCCGACATCATCGAAAATCACAATCTGTTCGGCTTCGATCTTCCATTTTTGGAGCAGCGGGCGACGCTGCTGGGAGTGCCGCTCGCACTGCGGCGACGAGGCCCGGCCGGAGCACACGCGCGGCCTCCTCAACTGGAACGTTATGTCGATCCATATTCGTCACGGCGGAGCACGCGGCGCCGCATGCGGTTGAGCGTACCAGGCCGTGAGCTGATCGATACGCTGGACGCTGTGCGGCGCTATGACTTCGCCGCGCGTGATTTACCTAGCCATCGCCTCAAGGATGTTGCGCGGCACTTCGGCGTGGCGTCGGCGGAGCGGGTTTACCTCGCGGGCGCCGAGATTTTTAACACGTATCGTCGTGAGCCGGATCTGGTACGATGGTATGCGCTCGACGATGTCGGAGAGGTCGATAGTCTCTCGCAGCGGCTGATGGGCGCTCCATTCGCCCTCGCGGGAATGGCCCCGCGCCGTTACGAACGCTTGGCCTCGGCCGGCCCGGCGATGGGTATCCTCGAGCCAATGCTGGTACGAGCTTACCTTCGGGCAGGCGCCGCCCTTCCATATGGGCCGGCAAGCGGCGATGCGACGGCTGAGCCGCACGCGGGCGGTGCGCTCCATCTATACGCTACCGGGGTGGCGCAACGCGTCGTCAAAGCCGACGTCGCATCGCTCTACCCGTCGATCATGCGGACGTACGGAATCGGCCCAGCATCCGATCGACTCCGTGTTCTGCTTACAATTGTTGATCGGCTTACCGATCTGCGATTAGCGCACAAACAGGCGGCGCGGATGGCAAAGCCGGGATCAGCCGAAGCAGGACACCACATCGGCTACCAGGCCGCCATGAAAACGCTGATCAACTCGGCCTATGGCTACCTCGGTGCCGGCTCGATGGCTCTCTTCGCGGATCGGAGCGCCGCGAACGAAGTAACCCAACGCGGCCGCGACGTGCTTGGCCAGATCGTGCTGATGCTGCAGCAGCGGGGTATGGCGCTGATCGAAGCGGATACCGACGGCGTTTACTTCGCGGTACCTCCGAGCTGGGATGAAACTCAAGAACGGTCGCTGGTCGCAGAGATTGGCACGGCCCTACCGGCAGGGCTGCGGTTGGAGTTCGAGGGCCGCTACCGGGCAATGTTGAGCCACGAGGTCAAGAACTACGCCTTGCTCACCTACGATGGCGCGCTCATCGTCCGCGGCGTGGCCCTCCGCTCGAGCAAGGTCGAGCCATTTGGCGAGCGCTTTCTCCACAAGGCCTTGCACTGCGCGTTAAGCGGTGATGGTGCCGGCGTGCGAGCCGCCTTTTTAGAAACGGTAGAAGCCCTGCGGACCGGCAGATTCACAGCGGCGGATGTCGCGACCCGCGTGCGGCTGACAAAAGCCCCCGAGGCGTATCTAGCCGCGCGCACAGCCCATCGCGAGCAGCAGTATGAGGCTCTGCTCGCGGCCGGCCGTACACGCTGGTCGATCGGCGAGCGCATACGCTTTTACCGTAATCTGCGCGGCGAGCCCGTGTGGCTGCCCGACGAGACTGATGACACCTCGGTAAGTGGCCCTTCCCCGCAACAATCATCTGCTTCGCCGCGCTCTGAACAGCCGGTCGGAATGCAAGATCCTGGGAACCATCCAGCGGATTTTGTCCCGCCTGCGGATCGTCATGACTACGATGTCGAGCACTACCTCCAGGTCCTGGTCAACTCATACGCGAGCCGGCTCCGCAAAGCGTTCACCCCAGCAGACTTCGAGCAGCTCTTCCGCCTTGATACGCAGCTTAGCCTGTTTGATGAACCCCTCGATCGTATCCAACCGCTTTGGATCCGCTGCGGCACAGAGCAGAACAGGAGCACGGACGACGAGCACGGCCACTAAATCAAATCATAAAAAAAGCCAGAGCAGCACACCTACTGCTCTGGCCACAGCGCTTGGACGCGGGACGCTACTTTTTCAACCGTGGGTCGAGCGCGTCGCGCAGACCATCACCCAGCAGGTTGAAGGCGAGCACGGTGATAATAATCGCGAGCCCAGGAAAGGCCGGGTACCACCACTTGCCCTGTGTGACGTAATCACGCGCGCCAGCCAACATTGTGCCCCATTCGGGACGTGGTGGTTGGGCGCCGAGACCAAGAAAGCCCAGCGCCGCAACACTGATAATCGCGGTAGCCATGGTCAGCGTTGCTTGTACCAGGAGCGGCGCCAAACTGTTCGGCAGAATATGGCGGAACAAGATGCGATTGCCTGACACGCCCGTCGCGCGCGCCGCCGTGACAAACTCTTGATTGCGTAGGGCAATCACGGTTGCCCGAGTGATGCGGCCAAAGATTGGAATCTCGACGATGCCGACCGCGATCATCGCGTTGAAGAGCTGCTGGTCCAGCACGCGTCCCAAACCGGGTACACCCGCCAAAGCGTTGAAGATACGGGTCGAGAGTGTATCTGGCCCACTAGCGGCCGTGGTGATCGCAATGGCGAGCAAGATGCTGGGAAAGGCCAGCATAATATCCATAATCCCGACCGCTACATTGTCGATCCAGCCGCCCACGTAGCCAGCGACCATTCCCAACAGCGAGCCAAAGACGACCGCGAACGCAACCGAGAAGATGCCGACAGTGAGCGAAATCGGCGCACCGTGCAAGACACGCACAAACAGGTTGCGCCCAAGCTCATCGGTTCCAAACGGCTGGGACCACGTATCGACCTTTAGCCGGGTCCGGGTTGTCTCGTCCATCAACATCGAGGGAGGTTGTAGCCGTAGGCGCAAATTACGGTCCCGCGCTGGGTTATAGGGCATCACAACCTGGATCAACAACGCCAGCAGGATCAGCAGCACACTCATGACGAGCCCAACTCGGCCAGCACTGCTGCCGATCAAGCGTCGCCAGGCATCTCCCCATAAGCTGCGCTGCGGACGCTCAGTCTCAATCCGCCGCGGCGCGGTTTGGGTTGCTGTCGCCATACGTCCTCCTCGAGCCTAGCGATGCTGGATCCGTGGATCAAGAAACGCATACGATAAATCAACAAGTAAGTTTACGATCACAAACACAAACGCCACAAAAATAATTCCGCTCTGCACAATCGGATAATCACGTCCCTGCACGCCTGCGTAAATCCACGTTCCAATGCCTGGCCATGAAAAAACTGTCTCGGTCAGAATTGCACCGCTCAGCAAACCGCCTAGCTGGAGACCGATAATAGTGACCACCGGCAGGAGCGCGTTGCGCAGGGCGTGGCGGGTGATCACAACGCGGTTGCGCAGCCCTTTCGCCTTGGCGGTACGGACATAGTCTTGACTCAAGACTTCCAACATTGCAGACCGCGTCATACGGGCAATAATCGCCATTGGAACGGTGGCCAGCGCAATTGCTGGCATCAGCAAGTGCTTCAGCGCGTTCCACGCCAGGTCTGGCCGGCCGAGTAACAGACCGTCAAGCACATACAAACCTGTGACGCCTTGGAAACCACGGCTGAACTGCGTGTCAAGGCGCTGGCTAACCGGCAGCCAGCCCAAGTTGACCGCGAACAAGTACTGCATCATCAGGCCGAGCCAGAAGATGGGGATGGATACGCCGATTAGGGCGAAAATTGTGCTGCCGGCATCCACCGCGGAGCCGCGCCGCAGCGCCGCGATCATGCCGATGGCCATACCAACAATCGCCGCGATCAGAAGCGCCGCTAGGGTAAGCTCCAGCGTAGCGGGAAACCGCTGCCCGAGCTCAATCCGTACGCTGGTTCTGCGTACGATCGAGGTCCCGAGGTCGCCGGTCAGGAGCTGACGCATGAACCCGAAATATTGGGTATCGAAGACGTTGCGCTCTCCGCTGAAATCGAAGAAGAGCTTTTTGTCCAGACCCAGCTGAGCGCGGATCTGTGCTAGCTGCTGCGGCGTGGCCCGCTCGCCGAGCATCGCCAGGGCCGGATCGCCTGGGATCAGCCGCAGGACAGTAAAAATCAAGAACGAGATTCCAAACAGCACCGGAATTAACGCGAGAAGACGTCGGATTGTGTAGCGCACCATACACAGTACCGGAGGGCCAAAGGGCGAAGGGTGCCAGCCTAGGCGGCACCCTTCGCCCTTCAACGCTCAGAACCTACTTATCGATCGACAGGCCCTTCCACGGCTCGTGGCCGAACGGCGACGGCGTCCAGCCTTGCAGCGCCTGCTTAGCGGCATACACAGGAGGTGCATGCACGATCGGAATACGCGGCACATCCTGGGCAATCAGCCGCTGAGCCTCTTGGAAGAGTTGCGTCGCCTCCTCCTGAGATGCCGCACCGCGCGCCTCGTCAAGGAGCTCGGGGATGCGCGGGTTGTTATACGCCTGATCCTCCTGACCTGTAGGGCCGAAGAAGGTGTACAGGAAGTTATTGGGATCGTTGTAGTCACCCGTCCAGCCGAGCATCCACATGCCGTGCTTCTTGGTGGCGTCGACGTTGTCGAGATATACACCCCAGTCCTCGGTCCTAAGCTCGACCTGGATACCGACATCGGCCAACTGCGCGGCGAAGGCTTCGGCGACCGACTTCGGTGTTGAGTAGTACGGCCGCGAAACCGGCATGTACCACAGCTCCATCGCCGTCTGCGTGCCATCGGTCAGAGTGATAGTGTCGAAGCCGTTCGGGAAGCCGGCCTCAGTGAGGAGCGCCTTGGCCCGTTCAGGATCGTACTCATAGGTCGGCACATCCGTCGGGCGGTACTCCTCCATCGCAGGTGGCAGGAAGGTTGTCGCAACCTCACCGACGCCGCCATAGAAGGCGTCGAGGATCTCCTGTTTGTCGATCGCGTGGGCGATCGCTTGGCGCACGCGCGGATCGTCGAGCGGCTTATCACTCATGTTGAACGCCAGGTAGGCAACGTTGAACGGCTGGACCTCTGGCTCAACCAGGTTCTCATCGCTCTCGATCGTCTCGCGTACGTCAGGTGCTAAACCAATCGTGAAATCGATTGCACCCGCTTGGAGCTCGGCGAATCGCGCCGGCGCATCCGCGATAAACCGGATCACCGCGCCCGGCATCTTTGCCTTGTCGCCCCAATAGTTCTCGTTGCGGGTCAGGATAATGTTCTCGCCGGGATTCCACGCCTCGAACTCAAACGCGCCCGTGCCAACTGCACCACCTGCCGGCGTGCCATAGTCGGCGCCGGCCTCGCGTACGGCATCCGGGCTCGAGAGACTGAAGTAGGTCGCCGACAGGAGTTCGGGCAGCAGCGGGAACGGCCGACTCATGACGAAGCGGACCGTATTTTCGTCAACCGCCTCGACAGACTGAAGGGCCGAGGCGGGATCGCCAATATTGCCGCCAAAGAGGTCGCCGATGATTGGGTACGTCTTGCCTTGAGCTGTGAAGCCAAACTCCGAGTTCGGGTTGCCGGCACGCTCAAAGTTAAAGACTACGGCTTCGGCATTGAAGTCGGTGCCGTCATGGAACTTTACGCCCTCGCGCAGCTCGAAGGTCCACTCGGTCGAATCCTCGTTGGAGGACCATTCTGTCGCGAGCAGCGGCGTCAGCTCGCCGTTCGTGCCGCGGGCGATCAATGTTTCCTCGATCTGCTCCGCTACCGTCAGTGCCTGGCCGGATGTTGTCGCAAATGCATCGAGCGAGTCGGGCTCGCCCGGGTTGCCATACACGAGGAACTGCGCAGTGTCGCCAGTCGTAGCGCCCGCGGCTGTGGATGCAGTTGCGTCGGTTGTAGCCTCTGGGCTCGCAGCAGTCGTCGTCTCTGCGGTCGCAGCAGTTGTAGCCTCTGGGCTCGCAGCTGCCGACGTTTCTGTTCCAGCACCCGTCGCGTCGGTCGTGCCCGTCGACGCGGCAACACTTGCCTCACCCGTGTTCGAGGTCGGAGCGGTGCCACCACACGCGGCCAAGATTGGCAGCAGCAGCGCCGCCAACAACATCCACGCCAGACGTGTACTCAGTTGGTTGTGTTTCACAAGCAATTCTCCATACGAAAACAGAACATACCAAACGTGACAAGATACCTATTGCTCGGTTGTTGCCCGGGGAACACCTCCTTCACAGCCTCAGACGAACTTAAAGTCTATAGGTACGCGGATTTGGGCGATTATAGCAGAGATAGCAGGTGGGACAACAATCGT
>JADDQE010000200.1 GCA_016781525.1 bacterium | reverse complement strand
ACTCCGCATGCAGGCACTAAACGAAGCTTATGCTCTGCTCAAAGTATCGCCTAACGCTCATAGTTAAACCTCGGTAGACACCTGACACGAACATGCCTCGCAGTAAATAAGCTGCAACACCTACACCATTACCCAGCGCGCTCCCGACCGCGCACAACAGTGTTGGCGATGATTGCAGCCATCGCACCGGCACCGACACCATTATCGATGTTGACCACTGCCAGACCCGGGGCACACGTCTGCAGCATCGTCAGCAGGGCCGCCTCGCCGCGACCGCCCATGCCATAACCGACGGATGTTGGCAAACCAATGACCGGAACGTCCACCAGCCCAGCGACGACCGATGGCAGCGCACCATCCATCCCCGCCGCCACCACGATAACGTCGACCGGGATGTCTAGCAGGTGGCGCAGGGGTGCCACCAGACGATGCAGACCCGCCACGCCAACATCGGAGATTACCTGGACCGAGCAGCCCATTTCCCGACAGACTGCCGCGGCTTCCTCAGCTCGCGGCAGATCACCAGTGCCAGCGGTCAAAATCCCGACTTGCCCACCTGTATGGCGCGGCACGAAATCGGGACGCCGAAGCACGACAAGGCCCGCTGCTGCATACCGCTCCCAAGCCACTGTGTCACGGAAGGCGTTCTCCAACGCCTCCATCACCGCGGGTGGCGTGCGACTGATGATCACGCGGCCCGTTCGATCGAGAAACTGTTGGGCGATCGCAACAACTTGGTCCGGCGATTTTGGCTCAGCAAAGATTACTTCGGGAACGCCGGTCCGCTCTTCGCGGCGTGTATCGAGATGCGCGAATGTTCCGAGAGCGTCGGTTGCCACGCCGCCAGCTAAGGCAACTTGAAGATCGTGTAGAGGATCATGTGTACTCATATGCAATGTTAGCCTATCAGCTCGATCGTCTGAGGCCTTCGGCGCAGCGGTTCGTTCATGCTGCCGCTACGAAATCCTTGGAGGTCGAGCGTCACATACACGTAGCCGAGGACGTTGAGCCGCTCCACGATTGCTTCCCGTTGCTCAAGCGCGCGCTGCAGATCATCCTGGGATACCTCAAGCCGCGCGATATCGCCATGATGCCGTACGCGGAAGCCCGTGAAGCCCAGCGCCCGCAGGACGCGCTCGGCCTCGTCGACTTGCCGCAGCTGCGCTGCATCGATCGCGTGGCCGTAGGGCATCCGCGACGATAGGCAGGCGAACGAGGGCTTGTTCCAGGTGTCGAGGTCCAAGCGCCGGGAAAGCTCGCGGATATCGGCTTTGGTGAGGCCGGCCTCCAGCAGCGGGCTGCGCACCTGCCATTCATGCGCGGCGCGATGGCCCGGTCGATGGTCGCCCATGTCGTCGGCCATTGCTCCGTAGACAACGGCGGCGAGGCCTCGCTCCTTCGCAACTGGGAATAGCTCGGTGAACAGCGTTTTTTTGCAGTGGTAACACCGGTCGGGATTGTTTGCGACGTACTGCGCATCGGCGAGCTCGTTGGTGCGGACCACGAGGTGCTCGACGCCGATGGCCTGTGCCAGTCTGCGAGCCTCGACGAGCTCCTCACGCGGATAGGTCTCTGAGTCGGCGGTCGCCGCAATGCAGCGCTCGCCGAGGACATCGTGCGCGACTTTGAGGAGCAGCGTGCTGTCGACGCCTCCCGAGAACGCGACGAGCACCGACGAAAGATCGGCGAGCACCTGCTGGAGGTGTGCATATTTCGTGTCAAGATCAGGTTGCATGTGCTTCCTTTTCGAGCAGGATGAGCCAGGCTGCCGGTTTGTGCAAGACTGGCTCAATTCGTGGGCTTGGTCCATGAGCCACATCAATTTGCGTACCGCGCGTCTTCGAACTCGCGAGGGACCGAATTGCAGCATGGCGGAGGCGCAATACATGCTCTGCATTCACACGTCTACATGTCGCACAAGCAGTCATCGTCCCTTCCCGCGCTGACCACACGGCCAAACTGGCCTTCAAGTCCTAATTATAGACCAGGCCAGCCCGCGGCCGGCAAAATCAAGGTGATCGACAAGCCCTTGAATAACACGGCACTCGTCCTTCATTCCCCAGGCGCCCTATGCGCAACCTCACGAGTGCAAGGGCCGCCGCAGAGCTGACGGTAGAGGGCTACGCTTTCCGCTGCAAGCTGTTAACTACAACAATCAAGTGACCCGCACGCTCTGCCAGCAAACGGGCAAGCATTCCGTGAAATGCCGAGGCAATCTTTGGCGCTTCTCGCTCCAGACGCTCGAGACTGGCAGCCGATATCCGGTAAACGGTGCTTGGTTCGTCGGCCACTACTGCCGCCGTACGCTCCTTGCCTAGGTAAAACCCTATTTCGCCGACCACATGTCCCGCGCGCATCGTTTCCAGCCGTACAGGCGCGGCATTACCTTGATCCAGCCGTGCCGTGAGCTGGCCCGCCGTAAGGAAGTACACGTAGTCAGCCATGTCTCGCTCATGCATGAGGTAAGCTCCGGCTGCAACCTCTTGCCGCTCAAGGTACGGAAGGAGCCCTTCGACAGTGCCGGAAGGCGTAAGCAAATCACCAAATTGCTCCTCCCAGGTCTGGCGTGCGTCGTCCGACACGCCGGCACTCGCTAGGATTTGATTTTCACACCACTCCAATCCGTGATCGAGGTCCGGCAGTAGCACGACCTCGGCCTCATGCTGATCCACAAATCCGCGCCAAGTACGTTGGGCAGGGCTCGTCACGATGCTGGGCGGCATACTCGCGGTTGCGCTCACATTACCCTTTGCTGTGGCATACGGGCGGGCGTATCCCGGCTTCGACGTACCACCCTTCTGGGTTCCGGCAGTTCGATCTGCATTAGCGCCGATCCTCACCTTTGCGTCGCCGGTGGCGGTATATAACACCTATGGCCGCATCTTCGAGTTTGTCTACCTTTTGATTCTCCCAGGTGTTATCGGTCTCCACTCCGTGCAGAAGTCAGCGAGCGGACGTTTCGAGCGCTGGGCTACTGGCGTCCTCGTGACCGGCCTCCTCGTGTCCTTCGTCGGGGTGGCCGGAGATTATTGGGGAGATGGTTGGGGCTTTGGGATTGAGCTAGTGGGCTTGCTGGTGCTGCTCGTCGGCACAACGCTGGTGGGTATCGCAAGCTTACGGGCAAAACAGATTCCGGCCTGGAGCGCATGGCTAGCCATTGTCGGCGGGCCCGGTGCCATTGCCGCCACGTTGTTGATTGGCCATATTCCTAGCGGCCCGACGTTTTTGTTTGCGTGCGCCTGGGCTGCGGTGGGATACCTGCTCTGGCTACAGTGCCTGCCGATAGTCCAACGCTAAGCTGTGCAAGCTCCGGCCAGAGCAGGACCTAGCCATCCCCCCGACAAATAATCCTATCAGCCCGGCGGCAAGCCATACACGCAACAGCACCAGCGTCGCGTGACGCTGGTGCTGTTCAGCTCACAACAAGACCTTAGGGAGTATTTGCCCCCGCGGGATTCGTATGTGGCTGTGCTTGCCGCTCCGACCGCGTTTGGAGGAAATCGACCAGCGCGCTCAAATCCTCGGGTGACATCATGGTTGCATAGGCGGGCATATTACGCCGCCCATTCAGGATCGAAATCGCGATCTGCTCACGGGTCAAGCGATCGGCGACATTGCTGAGGCTTGGCCCGCGCTGCCCGCCGTAACCTGCGATGGCATGGCAATTCTGGCAGCCCTGCGTATTGAAGAGCTCGGCACCACGTTGAATCTCTGCGCTCGACGCATTGACGACCTGCTGCGGCAAGGCCTCCGCATTGAAGGACGGAGTCCAGGGTGCCTGCACACCCTGGATCCAGAGGGAGCCGATCATCATCAGAATAATGATCACGCTTGCGACCGCCCAGGGACGGCGCTTCCAGCTACGCTCGCCACGGTTCGAAATAAAGGGCAGCGCAACGAGAATAGCGCCAATAATCACTGGCCCGACAAAGACGACAATCTCTTCAAGCTCGCCCGGGAGCAAGGCGAGCGCCGCGAAGATCCAGAGCAAGTACCAGTCCGGCTTTGGATAAACCTCGACAAGGGTCGGATCCGGTGGATGGCCCAGGTGTGGCGGTCCCCAGAACCAGGAAAGCAGCATGATCACGACGACCATCGCGAGGCCAAAGACAACGTCGCGCCAGGCGGCGTCCGGCCAGAACGGCACGCCATGCTTCTCAAGGTATTGGTGATACCAGGCGCGATAGGTTTTTGGATCGACTGGCCGGCCAGCTTCGGGCGGCTCCGAGATACCGTGGTGGATCACGAGCCAGAGATGGAGGCCCAGAAACACAAAGATGATCGCGGGAATGAAGAAGACATGAAAAGCAAAGAAGCGACTGAGTGTCGCGCCGCCAATCGTATCACCTGCAACGAGGAAATGTGCGATACCACTGCCCACAATGGGCACTTTCGCCGACATCGCCGCGGCAAGGTAAACCGACCACACTGCGATGTCATCCCAGCGCAGCAGCTGCCCGGTGAAACCCATTGCCAGTGTGACTGCAAACAGCACAACTCCCGACAGCCAGTTCATTTCACGCGGATACTTGTAGGCTCCATACAAGAAGACTTGGATCATGTGGAGGCCGACCATGATGACCATGGCCGACGCCCCATAAAAGTGCATACCGCGCAACAGATAACCAAGGGGATTGTTAACGGGATCCGAGAGCGCCTGAAGGCTGGCATAAGCCTCACCTGAGGACGTTACAAAGGACGCGGACAGTGCAATGCCCGTAACCACCTGGATGATGAAAGCGATCATGGTCGCACTGCCGAAGACATACGCCCATTTCGCTCCCGCTGGCACCGGGTGATCGAAGACCGGCCCGAGCAAGGTAGACATACCCGTCCGATCGTCAATCCAGTCCCAGGTAGCTTTCAACAACTTCATATGCATCTGGTCCTCTTTGCGTTATTGTTCGACAGCAACTGGCAGGGTTCCAACCAAAAGCTCGACCTGCCCTCTCCGGACCCGCGTACGGTATCGGAACAATGGGTGTGGTGGCGGCCCGGCCGCCGGGAAGCCCGCACTGTCGAAGACGCCGCCATGGCAGGGACACATGAACAGGTTTGCCGACTGTAGCCAGCGGACCGGGCAGCCAAGATGCGTGCAGTTAACTGCAAAGGCGACAAAGTTCTGCTGGCTTTCGCGCCTGACCCAAGCCGCGCTGCGAGCCGTTACCCCCGCCCACGGCAGGGGCGAAGGGTCTTCAAAGGTTGCCAGCACTGTTTCACCCACATTGAAGTTACCGATCGGCCCCACAGACTGCCAGATTTGACGCGAGTTGCGCAGGAGCGGCGCGAAGAGAAAGCCTACGACAGGGAGCCCGACGAGCCCGCCAATCACAGCACTTAGACCGATTGATAGTTTTGAGAAGAAGGCGCGTCGACCTACCAGTGGCTGACCCGCGTCCACCAACGACTCGGCCACGCTTGGACCTGAGTGCGGATTGGTCGGCTCAGTGCTCATTTAGCAAATCTCCGATCCAGCCACCCACGGCTGTAAAAATGACAAGGATGCCCACAACCGCGAGAACCCATGATGTAATGAGACTCCACGCCAGCAGCGTAATTCCAAAGGCGAGAAAGGCAGGCCAGTACGTTGGGCTTGGAAGGTGCGGGTGTGCGGGTGGCGGCATTGCCGGCCCTGAGTCGGGGTGCGGATCGTTAGCTGCCGCCTCCGGCGCCCGCATGCTCACAACGGACTCCGTATGTCCTCCCGTATCGCCTTCGCCGGAAGCATCGGCTGTTCTGAAAAATACCGGCGCGCCGTACTGCGACCGGCTCGATGGCCGCTGGATGACGACATGGCCAGACCTCGGAGCCACCGATGTATGGAGCGTGGCCAAGGCTAGCTTTGGCGAAAGAGGTTTACGCCGCATCTGTTTTCCTCCACGGTTGTCAAACAAGCACTGATTTATCGAGCATACTCATCGATACTGTTACCCCAGGCATCCTCGTCGGGCGCGTAATACCAACGCGCAAGCAAGGCCATGATCGCGACAAGATACGCCAGGCTGCCGGGCACCCACATTAACAGCCCGCCAACTTGCTGATCAAGCTCCGGCGTCATGCCCCAGCCCTTGCGCAGCAGCGCCAGAATCCCATGCCGATCCTCGGGATCGAGGTACGCAGGGTAAAGCCCTGGTGCGGCAAACGTCAAAATGATCCCCAGCAAGCTGCTGGCGAGCATCGCCGTGAAGAGGTAAATTACGACGATGAGCGGACTCATCTGCCCTTCATCCGAGGGCGCCATGACTGGCCACCAAAAAATGACGGAGGTCAGGATAAAGGCAAGGTGCTCGACGATATGGACCCATTCGTACTCAAGCGAGGCATTGTAGAGCGCCGGCAGGTGCCACAGCCACATCGTGCCGATGCCAAGCAGCCACGCCACCACTGGCCGGCGCAGCTCACGTTCAACCAGCCGCACTAATGGCCGCCGCAGCACACGTTGCAGCAGCTCGGGCGTGAGACCGCCCAGCAGCAGCGGCGGCACGACCAGCAGCAGCAGCAGATGCTGCAGCATATGCGCGCTGAACAAGTACGCTTCTCCGAGCGTATGGAGTGGCGACAGCAGCGCGACCAACAGAACAAGTAGCCCGCCGCCGAAATAGAGCGTAGCCTTGGAAAGGCGAAAGCCGAGCGCTGCTTCATACGCCAGGAATACCGCCCCTGTCCCGAGCAGTACCGACGGATGCCAATGCCACATCGATGTAAGCAGCTGCCAGGTCGTCATGATATATGTGGCCACACGTACAGCAACCCGAAGATGATGATCCAGACCACGTCGACGAAATGCCAGTAATACTCCACGGTCTCAACTGCAACCGCGCGGGCTGGGTTAAGGTGCCCGGACATAGCCAGCCCAAGCAGAATAGTGATGGCGATCAAACCTCCCAGCACATGCAAACCATGAAAGCCGGTTAAGGTATAAAAAGTCGACCCAAAAAGGCTCCCCGAGATCGTCACACCCTCATTGAGGAGGTTGATATACTCCCAAAGTTGGCCGGCCAAAAAGATCGCGCCCAGCACAACCGTTGCCAAGAGCCACGTGCGTGTGGCACGCTGCTCGCCGTGCTCGTTGCTTTTCTGAGCCCGGTACAGCGTGAAGCTACTGGCGAGCAGCGCAACCGTGAAGATAGCAGCCATGATCGGGTCCAAGCTATTGGCGGCGTTGGGCCCTTCCGCATAGGACGGATAGTAGTAAAGATATGCAAGGATCAAGGTGCCGAAAAAGCCGATTTCGGAGGCTAGAAAGAGCAGCATGCTCATTTTGTTGCGGTCCATCGTCAACATTGGCGGGTCCTTCCTGCTTGCGCTTAATGCCCACGCTTCCAATCAGGGTCTTCAGGGTGCGCCAGGTCCCAAAGCGGGCGGGCACTCCGGACCGGCGGCAGCTCGTCAAAGTTGTGTGGCGGCGGCGGCGAGGTCGTGGCCCACTCCAAGGTCCAGGCGTCCCACGGGTTATCGCCAGCCCGCTCACCGCGGCGTAGGCTATAAAACACGTTGAACATGAAAATGAGGTGCGCCAACCCCGAGAGAAACGCGCCAACCGTTGAGATCATGTTCATCGTGGTCCAGCCCGGCAGGTCCGGATAGGTGTACACGCGACGGGGCATACCCACCAGCCCCAGGAAGTGCTGGATAAAAAAAGTCAGGTTGAAGGCGACAAAGTTGAACCAGAAGTGAATCTTACCCCACTTCTCCGACAGCATCCGTCCGGTCATCTTCGGGAACCAATAGTAGAACGCGGCGTAGATGCCAAAGAGCGTACCGCCCACGAACACATAGTGGATATGTGCCACGACGTAGTAGGAATCGGTCGTCTGCCAATCAGTTGGAACGATCGCAAAAGTGACACCGGTGATGCCGCCGATCGTAAACGTAATCAGAAAACCGACTGCGAAGAGCATCGCCGTGGTAAAGCGAAGCTTGCCGCCCCACATCGTCGCGATCCAGCTAAAGACCTTGATCCCTGTGGGCACGGAGATCAGCATCGTCCCGAACGCGGTAAACGCGTTAAAGCCTATGCCCAACCCCGACGCAAACATATGGTGCGCCCATACGCCGAAGCTCAAAAAGGTAATAATGAAGCTCGAGCCGGCGACGAACTCGTAGCCAAAGATTGGCTTGCGCGAAAAGACGGGGATGACTTCGGAGATGATGCCGAAGACCGGCAAGATCAGGATATACACCTCGGGATGGCCAAACGCCCAGAAGACGTGCTGGTAGAGCACCGGCGAGCCGCCCCCGCGATTAAAAAAGCGCGCCCCCAGCAGCCGGTCGGCCTCGAGCATCGCAAGCCCTGCATTGAGGATCGGAATCGCAAACAAGATGATGATGGCCGTCGCGAAGGTGGTCCAGACAAAGAGCGGCATCCGTCGCAGCGTCATACCGGGCGCGCGCATGGTTAACACGGTGACAATGAAGTTGATCGCGCCGGTGGTCGAGCCGATACCCATAACCAGGATGCTGAGCGCCCAGTAGTCGGTTCCGCGGTGGGAGGTGTATGGCTGTTCGCTCAAGGGCGCGTACATAAACCAGCCGCCGTCCGGCACTTGACCGATGAGAAAGCTGTAATACATCAACAGCCCGCCAAAGACCAGCAGCCACAGGCCCAAGGCGTTCATCCGCGGAAAGGCCATATCGTAGGCGCCGATCATCAGCGGGACGAAATAGTTACCGAAGCCAATCAGCATCGGCATCAACACCAGGAAAATCATGGTTGTGCCGTGCATCGTAAACATTTGATTGTAGGTTTGCGGCGACAGTACTTGGGCATTCGGCACTATCAGCTGCAGCCGAACCAGCAATGCCTCTACCCCGCCGATAACCAGAAAGATCAACGCCGTGATCATGTACATGATGCCGATCTGCTTATGATCGACGGACGCGATCCAGCTGAGCAACCCGGTGGGCTTGCTGAGTGCGGGTAGAGAATCGGATGCTTCCGGGGCCAGTGTGATGTTGCTCATTGTAAGCTCCCAAGATACGCAACAAGGGCACGAAGGTCCGCTGGCGAATAGTTATAGCCTGGCATCTGCACTCCAGGCTTGATCGCGTGAGGGTTGAGGATCCATTGCCCGAGGTTCTCTGGCGTGTTGTCGATAATGCCAGCGCCGAGTGTTAGGCGGCTCCCAACGTGTGTCAGGTTTGGGCCCGCCTGGGCATTCGCGTTCGTACCGGCGATCGCATGGCAGTTAACGCAGGTCGACTCTTGGAAGATCTGGGCTCCACGTACAAGCTCTTCGCTCATCGGAGCCGCCGGGATAGAGGCTTGTTGTCGCAGCCACTCGTCGAACTCTTCCTGGGGGTGGGCAATCACTCGGATTCGCATCCAGGCGTGCTGTGTGCCACAGTACTCGGCGCACGCGCCTAGGTAGATACCCGGCTCATCAGCGGCAAGCCAGACGGTATTCCCGGGGTGGCCCGGGATCATATCCTTTTTCGGGCCAAGCTCCGGCACCCAAAAGTCGTGGATCACGTCGGCGGCCTTGAGCTGAAAGAGGACCTGCTGGCCAACCGGAATATGAATCTCATTCGCGGTTACGACGCCCGAGTTCGGGTACTCCACGTGCCACCACCAGCTGTAGCCGGTAACAATTACGTCAGGCTGCTGGCCGGCCGGATCGGGATCGATCCTGCGCATCGCACTCAGCGTGACCACAAAAATGATCGCGAGCAACACGGTGGGCGCAATCGTCCACGCGATTTCCAACTTTCGGTTACCTGGGTTTTGATGGGGCTCGCCGTCGCCTGGCCGACCTCGAAAACGCCACACGGAGTAAAGGATGAGGCCGGTCACGAGAACGAAAATCACCCCTCCAATCACCATGCTCCAGAAGAAAAGATCCACAATGTCCCGCGCCTGAGGGGAGTTCGGGTTGAACATGAATCACCTCTCGACTACCAACGCGATGCACGATTATAAAACAAGTCCGCCGTTTCGAGGACACGATGTGTCGGGCCTTCAACAACGGCGGCGGTTATCAACGGTCGCGTGTACGTCGGTGGCCATGGAACGGCTCGGCAAGCCTTTGCTCCCCGCTGGCCCTGCTCCCGATGAGCACCTGGTGTTACTCGGACGAATTCTTGTCACAGAAAAAACGTAGCAATAAAGTAAAAATTAGCAATAACCGTGCAAGCGGATCGGCGACCGGGAGTGTAGCTCGAGAACTTCGGCAGTGAAGCTACAAGCTCGCATATGCCTTAGCAGCGCCCCGCGTCGCTGGGGGGATAGCTCTAGGTTACCCGGGTTGAACGACAACAGCAAAAAACAAGCGGGGGTGCCGCATAGTGCAGCAGCCCCCGCATTTCAAGCTCCATGTAAAATTGTTACCGGCGTCGCGACCATCACTCACGGTGTCGGGCGACGGTGCGGCTCAGCCAAGGGACATCTAACGCCTCTGTTGGCATCGGCGCTAAACGTTGAACAGGAAGTTACAGATGTCGCCGTCCTGCACGATGTAGGTCTTACCCTCCATCCTCACGGTACCGCGCTTCTTTGCCTCGACCATCGAGCCGGCAGCAATAAGGTCGTTGTAGGCTACGATCTCTGCTCGGATAAAGCCCCGCTGGATGTCAGAGTGGATCGCGCCGGCGGCCTCGACGGCTGGCGTGTTTTGTCGGATTGGCCACGCGCGTACTTCATCGGGGCCCGCCGTCAAGAAGGAAATCAGCCCCAGGAGGTTGTACGACGCCTCGATCACTCGGTCGCGAGCTGGCTCAGTGATGTTCAAATCGGCCAGGAAGAGCTGCGCATCCTCGGGGCCAAGCTGCGCAATCTCGGCCTCCACTTTGCCGGCGAGCTGGGTGATCGCAGCCTTCTGGTGATTGTACGGAATACTCCCGGCGATGTCCTCGCCAAGCTGATCCTCGCCGACATTGATGACGACCAGCACAGGCTTGGCCGATAGGAACTGGTAGCCGCGCAGGAGCTTCGCCTCGTCGTCGCTCAGCGACTGATCACGGATCGGCTGATTCTCCTCGAGGCCAGCTTGCAGGCGCACCAGAACGTCCCGCTCCTGGGTTCGTAGCTCCTTCTCCTTGCCGGACATCTTCTTGATCTCCGGCTCGAGCCGCTGGAGCCGCCGCTCGATAATTGCCATATCGGAAAACATGAGCTCAAGATCGACGTTCTCGATGTCGCGGCGGGGATCAACGGTTTCCTCGGGATGGGGTACTGCCGGGTCCGCGAAAGTACGTACCACGTGGAGCAGCGCATCCACCTGTGCAATGTAGTTAAGAAACGCCGGAGGTAAGCCCCCGCTCTTGCGCTCGCCGCTGATACCCGCGACGTCGATATACTGGACATCCGGAAAGGTTATTTTCTTTGGCTTATACATCTCCGCGAGCACGTTGAGGCGCTCGTCAGGCACCTTCACCGTCGCGAGGTTTGGCTCAAGCTGGCCCGACGAGTAGGCGGCCGTCTCCGCGTTCCCACCCGTGAGCGCATTGAAGACCGTTGTCTTGCCGCTGTTCGGCAGGCCAATAATGCCGATTTTCATAATTCCCCGTATCGCTGAAGCACTAAGGTTGAATCAACCATCGTATTATTTTCCCGAGTGCGCTCAGAGCTATCTATCAATCAACAGCTCAATTCTACCGTATTCTCACCCATGCGGAACGACACGGAAATCCCGCAACGGCTACCGCAATCGGCCGCGCATTGAAAATGTTTCCTCCTAGCGTGCCATGCACGCAAGACAAGCAATTAAAGGCCTGGGCTCGGTACAATGATGGCGCAAGTGATACGCCCCGTCGACTTAAGGTCTGTCCGTCACACACTACCAGGGGCGTATCGACGGAAGAACGCGAGGTTATTATGGCTCGATATGGGAGACAGCTGAGGGCACTTCTGCTCTGGATTGGTCTCGGCGCCGTGCTGTTAGCTGGTTGTGGCACGGCGACGAGGCCCGGTGGAGCTACTGGCGGCCACGGCCCCGACGAAGCAGCGCACGGGCATACCCACAGTGACGGTGACACAGCCCATAGTCATGGCGAAGAATGGACGCTGCCACATATTCACGGTCTAGGCTTTACCCGTGATGGGAAGCAGCTGATGGTTCCTGCACATATTGGTCTCTTCGTCGCGAGTGAGGGCAGCTGGCGCCGCGGCGACGGGCCCGAGCATGATTATATGGGCTTCTCCGCCAGCGACGACGGCTTCTACAGCAGTGGTCATCCCGCTCCGTCGGCAACGGGGCTTGCTAATCCACTGGGACTTGTGAAAAGCACCGACGGCGGCAAGACCCTGGTCCAGTTCGGCTTCGCCGGTGAGAGCGATTTCCATCTAATGGGCGTTGGCTACCAAAACCATGCGATCTATGTGCTCAATCCTGCGCAAAATTCCAAGCTAGCCCCGGGTATGCACCGCAGCCTCGACAATGGCAAGACCTGGCAGCAGAGCAGTGTACGGGGACTGACGGCAGCTCCATTCGCAATTGCCGTCCATCCAACACAACCGAACATTGTCGCATTGGCGACCGAGCAAGGTTTGCTGCTGTCATCGGACCATGGTGACCAGTTCGAGCCCGTCGAGAGCAGTGGGCCAGTCACTGCCGTTGCATTCAGCCCAGATGGCACGCAGCTGGTTTTTGGCTCAACCGAGCTCTTCCAATACGCTCTGGCGACCAAGCAGGTCAAGCCTATCAGTACACCTACACTGGTAGAGGATGAGCGAATAACGCATATTGCCGTCAACCCAACTCAGCCAACAGCGCTGGCATTTGCGACAACCGCACTCAATATATTTCACACCCCCGCTGGTGGCCAAGCTTGGCAGCAGCTCGCCTCCAATGGCAGCACGACCAACCTAGACCAAGCCGGCGGACAATAGAGTACGGTGGAACAGGAGCGGCAGCACGTCGGCTGGCATCTAGAACCCTTCGCGCCTGCCGCTCTACGTAGTCGAGCGCCAAGCCGCCTCGCGCTCCACAGCTTCGAAGCCGCCAATTACGGGTTACGTCGGGAATGACGGCTAGTAGACCATACCCCCGGTCACAAAGGCAAGCGTCCGCGGGTCGTTTGGCTGCTGCAACATCTGTCCAGTCGGTCCCACTTCGATGAGTTGCCCATCCAGCATAAATGCTGTCTGCTCGGCAAGCCGCAGCGCCTGATGAAGATTATGCGTCGCCACCACAAGCGTCAGCGGATATGCTGCCCGCAGCTCGAGAAGTGCA
>JADDQE010000050.1 GCA_016781525.1 bacterium | reverse complement strand
TAGAAACGATGCTTCATCCCAGCGTCGCTCCTCGCTACTACCACCAGTTTTCTTTTGCTTTGCTTCCGCCGTTACGCCAAGCACCCGCGACACAAGTGTTGTGAGTCCCTGCCCGGTTAATAATTTCTCTTATGCATATCAGCAACGCTGCGATAGAACGAACGTTCGTAATCTGAATCGTTCGGAGAATGAACAGAACTCAAAAAGTCGTCGCAAACTAACGCCTAGTTCGACACAATAGTGTTGTGTCTACACGTAGCTAGCATTAAGAGGATGACACTCCCTAGTGATATTGGATCTTCCCCATTCAAGGACCAGCAGGTCTTTGCCGCAAGGACTGGTAGGAGTGTCACGATACTCCATAATATAACTTGACACCCAAATTGACACCCAAAGTAGTGGACGTCTAGCATAGTTGGTAAGATGTGGTGGACACAATATATGAATAGAATGCAATAAAACGTAAGGGGTAGAACGCTGTGGACAGCGGGAAGAAGATTTCGTAAATAACAGGTCAAGCTTTCGACTGTACAGCGTGGTTGTAGTCAAGAGCTTTGGGTGATACATACGCGGCTACTGCAAGACGGCGTAGGGTTCGTTGTGTCGGATCCATATGGGCGGCATGATGTTGGTTGAAGGTGGACAACGCCCATCAGCCACCCCATCTTTGGAACCTTGGTTCCACCAAAGACACCGGCTAGTGACACAGCGTCCTAGTCGGTGTCTTTACGTTAACGACTCCTGGATTGGGATAGGCTGCTCGCATAGACAAGCGCTTTGTAGCTTGGGTTCGAAGGATGACGGGCTAGGCGATGCCGGATGGTACGAGCGTCTGCGCATCTAATCCGCCATCCCAAGCCGAAACCGTTAGTTAATCGCTACTCCCGCCACCGCTGTCGCCACCACTCTCCCCGCCACCGCTATCAGCCGACGAGTCGAAGCTGCTGTCGAAGGCATCGAGGCTGCTATCGAGCGCGTCGAAGGCCGCGAAGTCGAAGTCAAAGCTGCCGAAGCCGGCCAGGACAACGCCGGTCGCATCGAAGTCGCTATCATCGGTCTCCGCAGAAACAGAAAGATCACCACCGTCATCGTCCGCCTCGGGTTTTCGCAGCGCTTGTGATAACCTCCCGTAGTGTGGCTTGATCTCATCGACCAAGAGGATGCTACCGCCGAGCGATGCAACGAGGGCTGCGGCCTGTACCGGATCACGATCGAGCGCTTCGGGAAGCGTCCGTGCCTGCTCCAGATGGGCTCGGAGCGCTTGACCCATGCTTTCGCCCGCGGGAGTATGGCGGTAGCGCGTTTTCGGAAAGAGACCCAGCACTTTCTTCTGATAGGTCTCGAGCAGTCCTCGTTGGACCAACGCTGGCAGCAGATGCTTCTGCTGAAAGCCAGACAGGTCCGAGCCGAAGCTACGCCGAGCCTGCTGCACAACCTGAGGCATCGTTACCCCCGTGCCAAGCGCCCCTGCCGCGCGCAGCATGTCCACTACCGCACCGCTCGCCGACGGCGGCTGCATCACCTGTTGCCCCTGCTCAGCTACCTGGAGGTAGTCAGTGCGCTGTACGCGCCCGAACCGGACTTTCTTCTCCTCGTGGCACATCGTCACGATCCGTCGAGCCCGCAGCTCCATCAGCGTCAGCTTGATCGCTGCACGACCGTGGGCCACCTGTGGATTTTGCAGTACCAGCGCTTCCGCAGCGCTGAGTGATGTAATAGTCATGGGCGTATTCATGTACATTTCCTGTGAGATTGGCACGCCCCGAACCAGCACCCGCACGTTCAACGCATGTACCGCAACATAGTTCGCCAGAGAAACACGTCGTGACCGACCCCCGTACGACTCTTGCTCGTTCCTCGTCATCCTCCTGTAATCCAACTACACAGAACAGTTGTTTTATTCTTCATCCGTACATATGTTCGGAAAAAAAAGGACAAAACCATGTCGGAATATCTGGAGGCGGCGATGCAGACCGCACGCTACGACAAGTTATCGAACGGTGGTTGGTTTGGCGCGCTCCCCCGCTTTCATGCCGTTTTTGCCTGGGGCGCGACCCAGGAAGATTGTTACCGTGCGCTTCGAGCAGATTTGGAAAGCGCGATCGAGGAGGCTCTGCGCAACCGTCGGCATCTTCCGGAGTTCAGCGGTATCGAAACCCCGCGCCTTGCCCAGCGTGTGCCCGAACCGCACCGTCAGCCCTAATGCTGGTATCGGATCGATTAGGAGATGAGGCGGCATCGGCTGTTGTTCGAGCAAGCCGGGGGATTGGAGGTCCGTTACGTAGAAAAGCGTGGGTTTGGGGCGATGACAGGTCTTGACACGGCTCATCAGCACCCCAGGTCGCTCGGGCGGCCTACCAACTTGGTCCGGTCGTGGTTGACAGCGAGCAGCCGGCGGCTGTAGCATCCAATGGCGTTTCGCCGACAGCGCGTCGAGCCGCCGGCTCGGTGGGGACAGGCGGCACTGTGTTTGGAGGAGGTACCAGCATGGCAAACTTAAGCATGACCGGGTTGGTCGAAGAGGTCAAGAACAAGACAGGGCTTTCAAAGGGGCAGGCAAAGACGGTAGTCGAGACGGTGCTGGCAGAGCTGAGCACCCACCTAGCCAACGGGGAGCGCGTCCAGCTCGCCGGCTTCGGGAGCTTCGAGGTACGCGAACGCGCCGAGCGGCAAGGCACAAATCCACAGACGAAGGAGCGGATCACGATCCCTGCATCTAAGATCGTCGGCTTCAAGCCAGCAGCGCAGCTGCGAGGACGGCTCGGCACAACACCGCCAACCAAGGAGACCGTCGGCGGGTAAATGGGATGACAACAGTGCCGGCGTGCGGGGCTGCACAAACCAGCACCGCTGATTACGGACTCACGACTACGCTTGAGTCAGCGCCGCTGCATGGAGGGTGGCTTGGCTCGCCTTGACCGGTCCGCACACGCTCGGTGTGCACGTCATGGCCCTGGTGCGGAGTAGCGAGCCACTGCGGCAAGAGCGCCGAGATCACAGCAACTGGATGCGGCGGGCCAATCAAAAAGCCTTGCAGCTCGTCGCATCCATGCTGCTGCAAAAATAGTCGCTGCGCCTCGGTTTCCACACCCTCGGCGGTAACGGCGATATTTAAGCTGTGAGCGAGGCCAATAATTCCTGCCGCCACCGCCGCATCCCGCGCACTTACGGCAACATCGGCCACAAATGACTTGTCGAGCTTCAGGCGATCCAACGAGAAGCGTTTCAGATAGCTCAGCGATGAGTAGCCCGTGCCAAAGTCGTCAAGCGCGAGCTGTACACGCATCGTCTTCAACGACCGCAGTTGCAGCAGCGTGGTCTCGGCCTGCTGCATCGCGGTAGTCTCAGTAAGTTCAAGCTCCAGACTGCGTGGGTCCAGCCCTGTTCGCGCGAGCACCTGCACCACCTGCGCTACAAGGTCGGGCTGCAAGAACTGCCGCGCCGACAAGTTCACGGCCACCCGCATGTCGGCGTATCCGGCCATTTGCCAGGCGCGAGCCTGTGCGCACGCCGTCTCGAGCACCCAAGCTCCGAGCGGCACGATCAGTCCGGTCTCTTCGGCAATCGGGATGAACTCGGCCGGGCTGATTAACCCGCGCTCGGGATGTTGCCAGCGCAGGAGCGCCTCAAGGCTACACAGCCGCCCGGTGGCAGCATCCACACGCGGCTGATAGTCAAGCACAAATTCCTGCCGTTGCAGAGCCTGGCGCAGCTGCTGCTCCACGACCAAGCGCTGTGCCGCGGCCACTTGCATCTCGGATGAGTAGCGCTGAACACGGCTCGTAGCATCGGCTTTGGCTCGGTACATGGCGGTATCGGCGTTCTTGAGCAGTGTCTCGGCCTCTTGCCCATCCTCGGGATAGACGGCGATTCCAATGCTTGGCTGAGCCACAAGCTCGTGGCCCTCGATCGCAATCGACTGTGACAGCGTCTGCCGGATGCGATGGGCCACAGCAAATAGCTGATCCAGACCATTGAGCGGGGCCAGCAGGACGGTAAACTCGTCGCCACCCATCCGTGCCACCGTATCCTCGGGGCGGAGACACCCTCGGAGCCGTAGGGCAACGATCTGCAGCAAGCTGTCGCCAATCGCATGGCCCAAGGTATCATTGATGACCTTGAAGCGATCCAAATCGAGGAAGAGCACGGCCGCGTCATGCTGGTCATGACGCGCTCGAGCGATCGTCTGCCACAGCCGATCAAGAAACAGCCGGCGATTAGGCAGGTCGGTCAGCGGATCGTAAAACGCCATCTGGGTAATCGTAGCCGCCGCTCGCTTTTGCTCCGTGATGTCTCGAATCGCGGCGGCTCGGATAACGCGCCCTCCATACTCAAGCGGCTTACCCGACACCATCACCGGAAAGGTCGTGCCATCGCGCCGACGAGCGGTGGTCTCGTACGGCTCGGACCTCCCGTCGCGGATACCGTGAATCACCTCGACGGCAGCATCGGCCGGAACGAGGTCGGCGACAGTCAAATGCAGCAGCTCATCGCGGGTATAGCCCGACATCGCCACTAGAGACTGGTTGACGTCGAGGAGGCGGACTCCATCGTGGAGCATGATACCTTCAAAGGTCGCTTCCGCGAGGCGCTGCGCTCGCCCTTCGCTCTCCTGGGCGGTTGCCACAGCCGCCGCCAGCTCACGCGCGTACCAGGCATCCTGATAGTGCAGCCGGGTCAGGCGCTCAAGGTCCCGGCGCCGAACCGTGTAGATCAGCCACGCAATCACGCTCATCTCGGCCAGCATAAAGGCGAAGTGGAGCCAGGCTGGCATGGAGGCCGCATCCGTGCTCGTCAAGGCAATTGTCGCCCAGCCGGCCACAGCCGCGAGCATGACCACGGCGAGACAACGGCCCGAGAGCAGGAAGCAGCCGGCGCCAAGAATAGTCAGCACGACATTGGTGCTTTGCAGCGGCGAGGGCACGAGCGTGAGATGCAGCAGGCTATTCGCGAGCACCAAGGCGAGCATGCCGACCGCCATGGGATGGGCCTGCTTTGGCGGGGCAGGCGAGCGTCCCAGTCGGACCAGCAGCAGCAGCAAGGCCACTGCGGTCAACGCGGCGAAGAGGCTCATCGGACCACCTGCGCCACGCGGCATCACAAACGGATGCAGCAGCGCGAGCCCGCCGTAGAGCAGCGCGAGACCAGCGGCCACTCGGCGCAGGCTCGTGCTCACGATCACGTTGAGCGATTGGCGAAGCTGGGCTGCGGTAGGCGCACCTGCGGTTTCGGGCAGTCTCGGCAGTGTTGAACGAAGCTGCGGTGCAGGCTGCATGATCCGTATGCTACCAGGTGTAGGAGAGGCAGGCGTAGGCGAGAGGTACTACGGGCTACCGGACGAGTGGGGGAAGGATGGGAGGTTCGGGAAAACGGGTTGAAGAACGCAGCGATGCGGTGACGACCTACTACTACAAAGCGGCTGCACTGCGGAGTTTTCGCGACAGCATGGGCAGCTGTAAGGAAAGCCAATAGTTCCCGCTCCTAAACCGCGACATTGGGTGGAAGTAGCCTTACACGAGGGAAGGAAGAGCTTCGGCTAATCCAGGAGCGACGAGAAGAAGGGGACCAGCCGATTGGCTGATCCCCTTCGCCGCTAGGACGCCCGATTCCGCATCTGGAGGAGAGGCTCGGTTCGTCGTTCGCATCCGATGTTGTTGTTCTGCGGCACAGCCTATTATGGCTGTGGTTTCGGAAGCACCACGCTTGGCGCGTAGGTGCCCTGCCGCAGGTTGCCGAAGTTGGCGCCTTCCAGATCGCACAGACCCGCAATCGTTGACGAGTCCAGCGTATCCAGTGTCACCTCTCCACCCGGAGCGCTACCGTTGGTGTCAAGCGTCACGGTGCTCTTGACCAACTCGTTGGTTGACTGGTTGCAGGTGATGACGATCAGCTTGAACAGCTTCGTGTTGACAAACGTCGGGGCGCTGCTCACGTTGCTCGGGTTGGCGATTGTCAGTTCGACCGTTACGATCGTCTCATCCTTGGCGTAGCCGGCGGGTGCTGCCGTTTCCCGGATCGTGTACCGGCCCAGGATCTGGCCATTGCGCTGGAATTCACCATCATCCTTGTCATCGTCGTTCGCACCGTTATCGAGGACGATGACGCAGTCGTCGGCGACGTCAGCGAACGATCCGTCTGCGCTGACGAAGTTGTGGGTGCCGCAGACCTCGAACGTCGCCCCGCCCAGCGGCGCATTGTCCTGGTCCACCTTCAGCCAGCGCAGTGTACCGGCGACGTAGATCTTCGTCGCAGAGCCGCTGCCTGCTGGGCCGCTGTTGCCGTTGGTCGCGCGTTCCACGGTGACGCCACCCATGGTGACACTGGCACTGGCGTTGGCTGTGTAGGTCGCTGCTACGTCGCTGTTGATGGTCAGTGTACAGGTCGCTACGTTACCGTTGATCAACGGGGTCGCGCAGGTATCGCTCTTCGAGGTCGGGTTCGGGCTCACGCTCGGCGTGATCGTCCCGAAGCTGACCGGACTGGCGCCACTCGGGTGCGCCGTCACAGTGATGTTGAAGACGTGCTGCTCGCCGATACCATTGGTGTCCGTCAGCGGCGAGATGGCGATCGAGGCATCGACGTATTCCTTAGTTGCACCCGTGTTGCCGCTCGGGCCGCTGTTGCCGGTGGTCGAACGCGTCACCGCTAGTCCACCCATGGTAACAGTAGCACTGGCGTCGGCTTCAAAGGTTCCGGCTGAGCTACTGTTGATGGTCAGTGTACAGGTCGCAACGTTACCGCTGATGATCGCATTCGCGCAGGTATCACTCTTCGTGGTCGGGTTCGGGCTGACAATCGGCGTGATTGCGAAGCTGACCGGGCTCGCGCCACTCGGATACGCCGTCACTTCAACTGTGAAGATGTGCGCGTCGCCGACCTCGTTCACACCGTTTGGCGTGACCTTGATCGCGGCGTCGACGTAGTGCTTGATCGCAGGACCGCTGCCGCCAGGGCCGCTAGGCGCGACAGCGCTGTCAGTCGAGCGAGTGACACTGGCCGTGCTTGGGCTGCCACCGGCCATGCTGAAGTTCACTACGGCAGTGGCGTTGGCCGTGTAGGTGGTGGCCGAGCTGCTGTTAATGGTCAGCGTACAGGTCGCCGTGTTGCCTGAGCGTATGGGAGCATTGCACGTGGTGCTCTGCGAAGTCGGGTCCGGGGACACTCTCGGCGTGATTGAAATGCTGTCTACGGTCGCTCCGCTCGGAATTCCGGTCGCGGTGATATTGAAGATATGCTGGTCGTTGACCTCGTTGACATCTACAAGTGGCGTGATCGAAACCGAGGCATCCACGTACCGCTTAGTAGCTGGCCCGCTATTCGGAGCTACACCGTTGGTCGACACCGTGATCGCTGTATCACCAACCTGGACATTCGCTGAAGCATTGCCAGTGACGACACCCGCCGTAGTGCGCTTGAAAATTACCGCACAGGTTCCATTGACAGTGCCCGTCGTCGCGCAGCTGTCGCTCACCACTGTCACGCCGTCAGACGGCGTCAGCGTAACAGTAGCTTTCGTGCCGTTGGCGGCCGGCTGCGACACATTGCCGAACTGCTGGTTGATCGTTACGTTGAACGTGTGATTATCACCCACCGCGTTGACGCCGCTAGCTCCAATCTGGATGCTCGCGCCGCAGAGATCGAAGTTACCGGCGTCGAAGTCTTTGAGCGTTGCGTCCACTGACTGCGAGGAGCGCGTTTCAGCAATGAAGCTGGAGATACAAGGCGTTACGCCGGCGCTGAAGAGCTGGGTCAGATTAACCGCACCCTCGAAGAACGCGCCCTTCGCGAAGCTGCCCGACGCGCCCGACTTCGGCTGGTACGGCCACGGTGAGGCCACCGTGCCGGTGTTCACAATCGCGCAGGCATGGGCCGCGAGCCCTTGTGGGGTATTACAGGCGGAACTGACATTTGTTAGTAGCCTGAGTGTTCCATTGATCGGGCCGCCCGCCTCCCATGCGTACACCTGGATTGTGGGCTGGGAGCCGCCATTGGTGAACTCGCTGAGGACCAGCACGTCGCCATTGCGATGCTGCCCACTAAATGTACCACCTGACACCGGAGCGACGTCATCCTGCGTGAACCAGAAGCCGAGGGCTGCGTTGCCATTGGTGGCGTAGCGGTCGGCGCCGAAGTAGAGGATCAAGTCGCCATTCTTCTTGTAGGCTGCGGCGTAAGCGTTGGTGATCTCGTCCTTGTCGGGCACCGCGCCATTTGTCCACCGCCAACTGGTGACATCAAGGTCGTCCTTGCTGCCGCCACCGGTGAAGATCGTCGTGTTGAGCGGGTCCGGTACAACGCCCGAGAACGCCACGAGATCGGCCGATCCCGTACCACCATAAAGCCTTGACCAATCATCACCGGCTGTACCCGATGCATCTTGTGGGTTGCCATCCAGCTCAAAGATTGTGCCGTCAATGGCAGCGCGCGCGGTCAATGTTGCACCCATGACGAGCGCGAACACAACCAGCAGCGACGTGAACTGCCACCACCTGGATTTGAAATGACTCATGAGTAAATCCCCTTGGTTACCAATTACGATGGCGAAACGTGTGGCATACAAATTGCCGACAGGGGATTGAGTGGCACAACATTGAAGGGCGTGTCCAGCTCAATCGTCGCCCGCATTCGCAGTGCGGGCGTCCGCCTTTCCAAGACCACCTTATGTGGCCACATCGTTCATAAGCAACAATCCATTACCGCATACCTCCTCTGAGGCGATCGGTCAGTTGATCGCCTTTGCGGCACGCACGCCTCCGCGGCCTGCGAGGCCATCGCTTGCACTTTTTCCAACTATGATTAAAGAAGAAGAATTGCTAACAACTTTGGTATTGGTGCTATCCCACCTGCGCAACGTAGCCGTTGCTCATACCACAGCGCGGATTCGGGAGCCCGCGTCGTAGCGTGAAATGCGGATGTGGCGGGACGTTGGTCGACATACGGATTTGGCCTGTGGCGAGGTCGTATGTCGACCAGTACCATTCTATCCCAGCCGAGTACTACGTCAAGAAGGACTTTAGTCGTACTTCTTTCGACCAGCTTCGGTCATCCGGAAGAGCTCAAACACCCACACGCCGCTACTAACCCACGGCTAGCCTGAGGGCGACTTTGCGGCTGAAAGCCCTCGTCCCTTGTTCAACAGTCAGACCTTGTTGCCGTCAATAGTTGTCGATGCCTGCGAAAGCACGACCGAACCACGCCAGTAGCGCTGATTTAAGGCTTATTTAGCTAGGAAAAAGGTAATCCTCGCTTGAACAACGAAGCCGTTGTTGTACACAGTCGCCACACGGTGATGTGCCACGACCAACATACTTGCGGGAAAGCGAGTGTATGTACGGAGCAACGTTTGGTGATGATGAAGTGCGTGGAGCGACGCACCGTACACCGCCATTCTACACCTTGCCGGTACTATGTCAATAGGGGACTTTTGTACAATTTTCGCCCGCTTCGCCGATGAGTTGCCCCATATCGGCGACGGGACGTGAGCTTATCGACCAGCTGCGAGTGCTGAAAAGCAGAAGGGCGGACGGCTGGAGTTAACGCAAGCGGCCAGCCGCTCATACGAGGGCTGGCCGCTGGAAAAGCGTTCGTTTGTCAGGGTTGACGCCGCAGCTACAAGACGAGCGGCAGCAGCAGTGCAATGACGAGCACTAGCGCGGCGATCGAGGCAAAAGCGCTCCAGAAGAAGAGCAGCTTGCGCTGGCCGTCGTAGGCGAAGGTGCTCATCTGCAAGCGATTCTCGAAGCCATAAATCTGCACGAGATGCACGCGGTCGTCGCTTCGCCGCTCTTCGCTCTCGCCCTCGATCACAACCTCATTCAGGCCCACGTCCAGCCGGACTTCGGTGTACGGGATCATCATGATCGTCACCGCCGACATGGCGACGCGTGTGTCGCCGCCAACCTGCTTCTGGATATTGGCAATCAACCCCTTGAGACCCGGCACCGCGGCCCACTCGCGCTTCAGAGCACCCATGTGTCGCTCTTCGTACACTTTCGTGAGCTCGATCTCTTCCCGCAGCCGGTTCTCATCGAGATTCGGCAAGTCGTCGTAGCTCGAGAGCTTAACCGCCCGGCGACTCCACTCAAAGGCACGCCGCTGCACCAAACGGCCCTCGCCATGACAGCGATCGCACTTAAGGCGGCCAATACCGCCGCATCTGGTGCACGGCACGAGCACTTGCTTGACCTGGGCGGTCTGGGCCGCGGAAAGATCGACAACACTGGAAGATTGCCCGGCGGGGCGCTGACCGGAGCTATTATCGCGATTGTTCGATACTAGCTGGCCTGGACCATCCTGCTGCCGGCGCATCGCGACTCCGTCACCACCGTCGGCCGAAACCGGCCGTGTCACCAGCACCCGCCGCGAGCCTTTGCACTCAGGACAGAGCTCGTAGCCGCTGCCCTCGCAGCGTGGACAAGCGACGACACGTTCGGATCCCGGAATGATCTCCGCTCGGCCGGGATCGTCTACAAAGGCTGTAGGCGCCGGAAGCGGCACCTGCCACCGGTTCATCTCCTTCTGCACCGGAAAATCGGGAGCGTCCGCGTCGGGCTCTTCGATGTCCTTCGGCTCGGTACGCGTCTCGAGCAGTACCTCGAGCTGATAAAAGTACACGTTGCGGCTGCGCACCTCGCGTAGATTGACGATGCGGCCAAGATGCTGTTTGCGAAACTCGAGCCAGGTGCCGGCGCGACTCCAATCGTCGAATAGCCGTGCCAGCGTCAGGGGATCGCGTAGCTGCTCGGCGCGGGCATGCGACCGCTCAAAGGGCTCACGCAGCAAATCCGCCGCGAGCACCTGCTCCACCTCGCTCTCGACCAGCCCGATGCCCTGAAAGCTAGGCGCTGTATTGATCGCGCGCACGGCTGTGCCATCCACGATCGTCAGCGGCTGATCGTCGACTACGATACCCGAGCGCGCAAAGGCCCGGTCGAGCGCCTCCATCGCCGCACCCGCCGTGGGAAAGCGCTTCTGTGGCTCGACTGCCAGCATCGTTTGAATGATCTTCTCGACCTCAAGCGGCAGCTCGACACCGCGGTGCGAGAGCGGCAGCAACCCGTCAAAGCGGTAGTCGGGGTGCTGCGGCGGCGTCTCCCAGGGCAGCTGGGCGCTGAGCATGAAGTACAAGATCACGCCCAGGCCGTATAGGTCCGACAACGAGGTGACCAGGGTAGCCGAGCGGGCGTGCTCGGGCGAAAAAAAGCCGGGCGTACCCATGATCATGTCGGTGCTGGTATGGCGCTGGTCGGGCAGGCGCGCGATGCCGAAGTCGGTTAGCAGCGCACGGCTGCCGCTCGCGTCGAGCAGAATATTGCCGGGCGAAACATCACGATGAATAATGTTGCGGCTGTGGGCATAGTCCAACGCCGAGCCAATCTGGCGAAAGATTGTAATCGCGTCCTTGAGAGGGAGCTTGCCATCTTTTTCGACCCGCTGCCGAACCGAGCCTCCCGACACCAGCTCTATAACCGTATAGGGAAAGCTGTTGGTCGGCGTCGCGTGGTCGTATATCTGAATGATATGCTGGTGCCGCAGCTGACTGGTAAGCTCAGCCTCGCGCGTAAAGCGCAAGATGCTTTCTTCGTCGTGACTCAGCAGCAGCTTGACGGCGACGGCACGCTCGCGCAAGAAGATATGCCGACCCATCCAAACTTGGCTGGTCGCACCACGCCCGAGCTCATGCTCTAACCGATAATTGCCGATGGTCTGGGGAATATTCGCCACGCACTACTCCCATAGCACTTCCGTGCGCCTCGATTATACCAGGATGAGGGGTGAGGGGCTAGGGGCTAGGGGCGAGCGGCTAGGGGAGCAAAACGATCTGCCCAGACGACCGCCTCAACGTTGTCGAGAGCTTTCACTTCTGCGCTGTTGGAGCGCGCGGTCGAGACCCCGCAGCATCTTACCGATCTCGTCAAGCCGTGCGAGCAGATCGTCTTTGATTTCGAGGTCGAGAAATTCAAGATCGGCACTCAGCAGCACTTGTGTTTCGAGCTCGGCGATGGAGCCGCGGGTGACCGAGATAAAATATTGAAATTCCGCAGCGCCGGAGCGTGCGTGACCTTCGGCTAGATTTGAGGAGATTGACACAGCTGCCCGGCGCATTTGATTCACCAAGCCAAACTTTTCCGACGCCGGAAAGCGGCTAGTGGCTTGATACACTGCGTGCGCTACCGTCATCGCTCGTTGCCAAACCACAAGATCACGGTAGCTTCTTGCCAACCCGCTCATCTCACCCCTCGCCGCTCACCCCTCGCCGCTCACCTCTCGCCGCTCACCTCTCGCCCCTCTCTCCTCGCCGCTCACCTCTCGCCCCTCACTCCTCGTCCCTCACCCCTCGTCCCTCCGTCTACCGCCGACCCGGCATAACCGCACCGAAGACCGACGGCGGCAGCTTGAAACCATTCGCCTCGAGGCGCGGCGTGAACTTGGGCCGCACACCGGTTGGCCGCAGCTGGGCAATCACTTTGCCCTCAGATGTTATCCCTTTTTCCTCCAGCACAAAGATGTCCTGGAGCACAACGGTGCCGCTTTCCAGGCCCTGCACCTCGGTGATCGCGCTGACCTTGCGCTGGCCGTCGCGCAGCCGCGTCTGCTGCACGATCAAGTTAATGGCCGACGCGATCTGCTCACGGATCACTACGAGCGGCATGTCCATACCCGCCATCATACACATGGTCTCGATACGGGCGACCGCGTCGCGCGGCGTGTTGGCGTGCAGCGTGGTCAACGAGCCGTCGTGGCCGGTGTTCATCGCTTGTAGCATATCGAAGGTCTCGCCACCGCGGCATTCGCCGATCACAATCCGCTCTGGCCGCATACGCAGCGAGTTGATCACCAAGTCACGGATCGCGACGCGCCCACTACCGTCAAGATCTGCCGGCTTGGCCTCGAGCCGCACGACGTGCTCCTGACCCAGCTTGAGCTCGGCTGAGTCCTCGATCGTGACGATGCGATCCTCATGGGGAATAAAGTTCGACAGCACGTTGAGCAGTGTGGTCTTGCCCGAGCCGGTACCGCCGGCGACGACGATATTGAGCTTCGAGACCACGCAGGCTTGCAGGAAGTCGGCCATTTCCTGCGTCATGGAGCCGAAGCGGACCAGGTCGGAGATTTGCAGCTTCGACTTACCAAACTTACGGATCGTAATCGTGGGACCGTC
>JADDQE010000094.1 GCA_016781525.1 bacterium | reverse complement strand
ACTCGTCTCGATGTTGGGCCGCAGCAGAAGTGTCGCGCTCGGACGGCCTAAACTGCTTCGGTGGCCCAAAACGTGATGCCTCTGATCCCGAAAGGCACCCAAGCCGCTTCGCGTGGTCACCCTGCTTAACGAGGGGGCTGCACGGTGCACTCAGTGCAGGGCGGCTACGCCGGGGAGGAGATGCTGATGACCATTACGACCCGTAGCCAACGCCACGCGGCTTGGGAGAGCTTCGCCAAGTGGAAGAAAGTGAGCGGCTGCTATGGGCTGCAGCTAGCCAACGGTCCATTTCTCGCGATTCCACGCGCAGCGGTTCCGCCACAAGATGTCGTGCCCTTTGAGGCCCTGCTACGCAAGCACATACACTAGGCCACACTACCGGCGAAATAGTGAGCGGGGGCAAGGTTATAGAAGGACGGCTCGAACCTCCCTGATACGTTGTGCTAGGAGGCTCCTAGCCGCCATTTGCATGTTGCCCATGACGATGCTTTGTATGCCTGAAAGAGGATCGGGAGCGCAAGGATTTATCTGACCTTGTACCCGGCCTATTTCATAGACTGCCGCGCCGCTTATCGCGTTTGGCGTCGAGGAGTGCTTCAGTTTCGTGGTGCGGGGCTCGGCCTTGCCATTACCCCGCGGCTGAACATAATGCTACACTTAGCCGAAGAGTCGGTACCGTTGAAGCTTGAGCTGGTAGTATAAAAAGCAGCCCACGCAGAAACCTGATAGGGCAACGGCGGCGGCACCAGCGACCATTAGCGCAATTACCCAGCCTACAACAGGTAGACCAAGAGCAAACGCTAGCTGGGCACTTCCAAGCAAGAGCACCGCAATCCCGTTATTGAAGCGCGTGAGACGCCGATCTTCACGCTCGGCCGTCGCGATGGCATCCGCGAAGAGCACGCGGCCGAGTGCAGCGATCGGGCTCCAGCGCTGGCCAAACAGCACTGCTGGCAAAAGCAGGAGAAAAAGTAGCGTTATCCCCAGCGGCTGCTGCAGAACCACGCTTGCCGCGATGCCAATTAGTAGGACCCACCGGTTTAACTTGACGATTGGAGCTGGAACTCCATCGGCAAGTGCGGCGCGGTCAACCGAATGTGCTTGTTGATCCATCTACTTCTTCCATTATGCATACGACTTTTACCTTTATTGTATCATATTCTTGATAAAGACTATAAACAATGTCAAGTTAGATGTAGCAATGATGCTGGCACGAAAGGAGAGCTTGTGCCCGGGGCCGTAATAGGCCACCGAGCTTTCGCCAGATTAGTGCCGATGACGAGGCATGACGGACCAACCAGGAGCGCCGAACAACATGTTGCCCGTAGACTTCCTGTTGCTGCCGCCTATTTACGCCAGTATTTAGCTTTTTAGCTTTTGCTATATTGACGTTTATCGATGTATGGTCTATACTGGGTTATCAGGCGGGTATGGCGGAAGAAACCCCGCCCCTATTTTTTTCGCTGTATTGATATATTTCGATGTAGCCTTGGAGGAGCGGTAACATGGAGCGTTCAACCTTGCCTGTTGTCGTGATTGGCGCTGGTCCAGTGGGGTTAGCTGCAGCTGCTCATCTAGTAGTGGCAGGTGAGCGACCGCTTGTGGTAGAGGCAGGTGCGACAGTTGGCGCGAATATCCGCAGCTGGGGGCATGTCCAGCTCTTCTCTCCCTGGCAGTACAACGTCGACAAGGTTGCTGCCTCACTCCTCGAAGTCAATGGCTGGCGCGCACCTGCGCCGGGCGCCTTTCCCACCGGGGCGGAGCTCGTTGAGCGCTATCTGGAGCCGTTGGCTGCCCTCCCCCAGCTCGCGTCCCACATCCGTCTCAATACCCGCGTCCTCACGGTCACCCGACAAGGGTTCGACAAAATGAAAACTACCGGCCGTGAAGATGCGCCCTTTTTGATCTCGGTTGAGACGGCGGGCGAGGAAGATGTGCTGATTGCCAAAGCAGTGATCGACGCTTCCGGCACCTACGGCTCACCTAATCCGATCGGCGCAAATGGGGTGCTGGCACCGGGCGAGCGTGCCCTAGCGCAACATATCTTCTACGGTATTCCTGATGCGCTTGGTCGCGACCGGCAGCGCTATGCGGGTCGATCTGTCTTGGTCGTAGGAAGCGGACACTCAGCCTTTAACGCAGTGCTCGAGCTGGCGGCGCTCGCGACAGAGGCGGCGGCGACGAAGATTACCTGGGCGGTACGCCGGGCGGATATGCAGCACGCCTACGGCGGTGGAGTAAATGACCTTTTGGCTGCACGCGGTGCGCTGGGGATGCGCGTGCGCCAATTAGTTGAGGCTGGTATCGTTCGGCTCGTAACTTCGTTTCGAGCGCAGCGGCTCGTCGCGCAAGCTGCGCAAGTTCTGGTGGTCGGCGAGCGTGATGCGATTGGTCCCTTCGACGAGATCATTGCCACGACTGGGTTCCGCCCCGATTTGTCGCTGCTGGCTGAGCTGCGGTTGGACCTCGACCCTGGCGTAGAAAGTCCAAGGGCGCTAGCTCCGCTAATCGATCCAAATTTCCACAGCTGTGGCACTGTCCGGCCTCACGGAGCCGAAAAGCTAAAGCACCCCGACGCCAATTTCTATATCGTCGGCATGAAAAGCTATGGTCGAGCGCCGACCTTCTTGATGCTCACGGGCTATGAGCAGGTGCGCTCAGTCGTGGCGGCTATCCGCGGCGATTGGGCGGCAGCACGGCACGTTCAGCTTGAGCTTCCAGAAACTGGAGTCTGTTTCACGGATTTCAATGTGGCCGCCAGCGCGTGTTGTTCCGGACCCGTCAGTACGACCGTTAGTGGCCCAGCTGGCTGTGGGGATACGACGTCCGCTTGTGATCCGGCGTCAAGAGTATCCACCTCGCGCAAGGGGCTTGAGCTGCCTGTGCTGCAAGTAGACTCAGGCACGTCCTGCTGTCGGTAAACAGGCTCAGCTCCCCGGAGTATCCGCCCCAACGGCGGCGCGTCTCGGCTAGATCGCGTCTGGCCTGATGTGGTCATCGTCGAGCGGCTGATTACCGCGAACTTGCGGTAGGTGTCTAGGTTAGTGGAGACAACCTGATGCAGCAAAGCACGGTGCTGCGGCGGATGGTACACGCAGCGGAGCAATGGGGGCACGAGCACTTTGGTGCCTCGGTCACGGTGGAGGTGCTGAATGCGCTGCAATGCTGTCCAGACGGCTCGCTACAGACAGTGGTTGCGCTGCAGCCAGCTGGCGGTCAGCAAAAGCCTCTTCGATGTCTTGTGACACTCGAGCCCGGTGGCACGCTCGCCTGTTTTGTGCCTGTTGCGGGAATCTAGCTTGCGACGAAAGGGGGTGAGTTGGGTGCAGGCAAACGTCGAAGAACAATGTTGCGGTGGTGACGAGCAGTGCTGCGGCACGAGCTGCTGCAGCGGTAAGTAACACCAGCCGGAGGCAAGAAGCGACAGGAGCGACGCGCGTCGCTCCTGTCCCGGCTTAAGTCGCTAAGAGCTCCCGCTCGATCCTCTGCCGCAGCTCGTCGCGTGCAGCTCGGAATGCCGCAAGGCGCTCTTCGTCTGAGCCTTGGACGCCGGATGGGTCGTCGATCGACCAATGCCGCCGCACCACTGAACCGGGAAAGACCGGGCAGCTATCGTTGGCTTGGTCGCAGACGGTAACGACTTCGTCTAGCGGCACGTTAAGATAGCGCTCAAGCGTTTTTGACGATTGCCCAGTGATATCAATCCCAAGCTCTTGCATGACGGCGATCGCTTCCGGGCGGACTCGTGTTGCCACGGTGCCCGCGCTGAAGGCCTCAAACCGCCCTGCGCCCAGGCCCCGCAGAAGTCCCTCGGCCATCTGCGAGCGTGCGCTATTATGCGTACACAAAAATAAGACACGTTTCGGTTGTTGGTCGGCATCAGTCATTAGGTATCCTCCTTCCAATTGACTCGTCGGCAAACACGGCCGAGCGGGCGGTCGCGAAGCAAATAATCGCGCAACAGACCAGCTGCGGCCGTGCTTCCGCTCCCTGCCGCACTATCGTGCCGCTTCGCCCAGCGAGGGGCCAGCCTCGGGGGCAACAGCCTCGCGTTTCCGACGGCCGTCGGGTAGCGGTATCCGCAGGGCTTGATAGATAGAACCCCCGAGCGCTGCTCCAAGTGTTGGAGCGATAATATACACCCACTGGTGGTGCCACACTCCTGAAACGAGCGCCGGCCCAAGTGATCGCGCCGGATTCATCGATGCGCCACTAATCGGGCCGCCCCACAGGGCGTTAAGGGCGACTGTTCCACCGATAGCTAAGGCCGCGAGCTGCCCGACCGCGCGAGTATCGGTTGCCACCGAGGTAATGACAAACATCAGCACCGCGGTTAGCAGAATTTCTAACCCAAATGATTGGAGGACGCTTCCACTCGGAAGTGTCGCACCAAGAGAGGCGACATTACCAAACAAGCCGCGTAAAGTTACTGCTCCAAGGATTGCCCCGATCAGCTGACCCCCGATGTAAATCGGCACATCACGCCAGGCAAAATGCCGCGTTAAGGCGAAGGCAATCGTTACTGCTGGGTTGAAATGCGCCCCTGACAGATGGCCGGTCGCCGCGATCATCGCCATGACGACCAAGCCAAAGGTTGCAACGACGCCAATATGAGTTAGCGTGCCGCTGGTGCTATTTACGATAATGGCGCCGCAACCGGCAGTAACCAGGGCATACGTGCCAACAAACTCGGCTCCAACGCGGCGGAATAACGAATTCATCGAGTGCCTTTCTCACACACGGTACACAAAGCTTTTTCGATCTGTTGCCGGTACATCAAGCGTATTGCCACGAGCACTCCCTGGCGCCACTCCTGCGCAAGACCGGCAATTGCTTTATCCTGCATTACATTCGAAGCACTACGCCCCGTGCGATGCGGGCCTCTCCTACGTGAGCAACGCTAACACTGCCTGCACGTCTGCAAGGCGTTCACGATGCACGAAGTAATACGCCCAAAGACCTTGTTTCTCATATCCGACCAGGCCGGCCTCGCGCAGCACTTTGAGATGGTGTGAGATCGTCGGCTGCTTAGGCCGCTGCCCGGTCTTCGGGTCCGGCGTGCCGACGACACCTTCGAAATCGCAGACACATACCAGCCCGCCGCGTTGCACCAGAATGTCCAAGATTTGTAGACGGGCTGGCTCCGCAAGCGCCTTGAGCAGATTCGCGGCATCGCGTGCGGCTTCATCCTCCAGCCGCGGCCTGATTGGCGTGCAACAGCCCTGCCCAACCTGCCGCTTCGGCTCCATAATGACTGTTTCACCGCTTACCATGGCTTTTCCCCTGCGCGAACGCTCTTCACTATACGCTTTATATCGATGTTCGTCAATGCATAGTGCGCCTTCCACGGGGTTAGTGGAGCTGGCATAGTGAGTCTGTGGCACGGCGATGGCGGAGTACAGGAATGCTTACGGCGGGCCAAGCGCAAGGAGTGCAGCGCTCTGGCTGTGGCTTAAGCTTTAATCTATGAAGCGCCGTCGTCCAATTGGTCGAGGACTGCGTTCCATACTTTCATGCGCTGCTCATCCCCCCCGACGTCGGGGTGGTGGAGCCGAGCCATTGCCTTCCGAATCACCTTCGCCTCAGACGCGGTGATATCGATACCATGCAGCTCGATCGCTCTCGGCCGTGCTGATCGCGGCGTCGCGCGGCGCAGACGCTCAAGCTCATAGCTAAGCAGCGCGTTTTCACGCGAGATCTCGACCATATTATTGACCGTCTTAGAGTAGGCCTCCGTGGTCTCGGCATGGCGGGCTTGTTCCTTACGGAGCTCGCGCGCGACACGCCGCAGCTCGTTGCGTGCCTCGTCCAACTGGCGCTGGAGATCACTGATGGTGCGCGAGCGCATCTGTTCCTGCTCGGGCATCCATGGCATGGGGCTGGGATCGGATGATGTAGGCTGGGTCGCCATCGATGTACTCCTTACAGGTGAACAAGCGCTAAGTCAATATTATACTGCTTGCACTCGGCGAGTGGTGAACCTATTCCAATTTTCTGCAGCGCTTGGTTAACTGGTTCTCAAGGGTTGTACCGCGGTTATCGGGCCACCGCCGTCGAACTTAACCGTCCTCCAGACTGCTCCTGCACCACCGCAGTGTAGCGGCGCTGGAGATAGACGAATTCAGCTACGATCGCGAGGAACAGCGCCGAGGCCGCGACCAGGATGCCCGGCAGCTGGAACATAACGCCGACAATGAGCGCGGTCATGTTGACAAGGAGATTGAGCCCCATCCCCCGGTAGACCGAGCTTGTCGTCTTAGCCGCGACGAGTAGCCCGCGCTGCCAGCTCGTCAAGGCGGTTAATGCCGGCAGCAAGCACCCAATCTGTAGTCCAAAGCGCACCAGGTCGTGCAAATTCGGCCGCAGACTAATAACACTTCCAAGATACCAATCCAGCAGTGGTGTCCAGGCCAGGAGCGCAGCCACGAACGAGGTCGTCGCCGCAACTATGAGCGTGAAATCACGCAGCGGTCGGAACGAGCGCGAATCTCCAGCTTGGGCGATCGTGGTTTCCTGTAGCGCCATACCCCACCCACGAAGCACCAGCAGCGAGGTAAACACTACCGGCCAAGCAGCGAGCGTCGCCGTCGGTGCTTGAAGGCGGGCGAGTGCAGCAGCGGTCAAGGGCTGCACCAGCAGGGTCAGCAGCGAAGTTGCCGCGAGCGGTACGTGAAATTGAAGAATTGCCCTCCATGTCAGCGGGTGCTCGGGCGGCGCGTTATCGGCATACACACGGCGTACAAGCGGTAGCGCGAACAAATACGTTGCAAGTGCTTCGCTCAGTACCGCGATCATCAGGGCCCATGCGCCGACCTGCGCACCAGGCAGAACGCCCCAGCGGCCAAGGACGACTGCAGTTGTAACCGCGCTTCCTAAGCGGATCGCGGTTCCGTAGCTCACGCGCTGTGTCAAGCCGTGGCGAACAAGAATTCCTTGATAAAATCGGCGCCACCCAATCGCGGCAGTCCACAGCAACATGATACGCATGCCCGGCCGCGCGGCATCGCTAATGACTTGGGGAATGCCAAGCACGCCCGCCACAATCACATCGTACAAAGGTGTCCAGGCTACCAGCGCCGTCAGCAGGGTGAGCCCAGCGATTAGCGCGATCACAAAGCCGCGCAACGCCCGATACGACTGGGTATCACGGGCGAGCGCAATCGTGGTCGAGAGCAGCATGATCACCGGGCTCTCGATGATCAACGACAGCGATAGAACAAGGCCGAACGCCGCTAAGTTTGTCTCCGGATCGCCGAGGCGGGCAATCGCCGACTGTACCGCTGGCCCTTCCAACATCATGAGCGTGAAGCTGACCGCAAGCGGCAGCCAGAGCCAAAAAATGCGCCGCCGGTTCATGGCCAAGGCGGCGGTAGTGTTCTGCGTTGCCAAGATATCACGTTCTCCGCGGACTATCGATGGCCCTCAGGCCGATGTTTTGCGGAGTATTGTATGCTAAAATAGATCAAGATGACTGCTGATCTTCCGTCAATTCTGTTCTCGTCGCCTGACGGGAGCATTTGTATTTATAGCACGTTCCCACAACCACACCTGGGCATTACAAGTACAGACCTGCCCGACCGAGGAGGCGCAGTACGCCGCAACGAGCCCCGTATCATGCAGAGCTAGCGTCACTCATGTTGCAGTACAAGGGCCGCACGTTTACCGCTGGTGAAGTCAAGCGCTTATTTGAAGAGCGGTACCCGCATCTGAAGGTGGACTGGGTTCAGGCTGCGGACCACTGCATTGACCACATCTGTAAGGATGCATGCCAATGTGCCCAAACAGAGGATGCAATCTTCCACAGACCAGCATATACCACCTACATTGCGCTCTAAGCCCATGACTGAAACAGAACGCATAGCAGCAGTGCTGACACAGCGGTATGGGCATGTACAAACTGACACAGAATACGTGCAACCGGCGGCACCGTTGAAAGTCATCGACTGCGTGTTGTCGCTCAATCGCCACTACGACAGGTTTGTTGTCCCGCGCGTCAAGCAGTTCGCAGCCAACCGCCCAGATGTACGCGAGGTTGGACACCTGCGTGAGCTGATTACACAGTACCCAACGCCTCTCGATTTCAGCATTGCTGAACTCAATTACAACGATGCGCCCCGCGCTGAAACACTGCTTGGTGTGATTGACTACCTTATTGACATACAGCTAGAGATGGAAGGCCGAGACGAAGCGGAACGGCTAGCGTATTGGGCGAAGTGGGCACGACCGGGTGATTACTTCTCGGTCGGTGTGCGCGGCTGAGGCACCTTGATATCGAGAACGGCAGCAGGCAGTATATAGAACTCCCATTGGGCAACGTTCAGGGGGTCAAGTGTTGCCTTATCGCGGTGGCTAAGTAGGGCAAACACGTACACATCAGCCTGTCGTTTCCGCTCAACATTATTGTGCAACGGCTCGGCACCGGTCTTTCGTTCGATTGAGATTCGATCAAGGCTCTCCATGTCAGATATTGTAACGGTGCCTGCAAATCCGCTCAATCGATTGCCCTTGCAAAACACGTACGTTGGTGGCCTCTCGTGGCAGGATTGTGAGCATGCAGCTTGAAGGTAAAGGGCCGGAACATGGCGTGAAACTTGCAAGGCACTGCCCGCTCGGAGGTGTCTCGTTGAAGATCACACGCAAGCTTGGTGGTGCATGGGGACCACTATCCCAGCCGCTCTTCCGTTCGTTATGGCTTGCCTCGACTGCCTCAAATGTTGGCACATGGATGCACAGTGTTGGGGCGGCTTGGCTCATGACATCCCTGACCGACTCACCTTTGCTAATTGCCCTGCTTACAACGATGGGCAGCCTGCCAATCTTTCTCGTGGGCCTTCCGGCTGGTGCATTGGCGGATGTGCTTGACCGCCGCCAGATTTTGCTCCTGACACAGCTGTGGATGCTGGCAGTTGCAGCCGTATTAGGAGGACTGGCCTTTGCGGATCTGATGTCCCCATGGCTCCTCCTTGCGCTTACGTTCTTGCTCAGTCTCGGCACCGCACTCAGCTTGCCAGCGTGGCAAGCCTTGATGCCAGAACTGGTTGGCAAGGAGCAGCTCGCTTCGGCTGTGGCCTTGAATGGTGCAGGTTTCAACTTGGCACGCGCAGTTGGACCCGCCCTTGGAGGGATCATTGTATCCGCTGCGGGACCCGGCGCGGTGTTCGCCCTCAACGCACTTTCGTTCGGCGCTATTATCTGGGTCATCTACCACTGGCAGCGACCGACTTCAGAGACGCAGGCGGTTCCCGAGCAAGTGGTTAGCGCGATTCAGGCCGGGGGGCGTTATGCCCGCCATGCTCCCGAACTTCGGGCCGTGCTCGTCCGAACAGCGGCGGCAGTGATTGGTGGCAGTGCACTCTGGGCCTTGTTGCCGGTGATCGCAAGCCAGGAGCTGCAACTGAGCGCGCTCGGGTACGGTGTGCTGCTCGGTAGCATCGGCGTCGGCGCTGTCGGCGGTGTCCCACTTCTTACACGCCTGCGTGCAGCTTATTCCCTGGACTGGATCGTCACGACAATGACCGTCGTGTTTGCCCTGACGACTCTGGCACTGGCATACGTGCATAACATCTGGCTCTTGAATGCAGCGATGTTGCTAACCGGGGCCACATGGCTCGTCCTCACGTCCTGCCTGAATGTCGCAGCCCAAACCATTGTGCCGAACTGGGTTCAGGCCCGTGCGCTTGGTGTATATCTGCTCGTTTTCCAAGGCTGCTTTGCGGCTGGCGCTGCAGGGTGGGGAGCGTTAGCCGATGTGGTTGGCAACTCCCAGGCGCTGCTGTATGCGGCGCTTGCCCTCGCAGCTGGTGTGATGACCATGGTACGCTGGCACCTCCGGACGGGCGAGGATCTTGACCTCACTCCATCCCAACACATGCCGCCGCCTGAGACAGTGGTTGAGCCGGCCCTGGAGGCTGGACCGGTACTGGTGCAAATTACGTACCGGATCCGCAAAGGTGAGGAAGACAAGTTCGTCCAAGCGCTGGATGATGTGCGCCTCATTCGCATGCGCGATGGTGCTTTCCGCTGGGACGTGTTCTACGATCCGGCGCAGCCAGGGCGCTATGTAGAGACGTTTGAGGTGGCATCTTGGGCTGAACACCTGCGACAGCATGAACGTACGACGGTCACGGATCAGGCCGTTGAGACTCGCGCACTGGCCTATCTGGAGTCGGGCACCGAGCCGATTGTCGACCACCTTGTCTCAGCACGTTCGATGGGTGCATCGACGAGCGCGTTGAGCGAGACGGTAGGCAAGAACCAGGCACGCGCCGATGCCCTCGGGTAGGTAGAGTGTTACCACACACACACGACGAGTCGCTCGGTCACTAGCAGTGTGCATGGCCCTTTGTGCCAGTGTTGTGAGTATGCAGCTTGAGGGTAAACGCCCCAAATTCAAGCTGTAGACTCACCATTTACAGAGGAGCAAGTTCTGTCCTAGCTGGAGCTTGCGGCCGAGCTGAACAGATCCGGAATACACCGTTTGCACGCATTTTGTCAGCACTGTGCCAGAAGCGTCGGTAGCTTATTTCGGGGATGGAAATGGTCGCTTCCTTCGGTTGTTCTCGATTGGTAGGTGGCGGACTGATATTGCAGTCTCCAGCCTGGAGGAAGTCTCTGTAACAACCGTGTGGTTACTTGCAAACGAGAAGTCGTTCAGTAAGCGTAAGGGAGCGCGGTCCTTTGTGCCAGTGTTGTGAGCATGCAGGTTGAAGGTAAAGGCCCGGAGTAGGTTGTGCCCGAAATCATTCTACACCACGTTCGAGGTATCGCTAGCAATCCCATGTTCGAGCCTGTTCAAACACTCCTTCGCCTTGGAACTGCACTGCAAAGCAGCCGCAGTTCGGCCCGCATGACGGATCAGCTAGAAACAAGGGCGACCAGCCGGCCGCCCCTTCAAATAGCTCCTGACACGTACGCCCGCGGCAAAACTGCCGGTCATTCGTCCGTGCTCGTTTGTCAGCAACTACACCAAGGCATTCAAATAGCGCGCAGCTTTGATGAAGCCTTCACGCGCCGGAAACGCCGCGTCTTCATGCTCGATCGATAAGACGTCGTCATATCCTACATGGCGTAGCGTGGTAATGAACTCACCCCAGCGGATGCGCCCGTAGCCCGGCAACGTGTAACGCCACCAGCGCTCACCCAGATAACCGACTTGCCCAAGCTTATGGGTGTCAACCGCCACATCTTTAGCATGCACGTGAAAAATACGCTCATGAAACTCGCGTACAGCCGCATTGGCATCGATGCCCATCCAGTCAAGGTGCGATGGATCGAAGTTAAGCCCCAAGTGGGCGTCCGGCAATACATCGAAGAGTTGGCGCCAGTGTTCGAGGTGCTGAATATTAGTGGCATACCAGTTTTCCAATGCGATTCGCACCCCATGCTGACCCGCGAGATCGAGCAAGGGTCGAAAGACTGCTGGCATGTCTTCGGCGATGGTTTGAGCACGGTTTTTACCTTCAACCGGGAAGCCGGCTGTTGTACAGACGGTGGCTACTCCTAGACGTGCTGCCAACGGAATGGCTTGCTCGATGCTCACAATTGCCGCTCTGGCTGCCTCCTTCGCCACACCGATCGGCGTGACGTAGACCCCGAGGCTAGAAATGCGGACTTCATGGGTAGAAAGCAACTCCTGCACATGCTCAATTGTCGCGTCATCCATCCCTGCAGGATCAAGATGCGTGCCGGATCGTGTATCTACTTCGAGCGCCCGTATGCCATGCTGGGCTGCCCAAGGAATGACTGTTGACAGCGGTTCCGCGCGCAATGGAACCGTTAGCATACCAACATGCACGATTTACTCCTCACCTGCATCGGCGACGACTTGCACCGCCCTGCCGGTTCGTCCCGACTCATAGATCGCATCCATTAGCCGCGCTAAGCGCAAGCCTAGCAGCGCTGGACTTGGCGTGGTCGCTCGGCCTGTGATGCAGTCCACAAAGTTCTGTTGCACAGAAGACGTCGGCGGTACAACTGGGTACTTGACTAACTCTTTGCCCTGCCAATGTTCAAGTTTCCCACCACCGTAGATGCTGACCTTGGCCGCGCCCTGCGTGCCCTGAATGTAGATGCCCTCCTCCATGACACTTGCGTCACCGCTTACGGCTGCCGTTCCAAGCGCACCCGAATTTAAGCGCAGCGAGACGCTGGAGATAACATCCACTTTTTCGCCCTTGTTTTCTATGAAGGCGAAGACTTCGGTTGCGGCAAGGCCAGTAAGGTACAGCATGCCGTTAAACATATGCGCGCCGCTGTCGTATAAGTTACCACCCCCCGACAATTCGGGTTGCGTACGCCAGGTATCACGAAGAGGCTCGATCCAGTGCTGAGTACATACGCCCGTGACAAGCGAAATCTCGCCAAGTTGGCCCGTTGCAACAATATTCCGGATATACTGGAACTCACGGGAGAACGGACCCTGAAATGCCACCGAGATCAGACGTCCCTCTTTACGGGCGTGACGAAGCAATGTTTGCGCGTCTTCAGTCTTGATCACCATCGGTTTTTCGACCAGCACATGACAACCTGCACTAATCGCATCCATCGCCTGCTGGAAGTGATGCGCATGCGGACTCACGATCACCACGCCGTCGAGCGGGACCGTCTCCAGCATCTGCCGGTAATCGGTGAAGGTCGCTTCTAATTGCTTTCCACCCGGAAAAACGTTGGCTATGAAGCTGGCGAGATTATTAGGATCAGAATCGGTCAGGGCACAAATCTCTGCCTCTGGCACGGTTTGCGTAAATAGGCGCCCATGATAGCGACCCATGTTACCGCAGCCGATTATGCCTAGTCGTACACGTTCCAAAACTACCTCTCTTCCACTAGGTTCACTTAGGTCAATAATCCACCCCAATCTTACAGATCATGAATTGTGCGTAGGCCCACAATTGGACGTCTCGTTAGTAACTCCTTCAACGACAGCTGCCATGCCAACTAGTGGAATTGCCCTGTTGCTACAATAGAAAACATCAACTACGTGCGAACGTGCGCTATTCCACCTCCTCTCGCCAATAAAAAATATCAACTGCCTTACTGAGCAACCAGTATACAATATGTCGCTAATCTAACGGCAGATATCAAAGGATTAATGCAATCGCAAACAAGGTCCTAGTGCGCCGTCAGGCCGGGGGTAAGGAGGTGCAGACCTTGATGCACACGCATAACCGCACAGTCAAGCAGGCAGGGTAGGGTGTCCGCATCCTCAGGTGTCGGCTGCCGAGCAAGGGTCCCTGGCTCAACCTGGTTGAACCGCAGTGGGTGAATGGCAAGCGCGCTGTGGTCGAACGAGATCATATCCGGTTAGCCATGACCTTGGAGGCATGGGTCTATACCAATTGTAGGCGTGGCCAGAACAGCGTCTCGTCATTACGGAGAAGGCCGCCTGATGATGCACTAGGCGCTACGAGCAAGCGCTGTGTGAGGATCAAGGAGACCAGCCGTTTGTGCCAGTGTTGTGAGCGTGAAGCTGACCGCGTAGCGCCTGTCACTTAAAACAGAGTGCCTGGCCGCTCTCCGGTACCTCAGATTTCGTCCCCAACACGGGAAGGTGATGAAGGTGCCAATCTTCGGATTATCGAGGGCCAAGCACATACCTGTTCCTACCATACAGCGTGCATGACGGGTCCTAGCCTACCTTGAAGGTGTGCCAGGAGCAGTAAGAGCAGATTTTCGCTCCACAGCACGAGCAATGCGGTGTGCTCAACACCGGCCGTTTGAGCTCAACGATGCTCCACGACGCTTGCACACTTTTCCTGTGGGCTCCAAGCATGAAATGGCTGCCAAGTTACGCCACGTTTACCCGAGAGCGAGGTTGCAGCTATGAGCGTAGCCGAGCGACAGCGGCTGTATCCAAGCGCGTAACGACAGCCGTCATCAGGCGCGCGGCTTGGTCGAAGTCATCACGGTGGAGGATTGCCGCGTGGGTGTGGATATAGCGCACCGCAACCCCTACGACAAGCGACGGCACGCCGGCACCGTACAGCTGGATCTTCCCCGCATCCGTGCCGCCGCCGCCAATGCGGTCGTACTGGATCGGTATTCCTTCTTGCTCCGCAACCTCGCTCACCAGATCGCGCAGCCCGGTGTGGGGGACGAGGCTCCCGTCGAAGATCAGGATGACAGGTCCTTTTCCAAGCTTACCGGCAGCTTCGTCAGGGCCGATACCAGGCATGTCACCGGCGATGCCTGTGTCGAAGGCGAAGCCAATGTCGGGCCCGATCAGATTGGTGCTGGTGGTTGCCCCGCGCAGACCGACTTCCTCCTGCACTGTACCGACGCCATAGACGACGTTCGGGTGGCCGATACCTTGGAGACGGCGCAGAACCTCAATGGCAAGGGCGCAGCCGAAGCGGTTGTCCCAGGCTTTCGCCATAAGGAGGCGGGGATTATGCATTTCGGTCCACGACGAAGACGGCACAACCATGTCTCCCGGGCGAATACCCCATGCTTCTGCCTCAGACCGCGAGGCCGCACCCACATCGATGTACATCGCTTTCTGGTCGGCCGGCTTCTTCCGCTCTTCCTCCTGAAGGATGTGCGGTGGCTTCGATCCGATCACCCCGATGATCGGACCATTGCGCGTATACACTTCGACGCGCTGGGCGAGCATCACCTGACTCCACCAACCCCCGAGGGTCTGAAACTTCAGAAAGCCTTCGTCCGTGATCCGCGTGACCATGAAGCCGATCTCGTCCAAATGTCCAGCCATCATAATCTTAGGTCCATCCGCATTGCCGACTTTGCGACCGATAATGCTGCCGAGGTGGTCGGTCTGCACCTCACCCAACGGCTCCAGATAACGGCGCATCACGTCGCGCACAGCCCGTTCTTGACCCGGCACACCTGGCGCACTGGTCAGCGCCTGCATCATCTCCAATGTGTCGTCCATACACGTCTCCATGTCGTTGGTAATCTCGCTCATTGCCTTCAGCCTACCATAGATACCAAACTAGATATAACGGAGTGCTACAAGTAATCTCATACAGATTGTCAGAGAGGGATGACCATGCAACCGAGCTGTCAACGGTCAACCAAGCTCTGCCAGCTGTCAGGATTGCCCTTGTCGCCGACGATGACCCGCCGGAAGTGCCGGAACCACGACTGATATGGGCACGGGATCAATAGGTGGCAGTACAGCCGCTGATCTCGCTGGCGGATTGACGGGCAGTGGCAATCTTGGTTCCGAGCCTGGAACAGGTGGCTATAAAGGCACGACTGATGACGGTCCAACTAGCGGGACCGGAGCTGCAGGCTGGCGTCGTCGTCTCGTCACGTAGCTAGTGAGGTGGTGAGCCTGTGCATGGGTCAGCCACACGACGCTGTGAAGCTGGAAGAGCCAGAAATGTTCAGCTACCGCTTGGCCGAACAGCTGGCTCCACGATATACAGCGGGGCTAGAGCTCCTCATTCGTCGGCCAAGCCCCCAAAGTAGCGTATTGCATTTGCTCGCTCAAGTCATTATATAGGCTGGCATGGCCGTGCATCAGCGTGATTGTTCGAGGACGTAGATATGCCGCTCTGAAGGTAATCCTGCGGGTGTTAGTTCCAGGTGTGGTCCACCAACACGTGTAATCATGTCGTCTGGGTACCGCGACAAGAACGAGTCCACCGGTTCGATCTGGAGCCACCCACGGGGGCTGTAGTAGTGCATTGGGATTATTACACGTGGGCCAATCTCCGCAATGGCGGCGTCGAGATCGTCATAGGCGATCGTTGCGTGTGCGCCTGCTAGCGCCAACATGATGTCGACGTTGCCCCGCAGCGCGTCGCGATGTTCCGGAGGGATCGGGTTACCGGTATCGCCCAGATGAAGCACGCGCAGCCCACCAAGTGTAAACAGGTACAGGGCATTGGCGTCCGGGTGACGGCCGAACTCGCCTTGGAAGTCGAACGTCAGACTTTCCATGGCCGGGAACGGACGGATTGACACACCTTTGACGATTGTTCCTTCGGCGGGAAGTTCGAGTGCATCGACCACCACGGGATCGCCTCGTATATGGCTTGGATCCGAATGGAATGTGTCGGTGGACGAGCTCATGATCACGAGGTCGGCAGGCTCATCGATCGGATCGAAGCCCGAACCTGGCTTTGGGCCAGGCGTGTATGGGTCGGTCACCACGGCAAGGCCGTCGGCTTCGAGTCGAAAGCTGGCATGGGCATAGAACGTTATCTTCACTGGTCACCCTCCAGTATGCGTCGTATCAGTGGCCGTCAATGCTCCTTGCGCATCGTGCGCGCGATGTGCTGTATCTGTTTCACGTGTGGCCGTTCATGCTCGGCCATCCACTGTGCATACGACTGCACCGTCCGCACGAGCGGCTTGCCCGCGCCCGTGATGGTCGCCGAACGAGACCAAACATCGGGCTTTAACGGTTCCAATACCGCTAGTAGAGCGGTGCGCTGCGTAGTAAAGGCGTGCAATGATGGCTGAAATCCTTCTTCAAGGTAGTTGGTTCGCTTGATCCACGTCCTGGGATTGAGGGCCCGCAGCGTCGGCCTGTCCTGGTTGATGATCGTCACAATGCAGTCCCCCCAAACATCTGCACACGCGCGCACATGGGCGAGCACATAATGGGCGGACCACTCACCGGGACTGGGATGGGCATGCAGTTGAGCGGTTGTGAGACCGACGATAAGCTCAGCGATGCGCGGCGGCGTTGCTGCAAGCATGGTCAGTATCTGCTCAATGGCGAGGGCTCGTTGGGGCACGTATCGTTTCCTTTCGTACTGACCCACGCCGAGGTGTAAGGGCTAAAGATAACTGTAGTACAGATGTGCTAAGCTTACGATACAGCTAATATTTACGGTCCAAACCGAGAGTTGAGCTACACCCAATGACACCAGCAGCGTGCTTACTACGCCCGAGGAACATTGCCCGAGTACGTAAAAATACCGCGTTCGCCCGTGTTGTCTCGAGCACCTTGCTTATGGTGGCCCATGGAATAGAGCAGCGCTGGTCCCTTGTCATCCACGATGGCTTTCTCAAATGTCATGCCGATTTTTTGGGCAACTCGTTGGGATGCCCGATTCTTGGAGTCAATGAGGCAAATTAACCTGGTAAGCTGGAGCGGCCCAAAGGCATACTGGACGATCGCTTGGGCTGCCTCAGTTGCTAAGCCTTGCCCCCAATAGGCGCGGTCGAGCAGGTAGGCGACTTCGACTTCGTGGGACCCATCGATTGTCCATGGGAGCAAGCCACAGCGGCCAATGAAGGCGCCAGTTGGTTTATGTATGGTTGCCCACAAGCCCCACCCGTACTGTACGTAGTAGACGTTGATAATCCACTCCAGCTCTTCCTTGGTCTCGTCATACGTCAACGTGCCTTCCGGAAAATACGTGCGCACCTCAGGGTTGCGGTACAGGGCGAAGAGCGCGTCAATGTCATCCATGGTGAGCCCGCGGAGGATCAGCCGCTCCGTCTCAATGACGGTCGTGGGTGAAGTGGTCATCGACTGTACTCCTTGGTGCTGGTGTTGGATAACGGCAGTATAGGTGAACGCTTCTCGGTTGACGTCATGAGGCCGCCGATGAAGACGAAGAGTAAGCCGAACGGGAGTGCTGCTACGAGCCATAAGCCAGCGAGGGCACTTCGCAGCATGATGCGCCTCGACGAGGGAACGACCGTACGCATAACCCACCTCCAGTTGTGGCCAACTTCACGGGAATTTAGTGAGGAAAGGAAACACAGGGACGAGGGAGAGATGCCAGAACCGGATGGCGCAAGCGACAAGCACTAAACCGATAGTCGTAAGATACAGGATTGGCAATCCTAATGTCAAGAGCTTGGAGCGCGAAGATTACATGCCGGCCGACGTCAAAGCTCGCCTGGCCCCACGACCACTGCACCGTGCTTGGCTACGCGAGACAAGTGTTTGTAATTGTGAGTTTTCGCCGCGTTCGCAGGCGCCCGCAGCGCCACTTGTTGGACGGCGTTCTGGAGTTTGATCTACGCTCTGGAATATCATTGGTCACACTTTATGCTATAGTGGCGTTGGTGAGCAGTCTGCTCGCCGACGAAGTAGCTATGTACCTGCGCTTCTTAGATGTATTGAAGCATTTGGGTATATAGACAATGAGCTGCATGATGTCACGCGCACGGTTCAATATTTCCCCTCCACCAGCGAGCCGCGCCCACTAGGGCAGGACGGCTAACGCATCCCTGAGCGCCGCTCCGCGCCTGCGGTTTCGCAGTGCCGATCCTGTCCGCACGTCCGTTCTGTTGCGGTTGTACTTGTGAGGAAAGGATCTGTGCTTCGTGAATACGTATTCTCATGCCCGGCGGGGGCTTGTGTTGATTCTCATCGCCGCGCTCCTGTGGGGAACTGTCGGCGTGGCAACGAAAACTATTTACAACTTGGCTGATACTACTGCGCTGGCGATTGGTTTTTTGCGCTTGGCGATCGCAGCGCCCGTGCTGCTCGTAGCCTGCTGGTGCACGTGCGGCCGGCACGCTTTGCGCATCGCGCCGCGTGATCTCCCATTCATGCTGTTGATTGGTGTGACGATGGCGCTCTACCAAGTCTGCTTTCTAGGGGCGATCCCGCGCATCGGGGTTGCCAGTGCCACCCTTATCACGCTCTGCACCGCCCCGGTGATCGTTGCCCTGCTCGCTGCGGCACTCCTCGGCGAAGCGCTCACGTTGCGGGTTGTGCTGGCACTGGCCGCTGGGCTGGCGGGCACCGTCATGCTGAGTTGGACCAATCCAAGTGCACTTGCGGGACGACATGCGGCTTTGGTTGGCGTGGCGCTGGCGCTCAGCTCGGCGCTTGGGTATGCCATTATGACGTTATGCAGCCGGGCACTGGCCGGGCACTATCACCCGATCCAACCGATGACCGTTGGCTTGGGAGCAGGTGCGTTGCTCCTGCTCCCGTTCGCTCTCGCGTCGGGTATTAGCATCAGCTTCCCGCCGGCTGGATGGGCGGTGCTGCTGTACTTGGGGATTGTAACGACCGCACTGGCCTTTGTCGTGTTTCTCACGGGGATGGAACATACCACCGCGACGGTGGCCAGCATCATCACGTTGATCGAGCCGCTGACCGCGACCGTGCTTGCGTGGCTGCTGTTCGACGAGCAGTTGGGGCTACTAGGGTTGCTTGGCGCGGCATTGCTGCTTGGCGCAATTGGTCTGTTGTATCTCGGTTCAATACAGCAGGGGCGAAAGTCGTCACTTGAACGAACACAGCCAGATCTCGATAGTCGTTGAGTACACCACACAGGTGGTAAAGAGCCAAGTGGAGCGGAATACCTACTCCACTTGGCTCCGGCTTCATGATAGGGATAGCCGAGGGAACCTAATGAGCGGTTCAAGCGAGAAAGCGTGGGTTACGGTCGCCGGCCAACCGACGATCTGAGGCGCGCTTCATGAGGTGCCACTCGCTGTGTTACGCGAGAAGCATTCTGAAACTGCCTGAACTTTCGCCCCGTTTTCACGTGGCGGCTCCAAGGATTTGTTAGCGGGCGCCTGCATGTGCCGCGCCCTACCGTGCGCGCTTCCTCGTGAAACCAGCTCACGGCTCGCTCGTCAGATCCCTGAACGCGGCCAATACACAATGATTGCGGCTCCAATCAAAGCAATTGTCGCCCCCCACACGCTTGGTTGATCCGGTCGCACACCATCAACCAACCAGCCCCACAGGAGCGATAGGGCGATGAAGGCGCCCCCATACGCCGCATAGACTTTGCCGAAATCAAACCCTACCGGCTGGAACGTAGGAATAACGCCATAGAGCATCACGACCGCCGCGCCCACAATCCCAACCCACAAGGGGCGTCCTTCACGGAGCCACAGCCACATCAAGTAACCGCCACCAATTTCAGCGAGACCCGCGAGGGCAAATAAGGCGATTGAACGTGCAAGCACCATGTGCTGGTTCCTCATCGGTTTCTACGACCATCCGCAAATCAACTCGATTTCGCCCTGAGCCCGGACGATATGCCGGCGATCGCCACGCTGGACACCCAAACTAGCAGCTTCTTCGACCACCGTGACCCGAACATGGTGAAGGCGTTGGGCGAGGCAAAACTTTCAACCTAGATGCCCGAACGACCCGTTTGCCGCTGGCACTGCTCGTCTTGTAACAGATCAACGATCGGCCACTGTCAGGGTCGTGCTATAAAGAGCACGCTTGCGCTCGTTACCATCGCTGGATATGCCCAAAAGGATTGTGGCGAACCGCATAAGGTTCAAGCTGAGCTGCCGCCGATGATGATAGCACGAGTGATGATAGTACGGTAGGCATGAAAACCGCCCGGCTTTTACCACGCCATAGCGGGCTGCTCCAGCGATTGTTCGCCCGCGCACTCCTACACCGGTGCTTCGCATGCCAAGACCAAAATACGCCGACGAATGTCGTCCGATAGCCACATTCCCGCATTGCTTAATCCGAGAACGTATGGCTCAATCTTTGGGATTAGTCCTTGGGCTTTGGCTTCCAGCAATACTTTGAGCGTTCCCCATGCGGTTCAGCCAGCGTGACGGTATGGCAAGTGGCTGAACGCCCGAGCCGCCAGCCCACGCACTCACCACTGGAGTTGGGTGAGCTGCGCCGAACGCATGAACTCAGCGGCGCTCCACGACAACAGCACGCGCTTTTCTACGCGAGACAACCGTAAAACTAGCATGAATTTTCGCCACGTTCACACGTGTCCGCTCCAGCGCATTGTTCGGCGCGTTGACGCCACCTATAAATGGTCAGGGGTATGTGCACTGGATCGCGGCCTACTCCAAGGAACATTCCTGTAACCAACCGCGTAAACCGGTGCTTTCCGCTGGTCTCATCGGTCCGCAGACAATCCCGGGTGGGAGCCTGTTATGCTCTTTGACCTTGAGCGTGTTATTATCGAGGAATGGCACGAAACTGGGAGCGCAACCCACTTCAACAGGAGTGCAGATGAGCCATCTTGCAGCGCACATCTCCCATACGCGCCTGATCGACACCCATGAGCACCTCCACAGCGAGCAGGAGTTTGTGGAGGAAGGGCCTGACCTGCTTCAGGACCTGTTCGACAACTATGTCGCGGTGGATCTGCTGGTGGCGGGGGCAAGCGAGGATGCCGTGCGGCGCCTGCTCGACGCATCTGACCCCGACCTCGCCAGTCGGCTCAAGGGCGTGTGCGACGCCTGGCGGCGCTGCCGTCACACCGGCTACGGCGAGGCAGTCTGCCTCCTCGCGCGCCAGGTCTACGACATCGCGGAGATCGCCGAACTCACGCCCGCACAACTAGAGGCGGCGCAAGCCCGCAACCGGGAGCTGCGGCGGCCTGGCGAGCGGCTGCGCTTGCTCCGCGACGTCGCCAACCTTGACCATGTGCAGGTCGACAATTACCTCTGGGAGTGCCCGCCGGATACCTCCGGCCCTGACTTCTTCCTCTACGACCTGTCGTGGTCCAGCTTCTGCCGGGCCAAGCTCGATGCGCCGGCGATGTACGATGAGGTCGGCATAGCCGTCGAGGGCATCGACAGTCTGCGCCGCGCGATCGAGGCGCTGTTTGCAAAGCACGGACCACTCGCGATCGCCGTCAAGTCACAGCACGCCTACGAACGCACCCTGCTGTGGGAGGAGCGCAACGACGCCGACGCCGAGCGTGCGCTCCTGCGGCAACTCGGTGGGGAGGAGCTGAGCGAGGGTGAGCGACTCTGTCTGGGCGACTGGTGTATGGCCCGTGGCGTCGAGCAAGCCATCACGCACAACCTGCCGTTCAAGATCCACACCGGCTACTACGCTGGTACGGGACGGATGCCCGTCGAGCGCATTCGTCCAGGACATCTGTGCGCACTGCTGATGCGCTATCCGAAGGCGCGCGTCGTGCTGATGCACAACGCCTACCCGTACAGCGACGAGCTGATCGCGATCGCCAAGCACTACCCCAACGCCTACATCGACATGTGCTGGGCCTGGAGCATCGATCCGTACAGCGCCTGCGACACGTTGCGGCGAACAATCCACGCCGTGCCGTCCAACAAGGTCTTTGCGTTCGGCGGGGATGCCTGGTGGCCGTCAGCGAGTGTCGCCTACGCAGCCCAGGCCCGCGCGTGGCTTTCCCGTGCGTTGGAGGCCGAGGTGAACGATGGGCTGCTGAACGAGCGCGAGGCGATGGCTTACGCGACGCGCCTAATGCGTGAGAACCAGCTCGACTGCTTCGACGTGGCTGGGCGTCGGGCGGCGCTGCTTGCCGCCATGTAAACTTAATCCGCTCCCGCGGCGCGAGGTCGGCTTGGCTGTGCAGAAGAGCGCTTATTCTCCCTACATCTGGAATGCCTACCCGTACACTCACACGCTTGCCAGCTATGCCAAGCTCACGCGAGCGCGTTCGCTGTGTACGTGAGCTTGGCTATGACCTCGGTCGAGGCGCTCATCGATGCCCATCTTCTTGGCACAACAGTTGCCGCAAGTGCCTTTACGTGATACACGGGTACATACTGCCAAAGGAGGCAACCGTATGAACACGCAAGAACAACTGGTAAATTGGCTGAAGGATGCCTACTCCGCGGAGCAGGCACTCGTGCCGGTACTTGAAAATCATGCCAACGACGCTAAAGACTACCCTCAAATCCAGGGGCGGCTGCGGGAGCATGTCGAGGAGACACGCCGGCACGCTGAGCTGGTGCAAGGGTGTATTGAACGCCTCGGTGGTGATGTCTCCACGATTAAGACCGGCCTCGCAAGTGCTTTTGGCACCCTCAAGGAGTTGCCGATGACGGTGTCGAATGACGAGATTATCAAGAATGCGCTCGCCGACTATGCTTCCGAGCACTTCGAGATCGCCTCGTACACGGCGCTTATCGCTACCGCCCAGCAGGTCGGGGACGCGCAGACGGCGCTGGTGTGCCAAGAGATTCTGCGTGACGAGGAGGCGATGCAAGGCTGGCTGCAGCAGCAGTTGCCCCTGCTTGTGCAGCAGTTCTTGGGACAGCAGGCGCGAACAGCCTAAATAGATGATTGGAGGCACAGTAACCTCTGCGCCTCCATTTCCAGAAATCGCGGGCAGCCACCACAGCTGCCCGCCTTGCATTCGATACGCTGCGTCAGCTTAGCAGCTGCACCTGTATTAGGCACCGCGCATCGCCGAGATGCATACATTCCCTCTCAGTTATGGCGACCCGATCTCCAAGCTCCTGCGCGAGCCCGCGCACTATTCCTTTGGCCAGCGAGCATAAGCGGCGGGCCGACCGATAATCAATCCGAACGGCGTCCGGCGCGACGCGCTCGCAAGAAAGGTGCGGCGGTGTAGCGAGCGGATCACGGCTGCGGATGGCAGTATGAATGACCTGTTCCGTGTGCTCGACGATCTCCAGGGTTCGCCAGTCGGAGCGGAGAAGCGGCCGGTAAACTCGCAGCAGCGTTGGCGTGATAAAGCTGCCGAACTGCTCGAGGAGCACAGGTAGCGGCGTTCCAGTCCTCCGACTGGCCGCGAGAACCAATTTGAACAAATGCGCATCCGGATACACTTCGCCTAGAAAGTAGCTATCCGAGGGCACGCCCGCAGCTTCCGTCAGCTCCTCCCAAGCAGTGCCGCCGAGGGTGCTGGCAACGAACTGACGAAACTGATTCATAATGAGACCGTGCATAGCGTCGTGTTTTTGCTAGTGGGGTGACAATCGCCCCGCCTGGCTGTATTGCTGAAGGGAGTATCGGCCTAAACAGCGACGTAAAGGTAACACTCCCATGCATTGCGGTCATGTTACTAAGTAGTCCGGCCACCGGCAAGCAATACTGTTAGTGACCCCCGCCAATATAGGTGTCCAGGAAGGCATTGCGAAACGTACCGCCCGGATCGTATTGCCGCAGCAGTTGTTGAAAATCCGGCAGCTTGGGGAAGAGCGATGGCATCTCAGCCGGCCGCACCGTGAACAGCTTGCCCCAATGTGGACGCCCCTCAAGTGGAAGCAGCTGTGCTTCGATCATTGGGAGGACCTCCTTGACCGCGTCCCAGTTCTGCTTCCAGGTAAAGTGAAGACCTACGCAGGCCTGGTTGTAACAGGGGCTCATCCACAAGTTGTCTGCCGCGATGGTGCGCACCTCTGAGACTTGAAGGAGCGGGGCAATGTGGCCGCGTAAGCGATCGATCGCCTGGAGCGCGGCGACTGCATGTTGCCGTGGCACAAGATATTCGCTTTGTAGCTCCTCGCCGCTGCTGGGCGTGTACTCCAGACGGAAGTGTGGCAAGCGCTCGTGCCAGGGACCGGGAACGCCCATCTGCGCAGTGCAATTTTCTGGTGAAAGGCCGGTGATCGGATGGCGATGGTTGGTGGCGAGCGTGGCCCCGTACAGCGTAGGCTCCGGCTCGAAGTCCGGGGCATCGGCGACGCGGCGCTTGAACCAGACTTGCGTGAACCGCGGGCCTTGCCAGTCTGTGAAGAGGCTGACACTGTAGGCTCGTGATACCAGGTCCTCGAAGTGTGCTTCCACTTGCGCGAGGGACAGCTCTTCGTACACGTCCTGCCGCATCTCAAACGCGGGAACAAGGTCAAGCGTCAACTTGGTGACTATCCCGAGGCCGCCCAAACCAACCACCATCCCTTGAAACTGTTCGCCATGCTGTTCCCGGGATACGACGACCCGCTCCCCGTCGGCGGTGATAATTTCCAACCCAGACACTGCAGTCGCCAGGTTTCCATTGTTGACGCCGGAGCCATGCGTCGCAGTAGCACAGGCACCTGCAACCGAAATATGCGGTAGCGAGGCGAGGTTGTGTATGGCGTAACCCTGGCCGTGAAGGTGTCGGCACAGCTCGCCATACCTGATCCCTGCTTCGACGGTCACACTGCGTCGTGTATGGTCGACCTCTAGCACACGATCGAAGTGCTCAAGGGAAACGAGATCCTCGGGCGAGTCGGCGATATCGTTGAATGAGTGGCGCGTGCCCAGCACTCGTAGCTGGTTGCAGCGACTGACAAGCTCTTGCACTTGCTCGATCGTTTGGGGACGATGTATGCGGGCCGCGCGATACGTGTAATTGCCCGCCCAATTTTTAAGTGGCTCGTTCATTGCTAATGTTCCTCTTTCCCGGAATTGCCCAATCAGTATCCCTTACAGCCTAACGCAATCTTGCGGGATACCCTCGCCATTCCCAGCTTCGCCAGCGGTCCCGATGACTGTCGCGGCTCGCACGAGGAAATGCCGAATTAGACGATTTCCAAGGTGTCCCGGTCGGGAAACGGTGGAAACGGTGCCGTCGGGAGTGTTTGGTACCAGTAGGCCACGGAGGCGATGTCGTCCTGCAAGGGGAGGTAGCGGCCCTCGCTCCGCCAGCCCAACGCTTGGATCGTGACGCGCAGATCACGTTGGAACCGAATCGGGTCCAGGATATGCCAGCGGTACATGCCGAAGCGTGTTTGTGATTGGTACACGCCGTCTGGACGAATCACTTGGGGTAAGCCGGCGTACGGCGTCGTAAATTCCTCATATTGGCGTGTCGCTCGGTTCTCGAAATTATACGAGCCACAAAAGTAATCTTCAGTCCCAGTCCCGCAAATGGTTGGGAAGCGCTCATCGCCGTCGAGGTAAAACTTGATCTCGCCCTCACCCCACCAACCGGTATTGTTGACGCCCCAGGCCATGTACGTCCCTACGTAGTGTCCCTTGCCCACAACGCCGTCGAGGATTGTGTAGACCTCTTTATACGGCAGCGGATTGACGCGACGAAACTGCGCGTGAAAATAGGCCGCATCCTCAGGAACGTCGGTCAACGTGTAGTTGATCTGGTAGTACAACGTCATCGGCTTGCGGTCGAGGTTGGTGATAGTTATGCGACAGCGCCGCCGAAACGGCATCTGCCAATACGAGTTGAAGGCGCTGCCAGGATTAACACAGACGGCCAGCGAGACGACCGGTGCGTATTGCTTCCAGCCGCAGGCGAAGAAGTCGCCGATCGGGCATTCCACGGACGGCTCGGCTTGATCATCCCAGTAGACACGAATGATTGTGTAGCGCCAATCGCCTGTCGGGGTCATCCAGATTTGCTGAATCGCACCTGGTCCTTCGATGTCGGCGATGACGCGGCTCTCGTCCGGCTCGATATGAATTGAGGGGGAAACTTTCCAGGTTTGTCCCAGCTCACGGGCGGCGGCGGCTCCTGTTCCATCGGTAGCCATGCCACCCTTGCCCTTTTCCCCGGTAAAGTTTTCTGGGCTAATCGAGCGGCTCTGCGCGGGTGATAACCGTGACAAATTTCCCAGGTGTAAATCCAAGCCGTTGAATTGGGCCATCGATGCCTCCCTGCGTTGCAGTAATTATCGCGAGTATCGGAGGTTGCGCAAGCGCTACGATCCTGCAGCGCCACATCGACGAGGCTTTCCCGAGAAGCGAGGCGAACCAGCGCTTGTGTTTCGGAGGTTTTGTTTGCTATTATGCGTAATGGGAACGGTCTGCCTGGACCGCTAGCCGGTCATCAACCCGTCTTAGGTGGTCCTCGATAATGCCCCGCGCATAGCTGGACTTCGCACTTCGCAGGCCCACTTCGCCGATGACCGCCACCTGACGGGCCAGAAGGCGCTGTCGTCGTGGGCCACGTACCGCTTCGGCAATCTGCTCAATCGACGTGAGCAGCCGGGTGATAATTTCGGTGTTGCCTTCCGCGTTCTCGAGAATTTGATCAAAGGCAAGCGAGACGAGCCGTTCGAAAGTGGGACCGCGCGCAATCACGCGAAGCTCGCCCTCGTCATAGCGATAGGGGGGCTCAATATCCCGCGGTGCACACGCTAACAGAATGACCGAGATATACTCGATACACGTTACTGCGGTTGTTGTGTCGTTAATCCCAGGTGAGAGAGCCTTTAACGCAATATCCACGAGCTGCCGGATCCCAAACTCTGCATCTTGATCGGTGGTGCGGTATGAATCGATCGCATAGATGCGGTTCAGGGCCTTGATTGTCGGCTCGTCTGGTGGGTGATCCAGAGCGAGCGAGGCGATTGGTCGACCCTGAGCGACGAAGTCGCCGACACCGCGTTCCATACGCACCACAGTCCCTCGCTCGTGGGCGAAGTCCAGCAGCGAGTTGGGATCGACGCTCTGGATATACCCGGTTGTGCCTGCCGGAACCACTTGCCAGGTCGTATTGCTCATTATCTGATGTTCCGGCTCGTCATCTTCATCTGCTGCCTCGCCAAGCTCTTGCGGGAACAAACGCGCAACCGCCTTGAGCGTATCCCGTGCGACCGCCGCAATGATCTCGGATGCCTGAATTGACGCCGCGATGTGGTGGATGAAGAAAATCAGAAAACCAATCCCGATCAGCGCCAGGACAACACCACCGAAGACCGCCAGGGAAGGAACAAAGGCTCCTTCGCCGCTGCTGACTGTCCGGAGCACCAGGATGCAGTAGGCGTAGATCGCGACAAAGACGCCGAGCACGATTTGCGTGATCGGGTCGCGCATGAAGTTGCGCAGGACACGCGAGGTATATTGGTTGGATGCTAAGGCCAGCGCGACGATCGTGATCGAGAAGACAACGCCGGCGACGGTGATCATCGCTCCGGCGATAGCCGAGAGCATCGCTCGGGAACCCTCGGCTTCCGCAGCGAAGAGCCGTGGCCACCAGCCCCGTAATTGGTCATCGATCTGCTGATCGATTTCGATCAGCCCCAGCGCAAGCGTGATCGCACCAAACACGATAATGGTTGGTACAAACCAGAGACTAGAGCGGATGTCGATCCATAGTTGCTGAAGCTTCCCGACTGGCTTGATCGTCTTCATTGCACCTCGGCCTGGTTAGATTATGATTAGCATGGCGTTTGCAGCGAGTCTTGCTGTCGTATGAGCGGCAGGCGCACGTTGCAACTTTTAGACCGCGCACTACGCTTCCTTTATAGCGGCAGCAAAACAATTTTTGGTCCGAGCGGGACCCGTTCACATTGCGGAGATGTGGCTGCCGCCTTGAACCATGGAAGCTATGAGCACTGCAAGCACGCGTAATCACAGCATAAACACCTCGCCGGGGTGCTTTCACGTATTAGCTTACGTACGCTGAGCGGGTGTGACGGTACTTGTCACAGCATAGAAGTAACTTTTATGTAGCTCATATGTGACGTCGTTCGTGGCGTCGTGCTGAACGTTGCACGTCGAGAAAGGAGGCCCGCGGTGAAGATTAAGCTCACGAGTGTCATGGTCGACGATCAGGACAAAGCGCTTAAGTTTTATACGGAGACGTTGGGCTTTGTGAACAAAATGGATATGCCTGCAGGGGAGTTCAAGTGGTTAACCGTCGGCTCCCCGGAAGGTTCGGACGATATCGAGCTGCTGCTTGAGCCGAACGCTAATCCGGCGCTTGCCGGAGCCGCTCAAGCATATCAAAAGATGTTATTTGACGCAGGAATACCAGCGGCGGCGTTTGCGGTCGACGATATTCAAGACGAGTGCGAAAGACTGAAGAATTTGGGTGTCCTGTTTACGCAGGAACCAACACAAATAGGACCAACGACCGTGGCGGTATTCAACGATACATGTGGTAATCTCATACAGATATATCAGGTCTAGGCGTGTGCCCGCGCTGCTATCGCTGAAGCGCGCGAAGCTTGGCTTGGTGAATTCGCCGCTCGTGACCGTAGCTGTCACAAGCGGGTGTACACTGTATCTAGAACCACCTCAACGGTGAAGGTAGGCCCGCATCGGTCAGGCTCCGACATATTAGTCGGGGCCTAGCGTTGTTTGGCTGCGCTCCTACGGAGGAATGTGTGGAAAGACGCGAGTTTAGGGTCGAGGGAGAGCACGCCTATAACCGCTCGTCGCCAGCGCGCTGGGTGATATCGCACCTCGTGCGGTATCCCATTATCCCGATCTTTGTCATTCTGGCGAACGTTTTCAACGCCGCCCTCGTTTCGTACGCGCCGATGCTGGTCGGGCAAGCGTTCGACCTGATCCTCTCGCCGCAGCGCAGCCTGGACACGCTCCTGCGAATAGCACTGCTGATCGCCGGTGTTCGGCTCGTCCAAGCCGTGGTTCAGCTAGCTGCGAGCGGCACCTTCGAGATTTTAGCGCAGCGTTTTGCACGTGACGCGCGCGAAGAGCTGATGATTAGTCTGCTGGGTAAGAGCCAAACGTTCCATAACCGCCAGCAGACCGGCGACATTATGGCACGCGCAACCAACGACGTCGGAATGCTGAACGCTATGGTGAGCCCTGGCATGAGCTTAATCTTTAGCTCGATGTTGAGCTTTGTCGCGCCGCTCGTCGGCATCGGGCTGCTTCGGCCAGAGCTGCTAGCCGCCCCGCTGCTCTTTGCCGTCTGCTTCTTCTGGGCGTTGCGGCGCTATACCCGGCAGCTTAATCCGGTGGCGGCTGCAGCCCGTGTTCAATTCGGGACCATGAATGCCGGCCTCACCGAGTCGGTGTCGGGCATCGAGGTGATCAAGGCGTACGCTCAAGAGCGCACCGCGCGCGCAAAGTTTGAGCGTGATGCGCGTGTGTTTCGGGATTTGGCAGTCAAGGAAGGGCAGATTCGCGCCCGCTACCTGCCGCTACTGCTCTATGGAGTGATGTATGGCGCAGGCTTTGCCCATGCACTCTACCTCTACCGCGGCGGAGCTATCTCGGTAGGTGAGATCGTCAGCTTTATGGGGCTGCTTGGCGTCCTCAAGTTTCCAACGTTCATCTCGATCTTTACCTTCTCGCTGGTTCAGCTGGGCCTGGCAAGCGCCGGCCGTATTCTTGAGCTCATCAACTCAGAAACGGAGCTTGACGCGAACGAGGGTGGCGTATCACAGCCCATGCGCGGCGACATCGAGTTTCGGAATGTATCGTATGGCTACGCCGACGTGCCCATGTTAAAAAACATCAGCTTCGCCGCGCGCCCAGGTGAGACCATCGCGATTGTCGGGCAGACCGGCGCCGGCAAGAGTACCCTGACGAAGCTGGTCAACCGCACCTACGATGTAACCGACGGCGAGCTCTTGATCGATGGCGTCGACGTGCGCAGGTGGAGCCTACAAAGCCTGCGCTCGCAAATCTCGACGATTGAGCAGGACATCTTCCTCTTTTCACGCACGATCGCCGAGAATATTAGCTTCGGCGCGCCGGGCCGACCGACACGCGCCCAAGTTGAGCAGGCCGCACGCGAGGCCCAAGCGCACGATTTCATCATGGCATTGCCTCAGGGCTACGATACCGTGATCGGCGAGCGCGGCGTGACACTCTCGGGCGGCCAACGTCAGCGCATCGCGATTGCTCGAGCGTTCATGACCAACCCGCGCATCTTGATTCTTGACGACTCGACCAGCGCCATCGACAGCGCGACGGAGGACCAGATTCAGCGGGCAATGCGCCGGATTCTACAAGGGCGCACGACGCTGCTGATCACACATCGGCTATCACAGATCCGCTGGGCCGACCGTATCCTTGTGTTGCGACGGGGTGAGCTGGTCGATCAAGGAACACACGACGAGCTGCTGGAGCGTAGCGCCGCGTATCGGCATATCTTTGCGCGCTATGAGCGCCAATCGGACCTTGCATCACCAGCTGTGCCTGGTCCAGCGCATTCAATGCTAGGCGGCCAAGCCGTCGCCGAGCAGGAGTAATATCATGGGCTTTGTGTTGGACGGCCTGGACAAAGAGGCCTATGATCGAGAATACAGCGACCGCGAGCTGATTCGGCGGATTCGGATGTATTTCGCGCCGCACCTGCGCACCATGAGTATTGTGGCGGCGATGATTGTGCTGGCAGCGGTCGTCGATATGGGCGTGCCCCTGATTATCTCGCGCGGTATCGACGTGTTAGCCGGCGCGGGAGGTAGTGGAGCCCCGCTCCCATACCTACTTGGTTTGGGCCTGCTTGTGCTTGTCCTCTCGTGTCTATCCTGGCTGTTTAACTACGTCCGGCAAAGCTATTCAGCTGCAGCAGTTGGTGATGTCGTGCTGGCGATTCGCCGCGATGCCTTTGCCGCAGTTACCGACCGCGACATGTCATTCTATGACGAGTTTCCGTCGGGCAAGATTGTGGCGCGCGTTACATCCGATACGCAGGATTTTACCAACGTTGTCATGCTGGTGATGGATCTGGCCAGTCAGCTGCTGCTGGTCTTGATTGTGACCATCGTCCTGCTGTCAATCAATGTCCAGCTAACGCTGCTAACGCTGCTCATCGCGCCGATCGTTGTGCTCGTAGCTGTTTCATTCCGGCGTATCGCCCGCAGGACGATTGGTGCTGCCCAGCGCTCACGCGCCGCTGTCAATGCATCGATTCAGGAGTCGGTTAGCGGCATCGCCGTAGCCAAGGCCTTTAGGCAGGAAAACGCAATCTACAACGACTTTCTGCCAATCAACAAGCAGGCCTATCGTGTCAACCTCCTCAGCGGAGTCACCTTCTTCAGTATCTTCCCGATGCTCGATGTTGTTGCTGGTATCGGCACGGCAATCGTAGTGTACTTCGGTGGGCTTCGCGTCTTCGAGGGTACGGTGTCGACCGGCGATTGGTTTTTGTTTGTGCAGGGTCTGTTAATTTTTCTCTTCCCACTTACGAGCATCGCCTCATTTTGGAGCCAGTTTCAGCAGGGGTTATCCGCGAGCGAGCGAATTTTCGCCCTGATTGACGCCGAACCGCGCGTGGTTCAACAGGCAGAGGAGCCGGTGACGACAATCAAAGGCAAGATCGAGTTTCGTAACGTGCGCTTTGCGTACAATCCGGAGACAGTTATCCTGCCAAACTTTTCGCTGCGGATTGCTCCGGGCGAGGCATTAGCAGTTGTTGGACATACCGGTGCCGGGAAGTCAAGCCTGGCTCGATTGATCGCCCGCTTCTACGAATTTCAGGATGGGCAAATCCTAATCGACGGGCGTGATATCCGGACGCTTGATCTTGGTGCATACCGGCGCCACCTGGGCCTGGTGCCCCAGGTCCCGTTTCTCTTTGCCGGAACTGTGGCCGACAACATTCGCTACGGACGACAGGACGCCTCGATCGAGGATGTTATGGCGGCTGCCCGTCAAATCGGAGGCGGCGAGTGGCTTGACCTCCTCGAGAATGGGCTCGATACATATGTGGGCGAGCGGGGCGGGCAGCTTTCCATGGGCCAGCGGCAGCTCGTGGCTTTGGCGCGGGTGCTGCTGCATGATCCATCAATCCTGATCCTGGACGAGGCGACCGCGAGCGTCGATCCGTTTACCGAGGTCCAAATTCAGGATGGGCTCGACCGCGTGATGAGAGGTCGTACGAGTATCGTGATTGCACATCGCTTATCGACGGTGGTGTACGCCGATCGGATCATCGTGCTTAAGGCGGGTCAGATCATCGAGGAAGGGAGTCATGATGTGCTGCTAGGTCAGGGCGGCCATTATGCGGAGCTCTACAATACCTACTTCCGGCACCAGAGTCTTGACTACATCGAGGCGGTTGGCCGCGTATAGCTGTGGCTCTACGTACTCCGGGCTGTCTATCGTTATGAGCGCACTGCCGTCAAGCTTTCTATGGGTCACCCGACAGCGGGGCGAGCAAAAACCTCGCCCCGCTGAATACTTCATCCATCCTTTGTGAGCCCCAACCCGCAAGCTAGCCCCCTGTGTATCCCTTGCTCTCGAAGAGCGGAGGCGTCAGAACGTTTCGTGAAGCGCCTGGCATCGGTATTGCTCCTCGGATGCACATCGTCCCAATGGTTGCCGATGCGAAGCGTGACCGATTTGTCCTCGACGAGTGCCTGCCACCCGACTCGACACTTGACATCTGTTTACATGGATAGGTATGCTGCTGGACGTTACGGAGGCAGTCTGTAGGAGTCATACGTCCAGCCGTTCATCCGTGTTCCTGATGGCATCATCATGCGAGATCAGGTTGACCCGATCGGTTTCGCCAGTTGGATACTATGAAAATGTTAAAGGCAGATCATTCCGCGCCAGCGAATCAGCTATCGGCGGAGTTTGCTACCATCGTTGCCAAGATCGCCGCGACCGCAACCCACGAAACGGATTCTGGTCGAATCCTAGCTTCTGTGCTCGAGCACCTGTCACTCGTGCTACCCATCACTGCGGCCTCGCTCATCGCTGTCGAGCACGGGCAGCTGGTGGTCGAGGCGACCTCGGGCAGCACGCCCACGCGAGTGCTTGGGCAAGTGATCGACCGAGCATGAGCCCGCGTGGTCCGTCATTGAGAGCGGTGCAGTCTATACGAACACAAGTCGAGTGGCTTCCACTCTGCCTTCGAGTGATGGGCAGCCTGCGTATCTGGCCCTGCCGTTGGAATGGGACGGCAATGTACGCGGGATGTTCGAGCTCGCCGCCGAGGTTCCTGACGCGTTTGATGGGCTGGATTTGACGGCGCTACAGACCTTGGCAGCGGTGCTAAGCGGTCGCCTCGCACTGGCAAAGCAGCTGCGGTCGCTGCAAGCAGAGATTGCAGAACGTGACCGGGCAGTGGACCGCTTGGCAGCCCAGTATAAGGTGACGCAAATCTTATCCGATGCTAACGCTTTCATGGATGTCGCCGCTGCGATCTTGCAGGTGATCGGGGAGCAGTTTTGCTGGGAGACCGGCCTGCTGTGGTGTGTTCAAGGCGACACCAATCAGCTGGCCTGTACTGCCACCTGGTCAAGCCTCGATCAGCCTCCAACGCAGTTTTTCGCGGCCAGCCAGGCGTTGCAGCTGGCGGCTGGGGTCGGCCTACCTGGACGAGTGTGGGCAACCCGCGAGCCCGCGTGGATTCCCAACATTCTGCAAGACCAAAACTTTCCTCGGCTCGTAATGGCGACCCAAGAAGGATTGCAATCAGCATTTGCCTTTGCAATCGTTGGCCAAACTGACTTCTTCGGCGTGCTCGAATTTTTCAGCCGCGATCTCCAATCTACGGATCCTCGGTTGCTCGATACAACCGCGGGGCTAGGTCGCCAGTTAGGCTCATTCATCGAGCGCAGACGGGCGCAGCAAGCGCAGCGCGAAAGCGAGCGCTATACCGGCGCGATCTTGGAGACCGCGCTCGACGCCATTATTGGCATCGATCACACTGGCCTGATTACGGAGTGGAACCAAGCTGCGGAATACATCTTTGGGTATCGCCGAGCGGATGTGCTCGGAGCAGAGCTGGTCGCGATAGTCGTGCCGCCTTCGTTGCATCAGGCTCACCGCCAAGGCCTAGCTCGTTACCTTGCAACTGGTAGTAGCAAAATTATCGGCCGGCGGCTAGAGCTGGCTGCGGTGCGGCGTGATGGCGTGGAATTCCCCGTCGAGCTGGCAATTACTCGGATTCCGGGTGAGGGCCCGCCGCGCTTCATTGGCTACGTGCGCGATATCACAGAGCGTAAGCGGGCGGAAGAAGCGATCCGCTTTCAAGCCCGACTGTTGGATATCGTGGAACAGGCGGTTATCGCCACCGATATGCAGGGAGCGATTAAGTATTGGAATCACTTCGCCGAGCAACTATACGGCTGGACCGAGGACCAAGCGCTCGGCCGCGATGCTCGGGAGCTTATTCCAGCGCCTGAGGCAGGTGCCCAAGCGGTCCAAATTATGGAACGCCTACAGGTCGGCGAGGGCTGGGCTGGGGAGCTTCTCGTTCGGCATCGGGATGGAACCCGCTTCCCTGCCTTGATTACTTGCTCGCCTATTTTTGACCCCCTAGGTCAACTTGTCGGCACTGTCGGCATCTCGCAGGATATCTCGGCGCGGAAGCGAGCAGAGCACGTTCAACGCTTCCTGGTCGATGCGAGCGTGGCCCTTGCTGCATCGCTCGATTACCAAAAGACACTCGAGCAAGTGGCCGGTCTGGCCGTGCCGGAGCTTGGCGATTGGTGTGTCGTCGACCTCCTCGAGAATGGGGCAATCCGGCAGATGGTAGTGGCGCATCTCGATCCCGCAAAAGTCGAGCTCGCACGTAGCTTGCGGCAGCGCTACCCGCTCGACCTAGACGCAGATTATGGGGTGCCGCGGGTGCTACGTACAGGTCAGCCTGAGTTGATCCCGTCGATCTCGGATGAACTTCTGCGTAAGGTGGTGCAGGATGACGAGCATCTGGCATTGCTCCGTACCTTGGGCCTGCGCTCCGGCATGGTTGTTCCGCTTCGAGCCCGCGGACGAACGCTCGGCGCAATAACCCTTGTCGCAGCAAGCTTACGCCGCCAGTATGAGCCGGCAGATCTCGCGCTTGCGGTTGATTTCGCGATGCGCGCGGCCATGGCGATTGATAATGCTGCACTCTATGAAGAGGCACAGGCGGCGATCCAGATGCGTGATGAGTTCCTCTCGATCGCATCGCACGAGTTGAAAACGCCCTTGACGATTGTACTGGGGCATACCCAGGTTTTGCAGCGCCGCGCGACCCGGGCGCAAGCATTCGGCGAGCGGGATCAGCGCGCGCTCCAGGTAATTGTCGAGCAGGCCGTGCGGCTCAATAAGCAAATTTCAACATTGCTCGACATCTCTCGGATCGAGCTGGGCAAGTTCCGAATCGAGCTTGGCGTGGTGGACATGGTCTCGCTTGCACGGCGCGTCGTGGAAGAGCTGGAGCCGACGCTCGAGCGACACAGTATTCATTTCGGCACAACTGAGCCGTCATCGGTTGTGTGGGGTGACGAACGCTTGCTGGAGCAAGTGCTGCAAAACTTACTCGGGAATGCAATAAAATATAGTACGGATGGCGGCGTAATCACGCTCCAATTATGGCGTGAGGCTGACGAGGTGCTGGTGTCGGTGCGGGATCAAGGCATTGGTATTCCTGAAGCGGCGCTCCCGCATCTGTTCCAGCGCTTTTACCGTGCAAGTAATGTCGATGGGCAACATATTAGTGGATTGGGCATCGGCCTCTACTTAGTCCATGAGATCGTAACGCATCATGGAGGTACGATAGCGGTCTCTAGCACGCTGGGGAGTGGTAGTACCTTCACGCTGCGTCTTCCGCTGAGCGCGGCTGAGGGCGATGAGCGGAGCAATGAGGGCTCCGACTGATCGTGTGCAGCGACCGGGATGAAGAGTGTGCAGATGCGTGGGAGAACCAGGCTTGTGCGCTCACCGCTCACGAACGGGGGACGCTCTAGCGGAGATGCGGGTGTTCAGGCGCTCGCATGTGGGGCCGCACATGGCGCATACTTATCTCGGACACGCCCTTGTCGGCAGCACTGCGATTACTGAAGGAGCTCGGCTTATGCGGATCGGTGTGATCGGAGCGGGCATTATGGGCCGGGTGCACGCGGTTGCGCTTAGCCAAATTCAAAACGTACAAGTCGTTGCATTTGGCGCTCGTTATATCTCCGATTCGATGAGGCTGTTTGCCATGGAGCTTGGGGCTGACGTGCTGCCCTCGTCAACCGCGGTGCTGGAGCGGCAAGATGTTGATGCGGTTGTCGTGGCGGTCCCTACCGATAGCCACCACGACGTCGTCGTCGAAGCAGCGCGCGCAGGCAAGCATATCCTCTGTGAGAAACCTTTAGCACGGACGCTGGAGCAGGCCGAAGCCATGCTGGAGGCTGTTGCTGAGGCAGGCGTTAAGCTTGCCGTTGGTCACGTCGTGCGCTACTTCCCCGAATATGCTTCTGCGCACGACATGGTTGTAAAGGGGGAGCTGGGTACACCGGGCGTGGCTCGAACAACCCGCGGCGCGGGGTATCCCCGTGTTCCAGACAACTGGTATGCCGATATTGCCCGCAGTGGCGGCGTTGTGCTCGATATGATGATTCATGACTTCGACTGGCTCCGCTGGACCTTCGGGCCGGTCGAGCGGTTGCACGCGCAGGGACTCACTTTTCGCTCCAATCCGGACAAAGATGGTGCCATGGCGATTGTGCGCTTCCAGAGTGGAACGCTTGCCTACGCCGAGGGTAGCTGGTCGTATCCCAGCGGCTTTCGCACGACGTTGGAAGTGTCAGGAAGTGCCGGCTTGATTCGAGCCACAAGCGCCGGAACAACGCCCTTGACCTTTGAGCTAGCGCCGTCGACTGGCGCCGCCGGTGTAGCCGTGCCAACCGGCGGGCTCGTCGACGATCCTTATCTGCTGCAGATGCGCGATGTGATCCGCTGGTTTACCGGGGGACCGTCGCCGCGCTCCAGTGGCGAGGACGCCTTGGAAGCGCTTCGCCTCGCGCTCGGGGCGATCAAAAGCATGCGCTCTGGCCGGCCGATGACCTTCGCCCCCTCAATCTAGCCCTCTTAGGAGCTGCAGCATGCAGAGTAGTTCGTTGCGAGTAGGGATTGTGAGCTTTGCGCATGTTCACGCGCCGGACTATGCCAAGGCATTGCGCGAGATACCGGGCGTAACGTTGACAGGCATCTGGGATGACGTCGTGGAGCGGGGGGAACAGGCTGCCGCAGCGCACGCCACCCGTTTCTACCCCGTCCTGAGCGACCTCCTGGACGCGGTCGATACGGTGATCGTGACGGCGGAGAACGCGCGACATAAAGTGCTGGTGCTTGCCGCGGCTGCCGCGCGGGTACCAGTGCTCTGCGAAAAGCCGCTCGCTACGATGGTGGACGACGCGCTCCAAATGGTTCAAGCGTGTGCTGACGCGGGCGTACAGCTGGGTACGGCCTTTCCCGTGCGTTACAGTGCGGCCGTCCAAGGCTTGCGCCAAGCGGTTCAAGGCGGCATGCTCGGTGAGACGCTGATGATTCGCGCGACGAATCGGGGAAGGTTTCCTGGAAGCTGGTTTGCCGATCCTGAGCGTGCCGGCGGTGGCGCCGTCATGGATCACACGGTTCATGTCGCGGACCTGTTGCGCTGGATTTGGCAGCGTGAGTTCACGCACGTCTATGCTGAGACCGCTACCCGCCATCACCCAATTGCCGTCGACGACAGTGCGCTGTTGCTGATTACTCTGCAGGGCGGGCTATTTGCCAGCCTCGACGCTAGCTGGTCGCGTCCGGTCAATGCGTTCCCTATCTGGGGTGACGTGACGATGGAGGTTACCGGAACCACCGGAGTGGCTAGCGTGGACGTATTCGCCCAGAATGTCGAGTTTTTCGACAACGCGCGCGGTCGTACCGAGTGGCGATCCTGGGGCGATAATCTGGATCGCCTGATGCTGGAGGACTGGGTACGCGCAGTGCGTAACGGCGAGCCTGCGCCGATCTCGGGCGAGGATGGGCTGCGGGCGGTCGAGCTCGCCATCGGCGCCTATCAGTCCGCGCGCTCGAATGTGCCGGTTGCGCTATCCCTAGCACGCCTGGACGCCGCACGATAGCTTTGGGCCTAAACCTGCTGATCGGCGCTGTTGAACGGGGGCGCTGCCTGCTAGTCGGGTCGCCGCTGCTACTTGGTTGCGCCGGCAGTCAATCCGCGGATCAGCTGCCGCGAGAAGATTGCGTACAACACTAAGATTGGCACGATCGCCAGCGTCAAGGCCGCGAGCACCGCATTCCAGTCGCTGACGAACTGCCCCAGAAACTGCTGCGCGCCAAGTGTGACGGTCCAGGTGTGCTCAGACGGTGCCAGAATCAACGGAAACCAAAGGTCGTTCCAGATCGGGATCATGATAAACACGGCAACGGTTGCGATCGCCGGCCGCACGAGTGGCACGATCAGTCGAAAGACCCGGTACTCGCTGGCTCCATCGATCCGTGCCGCATCCTTAAGCTCGCTCGGCACCTGCCGCATAAATTGGGAAAGAATAAATATCGTCAGTGGCAAGCCCTGCGCCGTGTAGACCACTACCAGTGCCCATAGCGTGTTGGCGAGGTTCATGCCCACAATCAGATACAAAATACTAACTGTGCCAAGACGGATCGGGATCATAATGCCAAGGGCTAGATACAGACCCAGGAGCGTGGCACCACGAAAGCGATACTCTGAAAGGGCGAAGGATGCCATCGCGCCTGTCAGCAGGATCAACGTCATCGACACCAGCGTCACGAACAGGCTGTTACCAAAATACCGTCCAAAATCAGACTGGTTGACAATGGTGTTGTAGCCCTCCAAGCTAAATGATCCAGGCAGCGGTGGGGCAAATGGTGTACCGAAGATTGCCGACCGGTTCTTGAAGGAGTTGACCACAATCAACACGATCGGCAGCGTGGCAATTGCCGTGAAAAAGAGCAAGACGATGTGTGGTGCGAGCCTGCGCAGGAAGTGACCCATAGCCGTCGAGCGGCCAGTCTGTGTGGCGCTGATGTTGTGTTGAACAGTGCTAGAGCTCATAGGTGAGCACCCGGCGCTGCCAGACGAAGAGGTAGAGCAGCACCCCTGCCAGGATAATCAGAAAAATCATCATCGCAACTGTGGTGCCCATCGGCGGGTTACCTGCCTGAAGCTGAAAGCCAAAGAACGTCCGATAAAAGAGGGTTCCCAGGAGATCGGTAGAAAAGTTTGGACCTGCAAGCGCGCCTTTCACGGAGTAAATCAGATCAAACGCATTGAAGTTGCCGACAAAGGTAAGTACCGTCACAATGCCGACCGTTGGCAAGATCAGTGGGAACTTGATTGACCAGAAGGCGCGCCAAGCACCTGCGCCATCAACACGTGCCGCCTCGTCCAGCTCTTCGGGAATGGCAAGGAGCGCTGTTAAAAACAGCATCATCGGGATACCTACGAACTGCCAAACCGAGATCAGCGACAACGTGGGCAGCGCGGTTCGTTCCAGCCCCAGCCACGGCTGATACAACCCGCCAAGTCCAACCAGCTTCAACATTCCCCCGGCAACACCCCAGAGCGGACTCAAGATCAATTGCCAGATGAAGCCCACGATCACGACTGAGAGCATCGTCGGCGCGAAGAGCAGCGTGCGATAGATGGCCCGCCCACGCAGTACCCGCGCGTTGAGCAACACCGCCAGCAATAGCCCGATCGGATTTTGCACCAGCATATGGATCGCGAAAAAGATGAGATTATTGCGCAGCGCACCCCAAAAACGCGGCGCCCACTGCGGATCGGTGAGCAGCGTGTGGTAGTTTTGCAGCCCGACAAATTGTCCTGCTTGTGCTCCTGAGCCACCAACCAAGCTTAGGCGGAGCGAGTCCAGCAGTGGCCAGATCATAAAGATGGTGTAGATCGCGACTGCGGGCAGAAGGAAGACGACGATATGGGTCGGAAAGGGTTTACGGCTACGTTGCTGTCGCACAACCTATACTCCAAACCTGAGGTGCCGTCGGCAACGCTTGGCAGAGGGGCGCGCCAGCGCCCCTACTAACCTCAAGATCGTTCGCCGACATGCGGAAGCTTTATGAGTTGGGCTTATACCACTTTTCGAGGCCGCTCTGCAGCTCCTGGGCGGCCTGCTCCGGCGTCAGCTTGCCATTCAGCAGCTGGGCGTTGACGCGCCACAGCTCGTTTTCGAGGTTTGGCTCGCCGCGCGACAGGATCTGGTAGGAGTTGCGGATTGTAGACTCGCATTCACTGCGCCAGCTCATGAACTCCTGAGCGAGCGGATCCTGGAGCTTGACGTCATGATTGGACAGTGTAAAGAAGCCTGGTAAGGCATTGCTGTACAGCTCGGCGAACTCGGGCGTCGTCATCCACTCCAGGAACTGACGTGCTTCGGCCGGGTGCTGCGTTTTGGGATTCATGCCAAGGGCAATATCGGTGTGATCGCTGATATAGCACTGATCGCCGGCATTCGCCACCGGCGGCTTGAACGCACCCATTTTGAAATTGGCATCCTTGTTGAAGAGTGCGATTTCCCACGAGCCCGCGGGATAAATCGCCGCCCTGCCAAGGGTAAAGAGCTGTTGGGCATCAGGATACTTGACCGCCTCGTAGCCCGACGGCAGGTACGGCTGCCACTGGGCGAGCGCTTTGAGCGTATCGACGTAGGGCTGATCGGTGAGCTTTGCATCGCCCTTGATCAGCGCCTGACGGCCTTCCTCGCCCTTCCAGAAGTTGGGGCCAATGTTCTGGAAGCCCATTGTGGCAGCTTCCCACTGGTCCGCCGTACCCATCGCGAGCGGTATATATGTTCCATCCGTCTTGATCTTTTCTAATACCGCAATGAACTCTTCTAACGTAGCGGGCTCCTGGACGCCGGCCTTGTCAAAGGCTTCCTGATTGTAAATAAAGCCGTGGATTACCGAGGCCATGGGCACACAGAAGGTTGTCTGGCCGTCATCCGTGACCCAGGCGCTGCGCGCGACATCATTGAAGTTCTCCATGCCCTTCAAGTCGTTCAACGCCGCAAGGTGACCATCGGTGAAGAGCTTGAGCGAGGCGTCGAACGGTCGGCAGGTAATCAGGTCACCAGCGGTGCCGCCTTGGAGCTTGGTGTTAAGCGCGGCGTTGTACTCGGCTGGGGCTGTCGGCTGGAAGTTGATGTTGATGTTGGGGTGCTGCTTCTCGAAGGCGGGAATAAT